>NZ_PHNG01000480.1:0-7528 GCF_002803435.1 Bacillus sp. mrc49 | reverse complement strand
ATTCTTCCCTACGCCTCCAAGACGTTGATGAGGCCTTTAATATTTTGGGACCATAGAAAATGCTGTTTCGCATATACATAACCGTTTTCCCCTAGCTCTTCACGCAGCGCTCGATCTCTGGCCATGGTCAAAATGTGGCGACTGATTTCACCCACATCCCGGCTATCTGCCACCAGCCCGCACTTCGCCTCTGAGATCACCTGCTTGGCCCTTCCCGCCACATCACCGACAATTGGCTTTCCGACACACATATAATCAATGATCTTTCCAGGCAGCACCTTATTGAACACCTCTTTTTCCACCAAGCTTACATAAGCAATATGGGAGGAGGAAACTTCATGAAGGGTCACCCTCCGATTCATCGCATTAATGACTTTTATATTCGCCAATCCCTTCGCGCTGATTTCCCTCTCGACTTCAGCTGCCCGGTAGCCGTATCCGATTATCGTGAACTCGATTTGCTCATGTTTCCTTAACGTTTCAGCAATGGCTATCAGTTTTTTCAGGTCTTGGGCCAGTCCGATATTCCCGGTATAGACGACCTTGATTTTCGTTTCAGAAATGGGGGTAAATACATTCCGCAACGCCAGCTCATCACCAGTGAGCGAATTGGGGATGAATTGAATCGTTTCTTCCTGGACCCCCTTGGCCCTGATATAATCCCTGAACCCAGGGCTATTGATGATAATATGATCTGAATGCCGATACAGCTTCCGCTCCAGGACGTATGCGAACTTCAAAATCCATTTATTTGCGAAAACCCCCACTCCTATCAACGATTCTGGCCATAAGTCCCTGACATCGGTAATGAGTTTCGCCTTCATTTTTCTCTTGGCAATCAAAGCTGCCATCGTCGGGAAAATTGGCGGTGTCGAGACAAACACATAATCATATGTTTTTTCGAGACGGATGATTGTATAAATGAAAAGCCACATCGCTTCAAGATAATGCAGCAAGCGCCTTCCCATATTGCTTGTATACCGCTTCACCTTATTCGGTTTTATCCTGATGACATCTTCCTCAATATGTTCCTCATCCCAAAATTCATGGTCTTGATACAAACTTTGATCGGGATAACTCGGTTTCAACGTGATGACCGTTACTTCATATCCGTTTCTTTTCAAATGGAGATACACATTTTTCATTCGATTTCCCGCACTTCCGATTTCCGGATAAAAGTTTTGCACGATCATCAGGACGCTTTTCATATTCACCTATCACCTCTATTCTTGGATCAGTCATGCTTCCTGCTTTATATTGTAAAGTGCCGTTATTAATGGAAGGTTAAGGAAATATAAAGTCCTCATTAATTTTGTAAATATTCCGTTAATTATTGTTTCGTTTTCATTTTTCCTCTGAATCTCTCGTTATAATGGGGAGGACAGTTAGCAGGAGGAGGAATGGAGCATGCCTAAACAACGTTTGAAGGTCATGACGGTCTTTGGCACAAGGCCTGAAGCAATTAAAATGGCACCAGTCGTTTTGGAACTGAAAAAACATCACGCCGAAATAGAAACCATCGTGGTGGTCACCGCCCAGCATCGGGAAATGCTTGATCAAGTACTGCAATGTTTTCAAATAAAGCCAGATCACGATTTGGATATGATGAGAGACAGACAGACATTAGAGGATATTACAACAAGGGGCATCGAGGGACTGAGTTCGCTCATGAAGCATATAAAACCGGATATCGTCCTCGTCCATGGAGATACGACGACCACTTTCATCGCTAGCTTGGCTGCTTACTATAATAAGGTCCAGATTGGCCATGTTGAAGCCGGACTCCGCACTTGGAATAAGCATTCACCGTTTCCTGAGGAGATGAATCGGCAATTGACCGGTGTCCTGGCCGACATCCACTTCGCCCCGACCAAGCAGGCTGCCGAAAACCTGCTATTGGAAAATAAACGGACCGACAGCATCCACATCACTGGAAATACGGTGATCGATGCTTTGAAAACAACGATCCAGAAGGACTATTCGCATCCGATCCTCTCTGATTTGAATGGAGATAGGATGCTATTAATGACCGTACATCGGCGTGAAAATATCGGAAAACCGATGCAGGGGATATTCCGTTCCGTGAAGCGGCTTCTTGATGAACATGGGGATATCCAGGTTGTTTTCCCGATTCATAAAAATCCAGTCGTCCGGGAAATCGCCCATGAGGTTTTCGAAGAAACAAAGAGGCTACATATCATCGAGCCCCTGGAGGTGATTGATTTCCATAACTTCGCGGCACGATCTCATCTCATCCTGACAGATTCCGGGGGGGTGCAGGAGGAAGCACCATCACTTGGCGTCCCGGTTGTCGTGTTGCGCGATACGACGGAACGGCCGGAGGGAATCAAGGCCGGCACACTTTTATTGGCCGGAATCGAAGAAGACCGCATTTACGAGGCCGCCCATAATCTGCTTACGAACGAAGGCGACTATAACAAAATGGCAACAGCCTCGAATCCATATGGGGATGGCTTTGCATCGAAACGGATTGTCGAAATTCTCCTCAAGCATTGTCAAGTGAGGTTCGCCCTTCCATCATGAAAAAATGAAAAGAGAAAAAGCCTGCCGCCTCGCATGGGCGGTCAGGCTTTTCGATTTTCACGTGTTAAAACTTAAACCGGCTCACTTCCAATTTCAAGCCTTCAGCCAAGGTTGCCAACGCTTGGGCACCTTCGGAAATCTGTTCGGTGGCGGTGTGCTGTTCTTCGGTCGCAGCACTTGTATCATTTGCCCTTTCTGCTGATATGACCGCTATTTCCTTGATAGAATGAGCGCCTTCCGTAACATCTTCGGTCATCACCTGCAGATCGTCAACGGCAGAGGAAACCGAGGCAATTTGCTCACTCACCTGTCCGACGGCCGATTTGATGCTAGTGAATACTTGAAGCGAGCTTGCCGAAGCAGCAAGTCCTTCTTCCGCTTTCTTACTTCCTACATTGATAGACTCGACTCCCTTTCCAGTAGCTTCCTGGATGAACCGGACCATTTTCTCAATTTCCGCTGCCGATATCTTCGATTGCTCGGCAAGCTTCCGGACTTCATCAGCCACCACTGCGAACCCTTTCCCATGTTCTCCAGCTCGTGCCGCTTCAATCGCAGCATTCAATGCCAATAAATTCGTTTGTTCGGAAATATCGGTAATGAATGTTGTCACCCGTTGAATTTCATTGGAGTGACTCGACATGTTTTCCATAATTTTTGCCGACTCGCGAATCGTGGCATTAATATCCTTCATTTGAGCCGTTACATCATTCATGCCCTCTGCCCCGTGTTGAACGAGTCCATTGACGGTCTTGGCTGAATGAAGCATTTCGACATTGCTCAGTGTGATCCGTTTGATGGCAGCAGCCATTTCAATCATCGAATCGACCGATTTTTCGACAATATCGACCTGAAGGGAGGTGCCTTTCCTATTTTCCTCTGCTGTTGCCGACACCATCTCTGAGGACGCCAGGCTTTGTTCTGAACTTGCCGACATCTGTTCAGCTTGAACAGCAAGCTGTGACGCGGAATCCCTCATATTCAGGACAATCGATTTAAGTCCCCCTACCATTAAATTGAAGGCCGCTGCCATTTCGCCAATTTCATCTTTGTTCCGGATTTTCATTTCTTCAATATTTAAATTACCGGAAGCGACTTGGCCCAGCGCTTCCGTCAGCTTACGGACAGGACGTGAAATGCTTCTGCTGAGGATGATGGGCAATATGATACTGAGAACGAACCCGCCGATTATCAGCAAAACGATGAATGCTTTCATATCCCCTACCTTCTCATTCAATTCCTTCCTTGTCTCCTGCATATACACATTCTGTTTGCCATCCAGCTTCTGGGCATTATCCAAGATCGTTTTATCCAGCTCAATCGCATTATCGGCGATTTCCATCGCCTTCTTACTATTCCCTTGCTGCATGCTTATGGTTATCTCTTCAGCCATTCCCATATATTCCAGCTGCGTGCGATGAATCTCTTCAAGCAATTCCCGGTCTTCCTTGGATGTCATGCTTTTCTCAAGCGTGCTGTATGCCTTCTCGAATCCATCATGAGCCGTCTCCCTATTTTCCAGATAAGTGGAATCTTTATAGATGATATATCCGCGAACATCATTAGAGATGGCTTGCTGCTTGTTGATCATCTCCTCGACTAGGCTGATTTTTTTCACCCGATCATCCAATAAAAACGTATACTTGCCATTCAAATCGATGATGATCCATAGATACAGAACACCTATGGCCACCAAAAATAAAAGGATGGACAAAAAACTTGCCCATAATTTTTTCGATACGGATAACTTCAAGATATGCAACCTCCATTTGTCCAAAATTTAAAATTTTCAATCTATATGGATAATATCGGCCAACTAGTACTTTTTTTCCAGTACAATATACACATGTCGAAAAAAATTGGAAAGAATCAAGTTTCCGTTGTAAATGAAGGCGTAATCTCAAATTCGCGGGTAAAAACAAAAAAAAGACCACCAAATGGTGATCTTTACGGTGAACATTCAATTGACCTTCTCTTTTTTTCCAAGCACCGAACCTTCTCGTTTCGAATATAGCAGGATCGTCAGGAATATGACCACCTCGGATAAGGGGATCGCCATCCATGCGGCATTCGTCCCAAATATCAACGGCAATGTAAGCAAGAAAATCAGCATGAAAATGAATTCACGGCCAACCGTGATCCAAGCCGCCATCTTCACTTGCCCGATCGATTGGAAATAGGTCATCATGACGAAGTTGACCCCCATCAGGATGTAGCCGCTAAAGAAAATCCTGATCCCGATTGTCGCAAGCTCCTTAACTTCGCTTGAAAAATCACCGAATAAATCGACGATATAAGGCGCCGCAATTTGCCCTAGGAGCGTAATCGCAATTCCTGCTCCCATTGCTGTCAATATGGCGATGCGAACCGTTTCACGCTTCCGCTTTTCATCTTGTGCCCCATGATAATAGCTGACCAGTGGCTGAATGGCCGACCCTATGCCAAGAAACATCAAGAGCATGACACTATGGGCATAATTCACAATGGAAAATGCCGCTAACCCGTCGGTGCCTACAAGGCGGGAGAACGCATTATTATGGGCAATCGTAAAGACGGATACCCCAATTTCCGCTAGGAAGCTTGGAAAGCCGATCATCATCGTCATCACGAAAAGCGACTTTTCGAACCTGAACGTAACGAGACGAAGCGTGTTCTTCTTCGTGAAGAAGTGAATGCTGAGAACCAGGATGCCAAGCGCGGCTGCGATGATCGTTCCATACGCGGTTTCCCGTACACCTAACTCAAGGACATATAGAATGATGAAGTTCAGGACGAAATTCGAAACGGCCGTGACGATCAGGGAGACCATCGCCAAATTCGGATTGCCGTTGTTCCTGACGAATATGCTTAAGGTATTCTCCAGCGTGAAAACAAATCCAAGCATCAGGAATACATTCATGTAGTCCGTCGCAAAAGGAGCGGTTGCCTCATTGGCCCCTAGTGCATATACAAGCTGATTATGGAAAGCATAGGCACCCACACCTATGATTACGGTAAATATCGTGATCAAAATGATTGAATGGGTGAAGATGAAGCGGGCACGATCATAATCCCTTGCGCCCATGCTTTGCGAATAAAGGGTTGCCCCGCCAACTCCGATCCAAATGGACATCGCTACAAAGATCGTATAAATGGGACCGGCAATATTGACGCCTGCCAGGGCGACAGATCCCAGCTTATTGCCGACCATCACTCCATCGACGACAAAGTTCAATGCCATCAATACCATACCGATCATCGAAGGAATCAAATAACGCAAAAACACCCTTCCCGTCGATTCCAACTCCAATACATTTTGTTGTTGCTGTTCCCTTAATGACATTCCTATCCTCTCCTGCTGTTTGACCTTACTGAAAATCGTCCATGATGCCGCCGAATCTCTTACAGTACAGTTTTGGCAATCTGCCCTTAACCATGTAACAATTTCTGATAAAACCATCATAACTTAACGAACGTTCGTCAGGCAAGTGAAATCAAAAAAAATCTTGCCCTTCTTATTTCCAGCAAAGAAGGAGGATATGCCAGACCTTTCGAAAAGGAACCCGAAAATGGAGGAGGCAGATGAAGCATCAGGTTACCCCATATTTAATGTTCGATGGACAGGCCAAGGAAGCATTGGCCTTCTATGAAGATATATTTCAAGCGGAGATTGCTGACCTGCAAACCTACGGAGAAGCGGACGATCTTGTTTTGCATGCAAAGATCAAAAAAGGGAATCTGTTGATCATGGTATCCGATACGTTTCCAGGAAATCCTCTTGCAGCCGGAAACAACGTATCGTTGGTCCTCGAGTGTGACAGCGAAGCCGAAATACGGAGTTTATATGATTCCTTGTATGCAAAAGGTTCATCTTTAAGGGAACTCCAAGATACCTTTTGGGAGTTAAGTACGGGAAGGTCAGGGATCAATTCGGCGTACAATGGGACTTGAACTTAACTAAATGACCGCAAAAATGGCCGAAGATCCAACCTGCATCTTCGGCCATTTTCTTTTTAAAGCACATGAAAATAATTCAAGACATTTTTCCCAATCAACAAAACGGTGACGCAAATGAACAAAACACGCACATACGATGCGCCTTTCTTGATGGCGAAGTTCGTCCCGACCAATGCCCCGCATACCATGGCAAGCCCCATCGGAATCCCATAGGCGAAGTTGACGGTTCCCATTGATAAAAAAATGATAAGTGCTGCAATATTGCTGCCAAAGTTCAAGATTCTGGCATTCCCGGCAGCCTGGACAAAATCAAACCCTATGATCAAAAATGAAAATAATAAGAAGGAACCAGTCCCTGGTCCAAGAAACCCATCATAAAACCCAATGGCAAAAATTATGCCAATCAGCAAAAGCATTTTTTTCCTTTTCAGTCCTTTATACTTTGCCTCTTTCCCCCAATCCTTTTTTATCAACGTATAAACTGCGACGATGACCAAAAGGATCAAAATGAGCGGCTTTAGGATCTCTGCGGAAACGAAATGAACAATATAAGCACCCAATGCCGCTCCGATCAAGGTGATGGGAAACAGCTTGATGACGAATTTAAAGTCCACCTTCCCAGCCCTGATGAATGAAATCGTACTCGTCAACGATCCCATCGTCCCTGCAAGCTTATTCGTTGCTAATGCCGCTGAAGGTGAAATTCCCGTAAACAATAAGGCTGGAATCGAGATCAATCCCCCGCCGCCCACAACGGAATCGATGAATGCAGCAACAAAGCCGGCAAGTATTAAAAATAACAACGTATAGAGGTTGATATCCTCCATGTATTCCCCTCCCCCAAAAGCAAAAGCATTACACCTCATTTTTCTCCCAGATGATCGGATAACCACTCCTCTGACGTGACAATGAATCCATGCCGCCTAAGCAAAGCCGCGGTCACTCCATTCCCGGCCCTCTTCTCCCCCATGAATTCACCATTATAAATCGCCGCACTGCCACAGGATGGACTATTTTCTTTTAAAACGACCAGCGTCGCCCCAATCTC
>NZ_PHNG01000479.1:0-24466 GCF_002803435.1 Bacillus sp. mrc49 | reverse complement strand
GTTTTTTCAAATAATCGATAATGTTACGTACGTGTTTTGAATATATATCTAGGGACGATTATTTTCCGGGAAACCGCAGGAATTGACAATTCCCCGTTTAAACGGGCGAATTGGAAGGAAGTTTGTCGGAATATAGTTTCAATGGAAGAATTCAGTCGTGATCATGCACCGTTGAAAAGGAAAGCTGGCATTTTACCCTGGCATTTTCTGAATTCACGAAAAGAAATAAGGGAATTTCCCGACGGGGGAAAGTTTCGGCTTATGTTACATAAGCATTCCCATCATAAATCGGAAAAAGAATGCAATCGTGGAGTCAAGGGTCCAAGATGGAGAGGTGAATGCATTGGAACAACCGATCCGTATGAAAAATAACGGGCAAATCAATATCGTGTTTAATGCGGAAAATAGAAAAACGCTACAAAAGGATCTGCCGATAAAAGAAATTTTGGTACAGGAAATACCTCACCAGCATGCAGCCCTGAGGGAAATCGAAGAGGAGCTGAAATCGCTGGTCGGAATGGAAGAAATGAAACGGATGATCAAAGAAATATATGCGTGGATCTACATCAACAAACAGCGCGAGGCTAAAGGAATGAAGACTGGCCGTCAAGCATTGCATATGATGTTCAAAGGAAATCCCGGAACGGGAAAAACAACGGTTGCGCGTTTAATCGGGAAGTTGTTTCAAAAAATGAATGTACTCTCAAAAGGGCATTTAATCGAAGCGGAAAGGGCGGATTTAGTTGGAGAGTATATCGGTCATACTGCCCAAAAAACGAGGGATTTAATAAAGAAAGCCATTGGCGGGATCTTATTCATCGATGAGGCATATTCCTTGGGAAGGGGCGGCGAAAAGGACTTTGGAAAAGAGGCCATTGATACCCTTGTCAAACATATGGAGGATCGCCAGCATGAATTCATTTTGATCCTTGCCGGGTATTCACGGGAAATGGATTATTTCCTCAGCCTTAACCCCGGCCTTCATTCCCGGTTTCCGCTCGTAGTTGATTTTCCGGATTATACGATTGATCAATTGATGGAAATAGCCGACCGGATGCTGCAGGAGCGTGAATATATCATGAATCGCGAGGCTGAAAGGAAATTAAAGGAACACTTGATCATCTTGCGATCATATCGCAGCTCTATTTCATTTTCTAACGGCCGCTATATACGCAACGTGATTGAAAAGTCGATCAGGGCACAGGCGATGCGGCTTTTGCTGGAGGACTCCTTCGAAAGAACGGATTTACTGACCCTTACCGGCCAAGACTTGATTTTTGAAGATGATGAGAAAGAATGAATCACATAGAAAAGCCCGCGGAAATGGCGGGCTTTTCAAATTTATGTTTTTGGCACCCATTTTTTATTGGGAAGGTGCCAATTGTAGGTGTAGGATAGGACGCGTAAAATGGTAATGATCGCAAAGAGCGTATATAGCTGCCATGCCTGGGACAAAACACCGCTTCCTAATGCCATGCCTGCAATGATGGCCCACACTACATAAATTTCTTTTCTGAAGACCAATGGTTTCCGGCCGGCCAACACATCACGGACAATTCCGCCGCCGCATCCGGTTAATGCCGCTGATACAATGATCGCGCTAATTGGATGGTTTAATTCTACCGCATACATCGCCCCTTGGATGGCGAAGGCTGAAAGTCCAATGGCATCACTGAAGTTCCCCCATCTGTCCCAGTGTTTCGATAGGATGGTAGGAAAAACAAAAACGATGGTAATGGATATTAAAGCGATGATGAAATAGAAGCTTTGGTCCCATAAGGTTGAAACGGGGACGCCTATCAGCAGGTTCCTGATCGCACCTCCGCCAAACGCGGTTATGATTCCTAAAATGTACACTCCTAAAATATCATACTCTTCTTCCATGGCGATGATGGTGCCGCTAATGGCAAAAGCAATCGTACCTATGAAACTTAATACTTCCCATGTCATTTGCATGTTCCCTCTATGTCTTTTCTATTTTGATGGTAAAGTCAAATTTGATTTTAGCATGTTATCGGAATTTTTAAAACGGGTAAAGCTTTGTTTTCCGTAAAGTTTTATCTGTTCATTTTTTTTGTTATGATAAACTGAAATCTTAATATAGGTGGTGGCGTTTTTGGAAGAAAAGATGAAGGAAAAGGCCGTGTTGATAGGGTGTCAGACAACGGAGGAAAATGAACGTTTCGAATATTCACTTGATGAATTGGCCTCGTTGGCGAAGACCGCGAATGGCGAGGTGCTGATGACCGTCACCCAAAAAAGGGCAAGCATCGATCCGGCTACATATATAGGAAAAGGAAAAGTGGAGGAGCTTCGGAACCTTGAAGAAGAGCTGGAGCCTGATTTATTCATCTTCAACGATGAATTATCCCCGAGTCAGATCCGAAACCTTTCCAAACAGCTAGAAGCAAGAATCATTGACCGGACACAGCTTATCCTCGATATATTTGCGCAACGCGCACGTTCCAGGGAAGGGAAGCTTCAAGTGGAATTGGCTCAGCTCCAATACCTATTACCGCGTTTGGTTGGACAGGGGACGGCATTGTCCAGGCTTGGAGGCGGAATTGGCACGAGGGGCCCGGGAGAAACGAAACTGGAAAGCGATCGTCGCCATATCCGCGGGAAAATTGATGAAATCAAGCAACAATTAAGTGGAATAGTGAAGCATCGTGAACGCTATCGCGACAGAAGAAAAAGGAACAAGGCTTTTCAAATCGCCCTTGTCGGTTATACGAATGCGGGCAAATCGACATTGTTCAACCGTCTGACGGAGGCGGATTCCTTCGAGGAAAACCAGCTGTTCGCGACTCTTGATCCCATGACGAGAAAGGCGATCCTGCCAAGCGGCTTCACCGTGCTCTTGACGGATACGGTCGGTTTTATCCAGGATTTGCCGACCTCCCTAATCGCAGCATTCCGCTCGACGCTGGAAGAATTGAAAGAAGCGGATTTATTGCTGCATGTGGTCGATTCCTCAAGTTCAGATTATTTTAACCATCAGAAAACGGTGCAGGATTTGCTAAATGACTTAGAAGTCCCTTCCATTCCACAGCTAACATTGTATAATAAGAAAGACAGGACCCACGCCGATTTTGTAAGAACGTCCAGCCACCCTTCATTATTGGTCAGTGCCTATGAACAATCGGATTTGAATCAAATCATGGAAGAAATTGAAAAGTACGTGATTGAGGAAATGGTTCCTTATTATGTTTTTCTCCCTTCGAGTGAGGGTAAACTATTATCACAGCTGAAAAATGAAACCATCTTGCGCACTCTCTCCTTTAATGAAGACTCGGAAAGATATGAATGCAAAGGTTTTTGTCTAGCTGATCATCCATTGACAGGGCAGCTAGAGAAATATTCGTTATAAAGGGGAATTTTGATGTATCAGCAGTTAACGAACGGAGAAGTATTGCAAAACATTGCCAAAGAAGTGGAAGCAATGATTTCTCCATTACATAAGCAAGTGGACGAACGAATTGAAGAAAATCAATTTCGTGTATTGCAAAGTTACCAAGCACATAAAGTGAGTGATTCCCATTTCATCCCTACGACGGGTTATGGCTACGATGATATAGGGCGCGATACGTTGGAATTGATTTATGCCGAAGTGTTTGGGGCGGAAGCAGGATTGGTGCGTTCTCAAATCATTTCTGGCACACATGCCATTTCCACTGCCCTTTTCGGCATCCTGCGCCCAGGCGATGAGTTATTATACATAACCGGAAAGCCTTATGACACGTTGGAAGAAATTGTCGGAATTAGGGGGACCGGTATCGGTTCATTGAGGGATTTTCAAATAAGCTACAACTCTGTTCCGTTGGCGCAATCTGGAAGCGTTGATTTCGAGGCTGTCAAACAAGCCATTCAACCGCATACGAAGATGATCGGCATTCAACGTTCGAAGGGATATGCGACACGCCCATCCTTTACGATTGCTGAAATCAAGGAAATGATTTCGTTCGTAAAAGAGATCAATCCGGAAATCGTTGTATTCGTTGACAATTGCTACGGTGAATTTGTGGAAACGCAGGAACCATGTCATGTCGGAGCGGATTTGATGGCAGGGTCACTGATCAAGAACCCAGGTGGCGGGATAGTGAAGACCGGTGGTTACATTGTAGGTAAAAAAGATTTGGTTGAAGCTTGCTCCTATCGATTGACCTCTCCGGGAATAGGAGCCGAAGCAGGTGCATCGCTTTATAGCCTGCAGGAGATGTACCAAGGGTTCTTCCTTGCGCCGCATGTCGTTGGACAAGCTGTTAAAGGGGCCATTTTCACATCTGCATTGTTGGGGAAAATCGGGATGAACACTTCTCCGAAATGGGATGCAAAGCGCACCGACTTGATTCAATCAGTCCAATTCGATGATCGTGATAAGATGGTCGCCTTTTGTCAGGCAATCCAATATGCCTCACCGATCAATTCCCATGTGACGCCATATCCTGCCTATATGCCGGGCTATGAAGACGATGTCATCATGGCTGCTGGGACCTTCATCCAAGGGGCCAGCATCGAGCTTACCGCGGATGGGCCGACAAGGGCTCCATATGTTGCCTATGTCCAGGGCGGATTGACGTATGCCCATGTGAAAATCGCTGTATTGACTGCAGTGAATGCGCTGATGGACAAAAAACTGATCCAATTATAAATAGAGATATGAGCTTAACAGGAATCCAAGTGATTGGATTCCTGCAAAATGCAATAGTCATAATATTTGTTTAGTTTTGGAAAGTCACTTTTTGTTTAAAACATGTCATGAAATGTAACATCATCTTGACAAGTTTAATAACATAATATAAGATAAGATTAAGATAAGCTGAAGGAGGATGCTAAGAATGAGCGGCAACAACATTCGGCGTTCGATGCCTCTTTTTTCCATCGGAATCGTCATGCAGCTAACTGAGTTGTCTGCACGCCAAATTCGGTATTACGAAGAGCATCAATTAATTACTCCTATGAGAACAGATGGAAATCGTCGGGTTTTTTCCTTGAATGACATCGATCGACTGCTTGAGATTAAGGATTTAATCGAACAAGGAGTCAATCTGGCCGGCATCAAAAAGATTTTCACTGTAAAGGAACAGAATTTACCCAAGACACAAGATTTAGAACAAGCGGAAAAAATAAGACATGACCTTAGTGACGAGGAGCTTCGCAAGCTTCTGCGTGCCGAGCTTTTACAAGGAAGCAAGCACCGAACATCTCTTCGGCAAGGTGATATGTCCCGTTTTTTTCAATAAAAATATGAATATGAATGATTATTAGGGGGAATAAAAATTGGCAAAGTTCACACGTGAAGACATCACTCGTTTAGCGAAAGAAGAAAATGTTAAGTACATTCGTTTACAGTTTACTGACATTTTAGGGACAATCAAAAATGTTGAAATCCCAGTCAGTCAATTGGAAAAAGCACTTGATAATAAAATGATGTTTGACGGATCTTCCATTGAAGGCTTCGTACGTATCGAAGAGTCTGATATGTATCTATATCCTGATTTAAATACATGGGTCATCTTCCCTTGGACTTCCGAAAAAGGTAAAGTGGCACGCTTGATTTGCGACATTTACAATACCGATGGAACACCTTTCGATGGGGACCCGCGTGCTAACTTAAAACGTGTTCTTGCGGAAGCAAGGGAAATGGGCTTCACGGATTTCAACTTAGGGCCGGAACCGGAATTCTTCTTATTCAAACTGGACGCAAACGGAGAGCCTACTCTAGAGTTGAATGATAAAGGCGGATACTTTGACCTTGCACCTACGGACTTAGGGGAAAACTGCCGTCGTGATATCGTGCTTGAGCTTGAAGAAATGGGATTTGAAATCGAAGCATCCCACCATGAAGTAGCTCCAGGACAACATGAAATCGATTTTAAATATGCCGATGCCATTTCAGCTTGTGATAACATCCAAACATTTAAACTGGTTGTTAAAACGATTGCCCGCAAACACGGCTTGCACGCAACATTCATGCCAAAACCATTATTCGGTGTTAATGGATCTGGAATGCACTGTAACGTTTCCCTATTCAAAGGCAACGAAAACGCATTCTATGATAAATCAGGCAAATTGGAACTAAGCAAAACAGCTGAGCAATTTATCGCAGGGATCATCAAGCATGCTCCAAGCTTCACAGCGGTAACGAACCCAACTGTTAACTCATACAAACGTCTAGTACCTGGCTACGAAGCGCCTTGCTATGTTGCATGGTCCGCTAAAAACCGCAGCCCGTTAATCCGTATCCCGGCTTCACGCGGAGTGAGCACTCGCGTTGAGGTACGTAGTGTCGATCCTGCAGCAAACCCATACTTGGCACTTGCCGTCCTGCTAAAAGCTGGTCTTGACGGAATCAAGAACGACCTGACTCCGCCAGCTCCAGTTGACCGCAATATCTATGTCATGAACAAAGAAGAACGTGAAGAAGTAGGTATCGTTGACCTGCCAGCCACTTTATATGCTGCATTGGAAACATTGAAAGCCGATCCAGTCATCAAAGATGCGTTAGGCGAACACTTGCTTGAACACTTCATCGAAGCAAAAGAAATCGAATGGGATATGTTCCGCACGCAAGTTCACCCATGGGAACGCGAACAATATATGTCCATGTATTAATCATTCAAACCCTTGGCACCTCTGGTGTCAGGGGGTTTTTGTTTCGGGCATTCTTCCATAAAAATTGATGAAGTTATCAACTGCCCGATAAATGCCCGAGAAAAATTCAAAAAAATTATTCAAGGACATTTTTCATATACTCCTCGAATTTAACCATTGTGTCATGTTCAATTTTTTTACTAATATGAGAGTATACATTTGCCGTGATTTGCATACTGCCATGTCCTAAACGCTCTTGGATGTATTTCATACTTGCGCCAGCCTCTAATTGTAATACTGCATGCGTATGACGAGTAGAGTGAATAGGTAAGGGGGGAAGCTCAGCTTTTTTTAAGATACGAGTAAATGAATTGAAAAGGCTTGATTTCGGCATGTAGTTTCCATCATTTCTGCATAGTATTAAATTTAGGTCATAGTAGTAATCTTCTTGCAATGCTAATTTGTTTTGGTTTTGATACTTCTTATGAAAAAGTAAATCATTTGCAAGGGACTGACTAATTGTAATTACACGTTTTGAATGATACGTTTTAACATCACCAAATATTTTACTTTGATCCTTACTTGCTTCTTGAAAATCAAGGGATTTATTAATAATAATTCTTTTTTCTTTAAGGTCAATGTCTGTCCATTGTAAGGCAGCTGCTTCACCTTTACGTAAACCAGTTTCAATAAGTACTTTAAAAAATATCCAATAAATATAACCATACTCATGGGCTGCTTTTAAAAAGCTAGAGATGTGTTCCGACTCGATAAATTTTAGTTCGCTGATTTTATGTTCACCTTTAATTGTAACTCCAGAGCAGGGATTAGTTTTGATTTTCCCTAATACCACGGCCTTTTCTAATGCGTTGTACATTGTACCGTGTATAATTTCTATTGTTCTTTTACTATATTTCTTTTCTGTTAGCTCATTAATGAATTTTTGATACATTATCGGCTTTATATTTTTAAGTAATATGTTCATGAAGTATGGAATGATATGATTTTCAACGTTACGCTTGTGTATTTCAAATGTATTTTTAGCTACTGTACCCCGTTTATATTCGATTAACCAGGCATTCAAATACGTCTTTAATGATTCAGGTGTTATTTCAAACCCTTCACGAATCATTCCTTCCATTTCTTCAGCGGCTAGTTGGGCCTCTTTTTTACTTTCAAATCCTTTTTTAGATTTTTCTTTAGTCTTTCTTGTTATTGGATCCTGATAGTAAATTCGATATTCCCAAAAATCTTTGTTTTGGCCTTTTTTTTTGTATTTATAATATTTAGCCATATCTTCTCTCCCTCTTTTCAAAAATATTGAGTGGATTAAGTAGTATGATGAAATTTTCATGATAAACAAAGTCTCCGTACTTTTCTATATATCTGTCTAAAGCCTCCTGCAGAAATCCCTCAGTAACATTTAAAAATTCAGAAACTTCATATCGATTTGTACACCCGTATTCGTAAGCTCTGACAAAGCAGGATAAAGGTATAAGTTTGTTGTAAGCCCAACGTCTAGCTATTTTTTCTTGTCTTACGTTATTTAGCTTGGTTTGATCAATGATATTTCCTACAGTTTTAAAATGGTGACCTAATTCCTCTGCAAGAACGCATCCCTTTTGCACATTTGTTTGTAGTTTATCAATTATGATATGTCCGTTTCTGTATAGCCCTTTAAATCCATATTGAAGTTCTATTTCCTTCACTGGAATGGCTGGATATTCCAAAAGTAGTTTATGGTAATGCATCAGGAAGCACTCCTCTTATTTGTTATCATCTTGGAAGATATAATCAATATACTTTAAAACATCCTTCATTTTTTCTTCTGTAACTTCTTTGCCATCCAAGTGAGCAGCTATAGTTTCAATGGCTTTGCTATTTTTTTTGATTTCTATAGAAGGATCCTCTTCGGTAGGAGGGAAGTGGTATTTCCCAGCTAGGGAGACTAAAGAGTTCTTGTTAGATTGGATAGATTATAGGTCATCTTAACAAAGGAGGCTAACCAATTGGGGCATATTCATGGTTTACGGTTTCTTAGTTTTACTCCTGTTTTTAGGCGGGTGTATGTGCGGCAACTCATTGACAGCTGGACGATTGAAGGGAGGTGAGATAGATGGCGAATGAAGAGTATCACATACCGATTATTCCAGAAGAACCTTATATCTATGTATCAATTAGGGATTATCAAATTAACAATCCAACTGTATTTGATATAAGAAACCAGACTGGAAAAGGAGAGAGTCAACTTACTATGAAATTGACGTTTTCTAGTAATGACTACTCTCCAGATAAGTTTACGAAGTTCTTTAATGCGTTTAATAATTTTCTAGATGATTTCACAATAGTTTATTAATCAGAAATTAAAGGGAGTTGAAAAGAGTGAGTGAGAAAAATAAAACCTCTGGAATTTGGATTTCAGAGGAAGAGTTAGACCGACGAATAAAAGCAACTAATAGGAATGTATATTTGTCTCTGGGTGCATTGCTTTTCGCATTAGGCACATTCGTTTTTATGTTGCTTCATTTCGTTAAATGCGTGTAGATGCTAAAGGCTAATGATAAAAGACTAATACCAATAGCAATCCATGAAAGCCACTTGGTATGTATAAGTTCAGCTTTTCCCCACATAGACTCTTTGCCTCTGCTAGTTATATCATACCAATCTTTAAGGTATGGACCAGGTTCGGGAGAAGGTGAAGCTTTAACGTCTAATTTAGGTATGATGTAGCGACTATCTTTCAAAAATTCCAAGTGTTTGTAATTCGGGTTTATCTTAACTTTACCAAAAGTAGAGGCAATCCAAAGCTTTATGTAAATAGAAAGATTCATTTAATTTATCCCCCCTTCATAGGGATATTATACCAAATTTAGGAGGTGGGAGTGGTGAAAATCAGATCCAAGGAATGGTTAGCTATGAATGAGGTGGACCGTTACATGAAAATTTATCGTGCTTATGTAAGAAATCAAAAATTATAAGGAGGTGGTTATTTGGAAATGGAGGCTAAAACTAGAACTGATCTTATAGGTCAAACTGGATCAGTTACTCTTAAATTAACAATTGTGGATGCAAAGGAATATCCAACCGGCACTGAAATTCGTGTATCAGACAATATGGGTGAGGAATATTGGACTGGTTTTGATGATAGTGATTTGGACTAATAGAGGAGTTGAAACAAAAGTGGAAGTAAGTCACGCCTGGCAATGTGAGAAAGGGTGTGGCTACACGACATACCTTAATCGATTCTTAAAAGGAAAACGTGTCTTTTGCGCCATTTGCGGTGATAAAAAAGCATTAACCTATATAGGTGAAATGGAGGTTAGAACAAATGGAAAGAACAATCAAGTCATTCGAAGTAATTGCTGAAGCAACTAAGCCATTTATTTACTGATATGTTAGATCGAGGAGTAGTTAGCAGTAAACATTTAGATCCAGGTGGTTTAGGCGGAAGTCCATTGAGCTTTGATCCAGGTACAGTTGGCAACTAAATAAAAGTTAGAAAACACTCATTTCAATTGGGTGTTTTTTTTATGCCTGAAAACATACAAACGATTGTTCCGTACTTGAATCGCAGTACTCTGAAATTTTTCCCTTCATTAGAGCAGAAATTCTAAAGAAAATATATAAAGAAAACCTAGCAAATGATATTTACTCGGTATAAATATTTTTAAGACCATATCGAGGACATGCACGATATGGTACATAAAAGCACTCATTCAATTGGGTGCTTTTAATTTTCCGTAATAATCCGATATACATCGTTGAGGTGAGTTATGGAAAATGTAAATTGGTTTCCTTTAAAACAAACATTGGATGTAATGACGTTAGAACTAGCTTTAATTTTATTTATACCATTAATAGTGGGGTTAATCGTGAAGTTTTCACTTGCTAGAATAATTAAATTACCTAATAATATTTCAAATTTTGTATCTACAATAGTTTTTCTGCTTATTTTTTATAAGATGATAATTTGGATTTTGGGCTAAGTACTAATTGTTAGGTATCCATTAAATTATATAATTTTTTATTTGTTTTTTCCATTATGCTTAATTTAGAATAAATAAAAATTTACAATATATCCTCTTTGTTCTATATAACCTATTTACTTATGTAAATAGGTATGTTATAATTAATATATAGAAAGGAGGTGGAAATAATGAAAGAATGGCTAGGAAAGATAGACATCAAAGATACACCAACAATAATAATTGCAGTTGCAGGCATTACGACAATAACTAAGAACGTTCTAGACATCAAAGACAGAAGTGAGAAAAAGAAAAAAGAAAAAAGAAAAAGAAAAACAAAAACAGAGACAGAAAAAAAGAAGCGTAAGTAAAAAACAAATAAGAAGAAAAGGGGGTGATAACCTCACTTCCTTTTCTTCACAAATAAAATTAGCCATTCTTTCATTAAATCATGGAAAAATTCCTAAGGTATTTCGATTGGTCAATCATTGTTTTAATGCTGTTTGTAATAATTTATTGGTTGGATTTTAACAGAAACCCTTTCTTGTCATATTCCTTTGTTGTTATATTCGTGCTCGTAGTTATCTCCAGCATTATTAAATATTTGGTGGTGGATAAAAAGGCATAAAAAAACACCTCTTTAAAAAAAGAGGCGTAAGTAAAAAACAAATAAGAAGAATTCTTCTTATCAGTTAGTATAACTTTCAATAATTGAATACACAAGGGGCATTTATCAATGGAATTAACACCAGAAATTAAAGCTTTAATTGTTGATGAGGTATTAACAAAACCTGAAGTCCTTGACCTATTGGGATTAACAAGGCAATCAATGCACAGTCATTTAAAAAGAGGGCACATACAACCATTTAAAGAAAGTGGAAATACACAGTTATTCTTTAAAGAGGATGTAATGAAATTCAAAGATTCCCTTGAAGAGAAACGGAAACTTTTTAGACCATATGACGAAAAAGAATAATCAGAGCATCCATTAACTTGGGTGCTTTTTCTTTTCATAAAAAACAAAAAATATAATAAAATATCCCAATTTGTATTGACGTGAGTAAATAAAAATGATATAATTAATATATAGAAAGGGGGGACAAGGACAAGCAAGTGGCAAAAACGGCAATCGTGCTAGGGTTGGTTCTAACATCGCTGATGATAGTAGAAAAAATCGTAGACATACTTACAAAAATAAAAAAGCTCAAAAATGACGCTACCGGGAAGTAAGCAATCAAAATTTGAGCGAGGGAGAGAAGTTCACAGCTTCTCTTCCTTAATAAGAATTATAACAGGATGCCACTTGTTAAACAATATGATGAAAAGAGCAAAAGATTATGACGGGTTTTTAGTATTATTAATTTTAGCTTATCTCTTGTTTTTCCAAGACAAATTAAATGGTGGATTATTAAAGAGTACATTGGATATCTTACTTATTATCTTGATGCTACTCATGATAATTGATAAATCACTATCCCTTTATCATCGTTACCAAGGAAGGAAATCTTAATGTTTACATTTAATTCGAGGGAAGAACTTAGAGAATTTATACAAAAAGAAATTATCAACACCACTGAAGCATTAGAAATTCTACAATGTTCAAGACAAAACCTAAACAACTTAGTCAAAAGGGAAGTCATCAATCCAATAAAGGATTTGCCTAGAGACAGGCTTTTTCTTAAAGAAGATATCGTAAAGCGTAAAGACTATATGGATAAGAAAAGAGAAGCATCATCTTAGTCGATGGTGTTTTTTTCTTTTGGACCCATATAAACGATTGTTCCGTGCTCCAATTGCAGTCTCCTTCATTAGAGTGCAAATCTTAAAGAAAAGATTTAAAGAAACATCGTAAATAAACTAGCAAAAAGTTTTTTAAGCATATAAAAGTATTAATAATTATTTAAACTCGTCGAAGTATATTGTGTTAGAGAAAGTAGCAAAGAGGAGATGCAAAATGGAACAATTTGATGTTGTCTTAAAATCGGATCTTAATAGGTTGAAACATATTCAATTGAGTTTAGTTCCCAATGTACCTGGTGAAGATGAATTAATTACACATGAAATTCTTAATCACCAAATAATCGAAACAAAAACGGGAGTTTTATTATTAATTATTCTTAAAAACCCTAATACAAATGAAGAATACACTTATAGTTATCCTGATATTCAATCTGTAGAGCTTAATAGTTCTTCCCATCCTGATGCACCGAAATATTATTTACATTGTCTTGATCGTTGGAAGGACACACAAATTAAAGATGCACAGAGAAATAAAGCATATGGTTTAAAGTTATCTGATGACGAGAATAAGTTGTTGTATGAAAATAATTACGATACATATCGATTAATGCTTAGGATTTAGTTTTAGGATATATGAGGTTTGTACAGAGTCATCTCAATCATGGGATGGCTTTTTCTTTTGGAGATAGAAGGTGGAGAAGAATGAAATAAAAGAACTAAACTAGCTGTCTTCTATTAATTTTATAATTTAGAAAAAGCACTAACCTTTGAGGTTAGTACTTTTTTACGTTTGTGATGGCTATTCATTTAATGTTATCTATACCAGTATCCTGAATAAACAGTACCATTTGGTATTGGATCTGAATGAGATGAATTAAAATAATAAGTTACCTTTATTCTAGTTTTTGCATTTTTTTTCAATACATTTGTAAATGTTCTACTTGAATTGCTTCCCCAGTCTATGTATCCATTCCGAGTTCCAATTGTTTGATAGCTTCCATTTACATTTCTTTGCAAATCCATTTTCCAATAAGTCTTACCATAAGTCTGAAATCCAGATCCGTATATTTCTCCAATAACATTGTCACCTGAATCTTTGCCACATACTTTAAAAGTTCTATTAAGTTCTGTACCTGAAGAAGTATCATTACAACCTGATGCTGCTGATGCGCTTGATGTAAATGTAAATAGTCCAGTAATCCCTATTACTGAGATCAACATGACAATATACATTTTTTTGATGAATTTTTTCATTTTTTTAACACCCCTGGAATAATTTTTTAATACCAGAACCATAGTATCATAAGTTAGAAGATATTACATATAATTGCTTAAAAATAGGCATTTTTTCCTGTTTTTATGAGGGGAGAATATACTTAAGAAAATATTAATGAAGCAGTATTTGTTTTTAAGAGTGAATGATAAGGAGTGAGCAGGATTGGAGAAAGGTAAAGCAAGTATTGATGTTGATATAAATACAGGTCGTTAAGCAAACCTTTACTTTACCAAACAATGTCCTTCCTACACTTAGCTTGGTGATTGGACTAGTGGTAGGTACGATCGCTTATCCGTTCACGGATATGGATTTGGTATTGAGGAGCTTTTGCTGGTCTTAGTGGAACGGGACTTTATGAGTTAGTTTCCAAAAGAGAAGGAACGACAAAATAAGCTGCCAATCGGTGGCTTTTTATTTTGCATGAAAAGGAGAGATTGAAATGACTAAAATATTTATTGATCGGGGGCACGGCGGTAGAGATCCAGGCGCAGTCGGGAACGGTTTAAGAGAAAAAGATATAACGTTAAAAATCGGAAAAAGGATTAGAGACATTCTAGCAGAGTATGAGAAAGTCACGGTCAAAATGAGTCGTACTAGTGACACTTTTCTATCCTTATCTGATCGTACCAAGGCGGCTAATAAATGGGGAGCAGATATTTTTTTATCCATCCACATTAATGCTGGTGGAGGTACTGGATACGAAGATTATATCCATACTTCAGCAAGTGCAAAGGCTAAGACCTATCAAAATATGATCCACACAGAAATTATCAAGCTAATTAATCTAAGGGACCGTGGTAAGAAAAAATCTAATTTTCATGTTGTAAGAGAGGCAAAAATGCCAGGCGTGCTGACTGAGTGTTGATTTATTGATAATAAAACTGATGCTTCTCAATTAAAAAAGAACGCTTTTATTGAAGCGTTAGCTCAAGGGCATGTGAATGGTTTGGTGAAATTATTTAAGTTGAAAAAGAAAACAGTTCCTAAAAATGCAGACACCAGCGCCCTCATACAATTGTAAAAGGGGATACCTTATACTTGATCGCAAAAAAGTATAGAACAACCGTGGTTAAAATGAATGCACTAAATCCTAAGGTGAATCTTAAAGCTCTACAGATTGGAAAAAAATTGCGTGTGAAGTGAATAAACATTATTCTCTGGCCACATAATCTATATGCTCTCAAGTTACTACTCCTTATAGCCCTTACTCGTATTGAGTAGGGGGTTTTTAGTTCCTTCTGTACATATACTATTGTTTTTTAACTCCATTAAGGAGATAGCATTGCGCTCGTTTCCATTCAAAAACTATAAATAGCCCGTATGGATGTAATCTAATTGTGGGCTGTATTCCAGGATCTAACACTAACTCAGCCCTAGTCAAAGCATTACAAACAGAGATAAATAAGCAATTCAATAAGAAGCTTGTTGTGGATGGAAAGTGTGGAGCTAAGACTAAGGCAGCCATTGTTACCATTGAAAAAGGAGCTAAAGGCAATCTTACATGGATTCTACAGGCTGCACTTTATTTGGCAGGATTTAACCCTGGAGTACTCGATTCCTTCTTTGGAAAAGGAACAGAAACCGCATTATCAAAGTTCCAGAAAGACAAAAAGATTACTGCAGATAAGAAGGCTGGAAAAAATACTTTCTATGAATTGCTTGTAACATAATAAAAGTTTTACAAAACATCAATACTTGATTTCGAAAGTATGATAATTCGAAACCATACATTAAAAAGTCCGCCGATTGGCGGACTTTACTAACGCATCTTTAAGTTCCAATAAACATTCATTTTTAAAGTTCCATAATGTTACCAATATAGCCATCGACAGCCATATGGAAGTGGTATTTGATTCTATAGCCTAAAACTAATTTTTAAAATAGAATTACTTATTAAAAAAAGTAATGTTCAACTTTTTTCTGATTATTAATATGGAAATAAACATTAATAAAATAATAATTATAAAACCGTTATCATTAATAATATTAAATAAATATCTTAATGCAAATAAGGTACCGATGCTAATTAATACTAAATTTAGAAAAATTTCGTTTTTCAACACTAAACTTCCTTTCTATTACTATTTTGGAATAAGATATTGCTTTAGTTTAATTATAACAAATACTAGGAGGTGGGACAAACACATGAAAAAGGAGTAGTTAAATTGAAAAAGAAAACAAGTTTAGGTTTAGTATTATCAGCAGTACTCTCTGTAAATCTATTTTCAGGAGCCTTTACTGTACAAGCTAGTAATAATGAATTAGTCGATGAAGCCAAGTTAGAAAGCAGTATTGACAACGTTATTAATGATATTTCTAAGGAAGTTACAGTTGAAGATTATGGAATAAATTCATAAATGGATGATGCGCTGAAAGAAATAGATCAAAAAGATATTGATAACTTAACTGAATTAGCCAAGCTACAAGGAGTTGTATATGAACAGCCTTTAACAAAAGGATATTTTTTAAGTATGTTTGAAGCTGAAATAAAGTTACTTAATAAAGAAGTGGAAAGTGGAGAATTGAAGGTGTTAGCTGATGGATCACTAATTGAGAAGAGTGATTCTAATTTTTATCTTCAAGGCGGATCTACCTATGATAAAAGTTATTGGTGGGGTAAAAAAAGATATAAAAGCACAGCAAAAGCAAAGGTATGGAGTAGAGATTTGAAAAGTGTAGCTCATGCAAACGCTGCAGGAGCTTTTTTAGCAGGAGCTGTTTTTGGCGGGGTTGGATCTGTACCTAATGGATTGACAGCAGTGTATCTTTATAATCTAGCTGATAAAGTAGATTATAGAAATGGTTTAAATAATAGAGGAATTATAGCTACTGTGACTTATGATTTAGTTTTTACAACTGCGAGTCAATAAAATTAAAGGAGAATTAATTATGAAAAAAATATTAATTTTACTTTTGACTCTACTTTCTATTTCCGGGTTGATTGTAGTTTTTTTTAAAACAACTCTGATTCTACTATTCAATAAAATAGCGATATTAGTTGGGAAAGTACTTATTTAGACTATTCAACTCTACATAAGTATTCGACGGGAGAGACTCAAAAGATTGCATTAATAGATAGTGGTATTTCATCTTCTTTAAATTTTAATGAACATAATTCTTTTTCTTTAGTTGATGATAATATCTATGACATCAACGGTCATGGTACAATGATGTATTCCATTTTAAAAGGATTTAAAAGCGATATTATTGGTATTAGTCCCGATGCTGATATTTTATCAATAAAAATTTTAGAGGAAGATGAATCTATTAATTCAGAAATTATTTATGATGCAATTAAATTGGCAATTGAACAGAAAGCTTTAATTATTAATTTAAGTATATCTAGTTATAAATATAACGAAAAAATAGCTGAAGTCATTAAAAAAGCTAATAATAAAAATATTACCGTGGTCTTCTCTTCAGGTGATTATTCTGATGTTGAAGTAATGTTTCCTTCGAACATGAAAGAAGTAGTTTCTGTTGGTGCGATAGGTGAAGATTTTAAAGTTTTAGAAATGACAAGTGGTTCAGATTTAACAGATATAAATGCTCCTGGAGGAAATATAAAAACTTTAGGATTGAATGGTGAAGTTTTCACATCTTCAGGTACTTCTCAATCAACTGCTATAGTCTCAGGTTACATTGCTTTATTAAAAGATTATGTTTTTAAAAATAATAATAATCTTTCAAATGCTGAAATAATAAACTACATTAAACAAATTAAACATAAAAAAATTAATTATAAGGATGTATTTGAAGAGATATAACCTAAGTCTAGTTCCCTTCCTTTTCAGTGGAGAGTTAAGATACAGCATACATACAATACATAATTCAATCTCCACTTAAATAAGAGGCTGTCTCAAAAGTCCAGTTTAGACTTATTGACGCCCCCCCATCTTTAAAATCAAGAATGCTGTTAAATCAGCATTCTTGATTTTTTTATTTGCTTCTTTTGGCTAGTTTTGCCCTTTTGGAGAGCCATAACTTGTTAAGTATGTTAATTAGAGAATCCACGGGGAAAGTATAATGACTGTACTAACTCACATGGTGCATCCATAAAAACGCCATTATTCGCATTGAGGAAGGAGTTCATTGATTTAAGATGGGTCTAACCTTATTCACCAACCCAGTAATATCAATATCCTCGTTATAAATCACCTTATCAATTCGAAAACCCTTACTAGCGGCAAATTTATATTTAATATGCTGAATCCATTCAAACGCGGCAACTGCAGCGGTCCAATCCGGGTCTTTTTTGAAGTCATAAGCTAAGACCGGAAAGCTTCCACTCTGCATGAAATTAATTTCTTTTGCATGTAAGTAAACCTTAATATTTATGTTCATTGATTTGCTCTTCTTAGTTCAGTTTAGTACATATATTTTATATCAAGTAGCTCAAGATAAGTCAGTTTATTTTGCCCACCATTTCATAATGTTTTACTCTAGTTCATGCAGAACCATTTTTTGAAAATGCTGTTAAATAAGCATTTGTGATACTTTATGATGCTTGATTATGCTATGAAGTATGTTCCGCACTCAAGTCCACCCATGGGAACGCGAACAATATATGTCCATGTATTAATAGCTTTAAACCCATGGCACCTCTAGTGTCAGGGGTTTTTTGCTTATATAGGCGTAAGCATCATCAGTAATAGCAACGCTGCCATGACCTAATCTTTCATGAACATATTTCATATCAGATCCAGCTTCAAGCTGAAGCACTGCATGTGTATGACGGAGTGAATGGATGGGAATTGAAGGTAAGTCAGCTCTTTTTAAGATACGACTGAATGCGTTAAATAAGGTAGACTTTGGCATGAAGCTGCCATCATCTCTACCAAGAACTAGGTTTAGATCATGGTGATATAAATCATTCAAGGCTAGCTTATGTTGGTTTTGATGCCGTAGGTGATGTTGGAGTACTTGAGTGAGTGTCTAACTAATGGAAATAATCCGCTTGGAGTTAAATGTTTTTGGATCACCGAACAGTTCTTGTTTGGATTTAGCTGTAAAATCTAGTTTTTGGAATAAAATATTCCGAATCATATTGACGCGAGTGAATAATAAGTTAAAATATAGAAAGAGGTGACAAGCAAGTGGCAAAAGCAAACGTGCTTGGGTTTGATCCTAACATCGCTGATGATAGTTGAAAAAACCGTAGACATACTTACAAAAATAAAAAAGCTCAAAAATGACGCTACCGACAAGTAAGCAATCAAAGTTTGAGCCAAGGGAGAGAAGTTCACGGCTTCTCTTCCTTAATAAGAATTATTATAGGATGCCACTTGTTAAACAATATGATGAAAAGGGTAAAAGATTACGAAAGCTTTTTTGTACTGTTAATTTTAGCTTATCTCTTATTTTTCCAAGACAAGGTACATAATGGATTATTAAAGAGCACATTGGATATCTTACTAATTATCTTAATGATGGTAATGATTATTGATAAATCCCTGGATATTTCTCGTAAGATTCGAGAACGGAGGTCGTAATGTATACATTTAATTCAAGAGAAGAACTTACTGCATTCGTACAGGATGAAATAATCAATACCACTGAAGCATTAGATATTTTACAATGCTCCAGGCAAAACCTAAACAACTTAGTCAAAAGAGAAGTCATTATTCCAATTAAGGATTTGCCTCGGGACCGATTGTTTTTTAAAGAAGATATCGTCAAGCGTAAAGAATATATGGATAAAAAGAGAGAAGCATCATCCTAGCCGATGGTGCTTTTTCAAATGGAGAAAGAAGGGGGATATTACGCATGTTGAGTGAATAATCAGGTTCTAACGCACTTGGGAAAATTTGAACCAAGCATATGCCTGGTTCAAATTTTTCTCTTTATTCCTAAACGATCTTTGATAGCAAACTGTAGTAACTGTGAGAAATTAATCCCTTCGGTTTCAGCTGCATCGTTTAGCCATTTAGGAAGGGTTAGAGTTTTTTTAATTGCTTTGTTTTCTATCTCCTCACGGATATAATCTGTCCAGGCTTCAATAATGACCACAAATCCGCCTGAGGGCACATCTATATTACTCGGCGTTGAAGGAGAAGGAATAGTTGCATCGTCTTCTTCCATACCGTAAAGGAAACCTTCCACTACGTCTTTTGCCATACGAATGGATTCTGATAAGTCAGAGCCTTCAGTAATACAGCCTGGAAGGTCTGGGAAGGTTACGGTATATCCTTCACTTCCATCTGTATCTGGGTCAAAAATTGCTGGAAAATAATACTTAGCCATATATAAAATCCTCCTTTGCAGGAGGGCTATTACTTGAGCCCTGACTGCTTGAGTATTGAATTTAGTGTTCCGAGTTTCATATCTTTTCTAGGGTGGAGAACTGTTATCATTCCTTTATTAGTAGGGTGTTTAAAATGATGATGGCTTCCAACAACTCTGTGTAAGTACTAACCGTCTTTCTTACTTTTATTAATTCCCTAGAAGATATTATTTTCTCCCCCTTTCTCTAAATTTATAATAATACGTATTAATTATACGTTCAATAAAATTAATTCAAAAAGTTACGTGTTTTTTATAAGTATTTTCATTTGAGCATCCATCCAATGGTTGCTTTTTATTTTGGAGAAAGAAGGTGTTTCTAATGACAATATTAGTTATCAAGAAGGAGAAAGTTTTTGAAAAGAATGCTTTCTATTTTCCAAATTAATCCGATATACATCCTTGAGGTGAGTTATGGAAAATGTAAATTGGTTTCCTTTAAAACAGACATTGGATATAATGACGTTAGAACTAGCTTTAATTTTATTTATACCATTAATAGTGGGGTTAATTGTGAAATTCACCCTTGCTCGGATAATAAAGTTACCTAATAAAATTTCAAATTTTGTATCCACAATAGTTATATTGATGATTTTTTATAAGGTGGTAATTTTAGTTTTGGGTTAAACAGAATAATAGTTAAGCATCCTTTAAATCGGATGCTTTTTATTTTTTAGACTTACTTCGTTATGCTTCTTTTTGTGAACAGAAAGTGGAATAAGGAACTTGATAAATAAAAAGTTGTCACAAGGACTAATTTTTTTTTAGAAAAGAGAGGCAATCAAAATAAGTGATTAATAGTTAATAGCTACCTACACTTATTTCAAGGCGTGAATAGGCAAATGATTTGAAATAATATAAATTTATTATTTTTTTATAATGTTGTAATAAGTATTTTTTTTGTTATAACCTGTAATATGTGTACATATGTAAACATCATCCAGGAGGTAAAGGTGTCACACTTTCAGTTACTTCGGCATTAGTTTTTAATGTGGAACCAAGGTAAGGAATAGTTATGTTTTCAACATCACAAATTTTTTTATTAATAGTGCTACTTTTAATAACCCTATTTTATTTCAAAAAAAATGCTAAAAATTCTCCCAAAAGGTCTAAATCTAATATTATTATTCTGTTATTAGTAACTATTACATTAATATCTACTATAACTTATCTTATACTTAATTAGAGTAAAATTAACGTTCTGATATAAAAGTAAGTTAAACACAAATTAGATTTTTATAAAGTCGATTTCCTGAAGGTTCAGGAAATCGACTTTTTGTTTCTCCTGATGGGTTAGGCCGTTAAAATATTGTTCAGGAAGCTGGATAATCAGTCTTTTAGGTTCAATACGTAAGTTTATTACATATCCAAAATCCAAGTCGCCTATTGGTGGCTTTTTATTATGTATACATTTTCACTTAGAGAGAGACAGAAAATACTTTATGTTAGAAAGGGCCGTGAATGTGCAAAAACAGAGAAAGGAACCACCACTTTTGAAAACCATGATATGGCCATTCGAAATAGTAATGTCCTTGGTGTGACTTTATTGGGAATATGTAATTTTAGGGAACTAAATTTGTTTGAGGTTCAGTCTTCCCATTGGCTAGTATTCAATGCCACTTTAGATGAGTGGGCTGTTGGGGCAATAACTATTAACCTCTCAGGTGTTTGGTGGAGGATGATTTGCGTTGCAATTACTATGGGGGATGGATCATTCCCACGAACGAAGCCTCAGCTGAACAAAATAAGCATCAACAATATCAAATGGATGATATTAAAGAAGATGTGAAAGACATCAGGGATATTTTGAGGAACTTCGATGAGAGTATGCGGAAAACCGAAGTCGCGGCTTTGTCGATTTCTTTTTGTGTAATTTAAACATCAATCTTATTATTCTGCTCATCGATCTTTGTATTCATGTTTTGCTCATCAAGTTTTGTTGTTTAGATTTGGAAAAATAACTTTATTATAAATATCCACCAATATGCCCCTTTTGATTTTACCATATAGCCGTTCCGCCCTTTACTTCAGTGCAATATAAATGTAAAAAAGAAAGGAGATATCGTTATGAAGATAGGCTATGAAGAAGGGGATTTTAGGAAGCAAAAAATAGTTGTCAGAATTAAAAAACGCTGTCTAAAATGTGAAAAGAGACATTGCAAGTGCGAAAAAGATTATGAACCTTCCTGTGACGATAATATTAAAGAAATGTGCCTACGATGTGAAAAGAGGCATTGTAAATGCAAGGAAAAAGAAGGCCCCTCTGGACCTAGGGGATGTAGGGGACCAAGAGGAAAAAAGGGGAAACAGGGACCAGCGGGACCAGCAGGAGCAGCAGGACGGGCAGGAGCAACAGGAGCAAGAGGACCGGCAGGACCGGCAGGAGCAAGAGGACCAGCAGGACCGGCAGGAGCAAGAGGACCGACAGGAGCAACAGGACCGACAGGAGCAGCAGGAGCAACAGGACCGGCAGGACCAGCGGGACCGACAGGAGCAGCAGGACCGGCAGGAGCAGCAGGACCGACAGGAGCAGCGGGACCAGCAGGAGCAACGGGACCAGCAGGACCGGCAGGAGCAACAGGACCGGCAGGAGCAGCAGGACCGACAGGAGCAGCGGGACCAGCAGGAGCAACGGGACCAGCAGGACCGGCAGGAGCAACAGGACCAGCGGGACCAGCAGGACCGGCAGGAGCAACAGGAGCAGCGGGACCAGCGGGACCAGCAGGACCAGTAGGACCAGCGGGACCGGCAGGAGCAACAGGAGCAGCGGGACCAGCAGGAGCAACAGGAGCAACAGGAGCAGCGGGACCAGCAGGACCGGCAGGAGCAACAGGAGCAATAGGGCCAGCGGGACCAGCAGGAGCAACAGGAGCAACAGGAGCAGCGGGACCAGCAGGAGCAACAGGAGCAACAGGACCAGCGGGACCAGCAGGACCGGCAGGACCGGCAGGACCGGCAGGAGCAACAGGAGCAGCGGGACCAGCAGGACCGGCAGGAGCAACAGGAGCAGCGGGACCGGCAGGAGCAACAGGACCAGCAGGACCAGCAGGGTCAGTACTAGATTTTGCGGACTTTTATGCGTTGATGCCTGGTGATAATGCAACAACAGTTGGAGGAGGTCAAGATGTAGATTTTCCGCAAAATGGTCCTACTAGCTCGGGTGGTATTGTACGGGCTACTGTCGATTCATTTACTTTGTCTGCAATTGGTATTTATCAGGTCTTTTTTCAGGTAAGTGTGAGCGAACCGGGCCAACTGATTTTAACCCTCAATGGTATTGATCTACCCTATACGGTAGTCGGTCGAGCCACCGGTACTTCTCAAATAGTAGGAGTGGCTCTAGTTCAAACTTCAGTCATTAATTCAATACTGACTGTAAGAAATCCTGCTGGCAATTCCCCGGCACTGACCATCACTCCTCTTGCTGGAGGAACAAGACCTGTTTCAGCACACCTTGTCATTACACGACTTCAATAGATTGGGAGGAAAGGGGAGTAACCTGATTTATTTAGGAAATATTTTTTAGTTTAGTAGTTGAAGTGAAAAAGACCATTCTGCAACTAATTTATCGGTTGGGTTAATTGTACAGGATGCACAAAAAAAGACCCAAATAAAGTGGTCTTTTTTTTGTGTGAAAACAACATTAATGATTATTTATATGAAAATTCTAACATGAATTTTTTTATTCACAGGATTCATCTGCTTTTTTTATCTCACCTTTATCCAGTATAATCCTCCCGTTTCAGTTTCGATGTAAAATGCAAATCCTTCCATACAGGTCTAACTTTCCTTAACTAATTCCGTAATGTCATTTTACTCGTTATAAAGAATAAATCCTAAGGTGAATCCTCAAACTCTATAGATAGGAAAAAGTACTTGTGAGGTGATTAGAAGTGTGGTATACACGTACATAACCAAGTCCTTACTCGTTTTGAGTAGGACCTATTTTTTCTTGAAGCTCTGTAAATGTGATGTTGAATTTCTTGATAAACTAAAGAGGCAGGTTGGTTTAAGGCAGATTACAAATAAAGTCGTTTAAGAAGGCACTTGACAGCTATTATGTAAAAATTATACCTTAATTTCAGTCACTACATATATAGTTACTAAAATAGGTTCAGGAGGTGAGATCTGGAATGAATAAAACCTTAGATAAATATCAACAGAATGCAAAAACAAAAAAAGGAAGCAGTATATATCTATATGCTTCTATAGTTGCCGTGCTTTTATGGAGTACGTCGTTTGTTGCTACCAAAATAGCATATACTTCTTTTACACCACTTACACTAGGTGCAGCTCGTTTTGTTATTGCTGCTGTTATTTTAGGTATAATTCTTTTATGTAAAAAAGATAAAACAAAGCCACCTATTAAAGATATAGGGTTAATGTCTGTTAGTGGGGTTTTAGGTACTACTATTTACTTTGGTTTGGAAAACATAGGAGTTGAAATAACTACAGCATCTAATGCTGCTATTATTGTAGCATCTTATCCTGCTATAACGGCGCTAATAGAGTTTCTTTTTTATAGAATAAAAATCCCTTGGATAAAGGGTCTTGGAATAGCAATAGCCATGTTTGGTGTTTTTCAAATATCGTACAATCCTCAAAGTCA
>NZ_PHNG01000478.1:0-18660 GCF_002803435.1 Bacillus sp. mrc49 | reverse complement strand
CCACTTATATCAATGATCAACGGATACGATGGGTCCAGCAGCTTGATTTTTAAATAATGAATATTATAGGTCATCCATAAACATCCAAATAACAGAACAAGCAGCAGTGATACATATACTTTTTTTTGCTTAGACTTCATCACTTTTCACCTTATACAGAAACCCGACCGCGATGATCGCTAAAAAAAGGATCGTCGCTCTTAAGAAAATAAAAACGAAAGCTCCAAAGGTCACTTCATTAAAAGGCTGGATGATCATGGCCTTGTTATTTTCATTTCCAGCCTCAACTGATAGTGTTCCTAACCCAATCGAGCAAGCTAAAATAGTCCCTAATACTATTACTCTTACTTTTTTCATGTTATTTCCTCCTGGTATGAAATAAGTGCATTTTCTTGGCGCTTGCCATTGTAGTCACTGCAACAATTTTTTGATGTTTTTTCATCCATGTTCTTTCTCTCATCTCCTTTGATCCAGTAAAGATTCATCATACTGGAAAAGAGAGTATATGAAGTTCCAATATTAAAACGGGAAATACCATATTTGAAATTTCACTCCATGCTCATAGCATCGCTGATGGAACGGAGCCTCCCTTTTTTCCCACAACAAAAAGGCCGTTTAACATATTCGTTAAACGGCCTTCGCGTTTTGCTATTTGGATTTTTTCACTGTTACTTTTGTTGCTTTTCCTGTATTGCCTGCTTTGTCTTTTGCTGAGACATATAACACGGATCCTGCTTTTTGCTTGCTGATTTTGACGGAATAGTTCCCCTTCTTATCAGCGGTTGCCGTTCCGATGTTTTTATTGTTTTGCTTTACGGTAACTTTTGAACCCGCTTCCGCTTTACCTGTTACTTTTGTTGCTTTGTCATTCACTTCATTCACTTTCGGTGCGGATGGTGCGGTTTTATCTTTCACTGTTACCTTTGTTGCTTTTCCTGTATTGCCCGCTTTGTCTTTTGCTGAGACATATAACACGGATCCTGCTTTTTGCTTGCTGATTTTGACGGAGTAATTCCCCTTCTTATCAACGGTTGCCGTTCCGATGCTTTTATTGTTGTACTTCACGGTAACGGTTGAGCTCGCTTCGGCTTTACCTGTTACTTTGGTGGCGCTGTCGCTTACTTCATTCACTTTCGGTGCATCCGGGGCGGTTTTATCGAGAACCGTCACGGCTGCTGCCTTGCTTTCGCGTTTTGCTAGATCAGTTGCTGTGACCGACAGTTTGGAGCCGGCCTTTTGTTTGCTGATTTTGACTTTGAAATTTCCTTTGCTGTCCGTGTTTGCTGAGCCGATCACTTTTTTCGCACTGTTTTTGACCGTGACTTTCACCTCGGCTTGCGATTGTCCCGTAACATACACATCTTTGTCGCTGACAGGCTTAATAGTTGGCTTAGCAGGGGTTGCACCCTTGTTCACGAATACTTTGATTGAAGAAGTTGCCAGTTTGGCAGAATCAGAGATATTCACAGTCAGCATTTGCTCCGCTTTTTGAACCGGAATCTTGATTGTGAACGTTCCGTTAGCAGCCGCCGTTGCTTTGGCTAGTGATTTACTTCCGCTCTTCACTTCGATCGCCGAACCTTTTTTAGCCGTTCCAGTCAGGGTTGTTTTATTATCGAATACAGAGTTGACCTTTGCTTGTAAATCCACAGCACTTAGTGCACTGAAAGCATTCAATCTTCCGTATCCTGATACTAAATCTTTACCGACAGGCAATTCCTCTTGAGGAATGATGATTTCACCATCTTCATCTTCATATTCCTCAGTAGGGTAAGCATTATCTTCTTCTTCGAATTTCACATATTCGGAGGTATCATGAAGGATTTGCCTTACTTCATTCACCTTCAATCCAGGGTTTGCGGATAATAACAGCGCTGTAGCTGCCGCAACATGCGGAGCTGCCATCGACGTACCATCCATATACGTAACGTTTCCATTAGGGACAAGGCTTGGGATGGCTGTCCCAGGAGCGACCATGTCCAATTGGAATCCATAATTGGAATAATCCGATACTAAGTCAAGAGCATTGGTTGCACCGACGGAAATCGCATATTTGGATGATGCCGGATAAGATAGAGCTTCCACCCCATCATTACCGCTTGCCACGATAACCATTACATTCTTCGCGGCGGCTTCCTTCAAGGCATATTCGATCGTCCTGCTGTATTCTCCGCCCAAACTTAAGTTTATTACCTTGGCACCGTGATCGACGGCATATTTAATGCCCAGTGCAATTTTCTCGTTATCTCCATAGCCTGAAGAATCAAGCACCTTTACAGGCATGATTTTCGCTAATGGATTGATTCCTTGCATTGAATATCCGTTATCCGCTTTGGCAGCGATGATGCCGGATACATGTGTTCCATGGCCATTGTCATCGATGGCATTGCCTTTTTTATCGATGAAATTCTTGCCTAAGTCCATGCGGACACGATCTTGCAAATCAGCCAGTGAATCATCGACACCCGTGTCGACGACCGCCACCAATGTCTCCTTTAAATTACGTTTTTTAATCAAGGCTTGCAGTTTTTCGTTATCGATGTCCGCGCCCTTGATGCCCTCTTCTCCACCAGGATTATTCAACGACCATTGATACGGTGACTGAATATCGGCTGAAAGAGCTTTATACGTTTTGACCGGCTCGATATATTCCACTTCTGAAAGGTTTTCGATCGATGATAGAGCTGATGCGCTCATCTTGGCTTGGTTCTTTAACTCCACGACGTACATATCATCATACATTGGCTCTTGCTTCTCGGGAGTCGACAGTTTTCCATATCCTTTTCCGCTTACCTTGGATTGGAAGGAGCTTAATGACTTCCCAGGTTTAAGTTTGACGATGTATTTGTTTTTTGTGTTTTTTGAAGCTGGCAGTTCGATTCCTGCTTTGCTTGCAATATCGACTATTTTCTCACCTGCAAGTTTATCAAGATTGACTTTGCTTGCAAATCCGTTCATGTCCTTCTTCAATAAAGCTGGAGCGACGTCTTCCGATTTAGTGAATAATGCTTTGATCGCTTCTTGCTGTTTGTTGCTGATGACTGCGGTGCTGCTTGCCCCGTTTTCATTCAGATCGTCAATCAGCGGCTTGATCGCGACTAAATGATCATAAACGGATTCCCTGGCTGTTTTGTTGCTAGCCAAATGAAAAGCAAGGAATGGTGACGCCTTATAGTATAAAGAAGAAAGGCTGCGTCCCTCAGACGACTTCGTGAGGACTTCATCCCGGAACACGCGAAGTGCTTTCAACAATTCTTCGCCCGTTTTCTTGTTGGTCGCACTCACTTCGACTGGACATTCTTCAAGTCCCATCCCCTCATCACCAGCGGATGGCGGCAATGTTACCGAGTGGGCATTGATCGAGTATTCAGCTTCATTTTTGGCATCCGGGATGGGATTGCCTTCATCATCCGTTTCACCAAAATATTCAACTTTCACATAATACGTTCCTTCCCAGGCATATGGGAAATCAATGACGGCTTTTTCATCCGGATAAGAGGAGACCCAATATTCGCCTTCATCTTTTTCGGCTTTTTCCTTATTCGGATACACGGAAATATTCAGGATTTTATCCGAATCGACCTCGAACTCAATATGGGAAAACTTTTGTATTTCTTCTGCTGTCGGGTTTATTTGGTACCAGTGAACATCCGGTTCATTGAACTTCCCGTCCAATGTATCCCCATTTTTAATCGTTTTGACATTTTCAATTGATGCAGTTGCAGCTTGTGAATTTTGCGGAATCAGCAAACTGAAAATCAAGGCAAAAATAAGTACAAACGCTGTCAATCTACTAACATGGTTAAGTTTCACGCTTTTACCTCCAATATTTGGTTAAAAAAATATAGTACTATACCAAATTATCACACTATAAGATTTTATCAACCAATTTTTTCCCTTTTCTATGTAAAATGTTGATATATGTGAACGGCGAACCGAAAAATGATTCCCATGTACCAAGTTAGCGACATAATTGGAAAATTACGGGCAGCTATTGATGATTTCTTCTAAAACCGGGCTGTTCCAAACAAGACTTAAGTCCTGTTTTGGCCAAAAAAACTGCCCCGGCACGAAACTCGCGCGGAGCAGTTTTCCTTCGATCGCTTTTAATTAGCGACGATATTCACTAATTTGCCAGGCACGGCAATGACTTTGCGAATCGTTTTTCCGTCGATTTGTTCTTTGATGGAGTCATCGCCCATCGCGATTTCTTCCAGTTTTTCTTTCGTGGTGTCAGTTGGCACCATCAGTTTCGTTTTGACTTTTCCGTTGATTTGGATGACGATTTCGACTTCGTTATCCACTAGCTTCGCTTCATCGAAGGCCGGCCATGTTCCGTATGTGATGCTTTCGGAGTGACCCAGTTTGGACCAAAGCTCTTCGGCAATATGCGGTGCAACCGGTGCAAGCAGTTTGACGAAGCCCTCAACATATACTTTAGGAAGCGAATCCGCTTTATACGCGTCATTGATCAATACCATCAATTGTGAAATCGCCGTATTGAATTTCAATTCTTCATAGTTCTCGGTCACTTTTTTAACCGTTTGATGATAGACCTTCTCAAGCTTGCCCGTGTCATCCGTTTCGGTCAGCTTATCCGTTAACGTTCCATCCTCGTTGACCAATAAACGCCAGATACGGTCGAGGAACCTGCGCGAACCATCCAGCCCGTTTGTTGACCAGGCAATCGATGCATCCAATGGTCCCATGAACATTTCATACATGCGAAGTGTATCGGCACCATGGCTTTCAACGATATCATCCGGGTTCACGACATTTCCTTTTGATTTACTCATTTTTTCATTATTCTCGCCAAGGATCATTCCTTGGTTAAATAGGTTTTGGAATGGCTCCTTCGTTGGCACGACGCCGATATCATACAAGAATTTATGCCAGAAACGAGCGTACAGCAAGTGAAGCACCGCATGCTCGGCACCGCCAATATAAATGTCGACCGGCATCCACTCTTTCAATTTTTCAGGATCTGCCAAAGCTTCCTTATTGTCCGGATCAATATAACGAAGGAAGTACCAGCTGCTGCCTGCCCATTGCGGCATCGTGTTCGTCTCGCGGCGCCCTTTCCGTCCGTTTTCATCGGTTACGTTCACCCATTCCGCAATGTTCGCAAGTGGAGATTCCCCTGTCCCTGAAGGCTTGATGTCAGTCGTTTTCGGTAAAATCAACGGAAGTTCCTCTTCCTCCAGTGCAGACATCGTCCCATCTTCCCAATGGATGATCGGGATCGGTTCACCCCAGTAACGCTGACGGCTGAATAACCAGTCGCGAAGACGGTAGGTAATTTTCTTCGTACCGATTTCTTTTTCTTCCAGCCATTTGATCATGGCTGAAATGCCTTCCTCTTTATTCAACCCATCAAGGAATTCCGAATTCACATGAAGGCCATCGCCTGTATACGCTTCACTCGTGACATCCCCGCCAGCGACGACTTCCTTGATCGGCAAGTCAAACTTGACAGCAAATTCATAATCACGTTCATCATGGGCAGGAACGGCCATGATCGCACCCGTTCCGTAACTGATCAGCACATAATCGGCAATCCAGATCGGCATTTTTTCGCCGTTTACCGGGTTAATCGCATAAGCCCCCGTGAAAACGCCTGATTTATCTTTTGCCAAGTCGGTTCTTTCCAAATCGCTTTTATGCTTCACTTCATCCAAATAAGCCTCAACTGCATCTCTTTGTTCAGCTGTCGTAATTTTATCGACAAAGTGATGTTCCGGGGCCAATACGGCATAAGTTGCTCCGAATAACGTATCAGGACGGGTCGTGAACACCGTGAAGGTATCATCAAAGCCGTCGATATGGAAAGTAACTTCCGCTCCCTCGGAACGCCCAATCCAGTTACGCTGCATATCCTTGATGTTCTCCGGCCAATCCACATCATTCAAGTCGTCGATCAAGCGGTCTGCATAAGCCGTGATACGAAGCATCCATTGCTTCATCGGACGGCGCTCGACAGGATGGCCTCCCCGCTCACTCTTACCATCGATGACTTCTTCGTTCGCCAAGACCGTGCCAAGTGCTGGACACCAGTTAACGGCCACTTCATCAATATAAGCCAACCCTTTTTCATATAACTTCAAGAAAATCCATTGCGTCCATTTGTAATAGTCAGGATCCGTCGTATTGATTTCACGATCCCAGTCATAAGAAAAACCAAGTGCCTTGATTTGGCGACGGAACGTGTTGATGTTGTGCTCCGTGAATTCAGCCGGGTCATTTCCCGTATCGATCGCATATTGCTCTGCCGGAAGTCCAAAGGCATCCCAGCCGATCGGATGCAGGACATTATATCCTTGGGCCCGCTTCATCCTGGCTAAAATATCGCTTGCCGTGTAACCTTCCGGGTGTCCTACATGAAGACCTGCCCCTGAAGGATATGGGAACATATCAAGGGCGTAGAATTTGCGTTTACCGCTTTCTTCGCCCGTCTTGAATGTCTTGTTGCCCTCCCAGTATTGCTGCCATTTCGTTTCTATGCTTCTATGGTCAAAACTCATTTGATTTCCTCCTTATTCCGTATAAAAAACAATAAAAAACCCCTCATCCCAAAATAGGGACGAGAGGATTATGTATATCTTCCCGCGGTACCACCCACATTGGCGATAGCTAAAATCCGCCCAGCTTAAACATCCGTAACGTGGATTGGTTCGTCAGGCATTACTTTTCACCTTCACACCTGAAACTCCAAGGCGAGTTCACAATCATCCCAGGTTGACTTGCACCACCCGTCAACTCTCTTTGCTGGAATAAAATCGCTACTGTTCCTCATCATAGTCTTTATGAGAATATTGGATTTTATTTCATTCTAGTCAATTTCACCGATAATTGCAATAGCCGTACATAAACATTATCGACAGGTTTTTCATTATATATGCGAATTCCGAAAAAATCGTGCAAAAAGGGAGCCATGAAATCACGGCTCCCTGTTCTTAATGTCGAAGTACGATCATTTCATTTTTCAATTCGTTCAGTTGCTGCTCCATCCTTGCAAGCATATCCCGTTGTTGGGCATTGGAGCTGGCATACAAGCGTTCCAAATCCGTCAACGCCTCTTCGATATACCTTTGTGAGTTCTGGAATTGTTCATCATCATAATGCTCTTGCCGTGAAGCCTCGTTAAACTCATACTCTGCAAAATGGAGAGCTCCTTCACATTGCTCTAAAAAATGATCGACGGATTGTCTGGTTGCCATTTCAAACCCTCTCCTTCGCGTCCCATTTGGATGATTTGTAATCATCTTGATTAGTTTGAACAAAAAACGAGAGGATTATCAGCGTTATTTATCAAATCATCCTTTATCCCAAAACTTCTCACCTTGATCCGATATGAAGCGCTCGATCCATTCGGCAAAGCCCATTTGCAGTTTCTCGCCTTCTTCAAAATCATCAAGATGGCCCTTCACCATTATATAATCCGTATCCCCCTCGGCTACGGCTCTCCCGTCAATGACGATATTATCTTGATAGATGCAGGCTACCTTAAAGCAGCCTTCAAAGGGGAGTTCATATGTGTAATTCATGATATCATCGAGGCTGTATATATCATTTTCCCCGCCTGATTCCCGTGTTTCGAATAATTTGCAGCCATTCGTTATTTTCAAAAACTCTTTATAATCTTCGGGCAGATGCAATCCGGTTTTCTTTTCAAAGGAATGAATTTCCTCATCCGAAGCAGGTGAATTGAAGGTACAAGAGGCTTGGTATATAAACCCATCTTCCTTTGCTTCGAATACCTGATTATTTTCGGCTAATCGCTTTTTCATATGATTAATCGCTTCTTCAACTTGACCGGTCATGTCCATCAGCTCCCGATTGGATATAGTCTTTCACTTGATTTTGTCGAATTAGCAGCCAAAAGTTCAGCCCTCAAGTATACATTATACGCTTATTTTTCAAAAAAAGACCTAGCTGCCAGAATGTTGTATAATATATGGTGCGCTTCATTTATACCAAGGAGGTTGCTGATTTGAATCAAGCAAACCCGTTTATATATGCAACGGATAACAAACGATATCATACATGGAATTACCACTTGAGAAATCATTTTGGACATAAGGTTTTTAAAGTTGCCCTGGACGGCGGCTTTGACTGCCCGAACCGTGACGGCACCGTCGCACATGGAGGCTGTACCTTCTGCAGTGCTTCAGGCTCGGGCGACTTTGCCGGCAGCCGCGTTGAGCCGCTCGACGTCCAGTTCAAAAAAATCAGCGAACGGATGCACCATAAATGGAAAGATGGAAAGTATATGGCCTATTTCCAGGCGTTCACGAATACGCATGCACCAGTCGATGTCCTTCGCGAAAAATATGAACAGGTATTGACCCAGGAAGGTGTGGTCGGGCTCTCGATAGCGACACGCCCCGACTGTCTGCCGGATGATGTGGTCGAGTATTTGGCAGAATTGAACGAGCGCACTTACCTATGGGTGGAGCTCGGTCTTCAGACGGTTCATGAAAAGACCGCGACGATGATCAACCGCGCCCATGACTTCGACTGCTATAAAGAAGGTGTCGATAAGCTGCGTAAACATGGCATCCGCGTCTGCTCCCATATCATCAATGGCCTTCCCCAGGAGGACTACACGATGATGATGGAAACGGCCCGGGAAGTCGCCAAGCTCGATGTGCAGGGGATAAAAATCCATTTACTTCACCTTTTGAAAGGGACACCGATGGTCAAGCAATATGAAAAAGGCTTGCTTGAATTCCTTGATCGCGATGAATATGTCAGCCTCGTATGCGATCAGCTGGAAATCATCCCTCCTGAAATGATCGTTCATCGCATAACCGGTGACGGTCCGATCGATTTGATGATCGGTCCGATGTGGAGCGTCAACAAATGGGATGTCCTGAATGCCATCGATGCCGAATTGAAACGCCGCAGCAGCTGGCAAGGAAAAAATCATCAACTGGAGGAACTAACAGATGAAGCTTGACCGCATCTTGCCTTACGCAAGAATTTTGCTTGAAAAAACGGTGCAACCCGGAGATATCGCCGTGGACGGCACGATGGGCAACGGCATTGATACGGCCTTTCTGGCCGGACTTACAGGTGAAACGGGACATGTCTATAGTTTCGATATCCAAAAAGAAGCCCTCCAGAACACAAGCGTCAAACTGGAGAACGAGGGTCTAAGCAATCAATGCACGCTCATCCATGATGGACATCAACACCTCAGTAACTATATCAGGAAAGAACATGCCGGAAAGATTACCGGTGCCATATTCAACCTGGGCTACCTACCTGGCGGGGATAAATCGATCATCACCGAAGCCGATACAACGACAGCCGCCATTGAACAGCTGTTCGGACTGCTTGCTCCCGAAGGCATCATCATTCTCGTCATCTACCATGGGCATCCAGGCGGATCGCAGGAACGCGATGCACTGATGGACTATGTGCAAAACTTTCCGCAACAAAAAGCCCATATCCTGAAATACGGCTTCATCAACCAAGCCAACAATCCTCCCTTCATCATCGCGATTGAAAAGAGGTAATCCCAATGGACGGATTATGCTCGATGTTGGACGAAAAACTCGCTGTAGGACGAATTATGCTCGCGGACGGACGGATTATCCCCGATGTCGGACGATTTACGCTCGTGGACGGACGGATTAGGCTCGTGAACGGACGGATTTTACTCGATGTTGGACGAAAAACTCGCTGAAGGACGAATTATGAACGCGGACGGACGAATTACACCCGATGTTGGACGAAAAACTCGCTGAAGGACGAATTATGAACGCGGACGGACGGATTATCCTCGATGTTGGACGAAAAACCCGCTGAAGGTTGAATTATGAACGCGGACGGACGGATTATCCCCGCTGTTGGATGAATTACGCTCGTGGACGGACGGATTATCCCCGATGTTGGACGATTTACGCTCGTGGACGGACGGATTACGCTCGATGTTGGACGAAAAAACCGCTGAAGGACGAATTATGCTCGCTGTCGGACGAATTATCCCCGATGTTGGACGAATTACGCTCGTGGACGGACGGATTATCCCCGATGTTGGACGAAAAACTCGCTGAAGGTTGAATTATGAACGCGGACGGACGGATTATCCGCGATGTCGGACAAATTACGCCCTTTGTTAAACAAAATAAAAAGCTGCCGATCACTTCATTTCGGCAGCTTTTTTTACATATCCGGCACAGCGGTATATTCGGGTCAAACGACATAGCCTAATATTTTCAATCGATTCTCAACAAAGCTCAGGGCATATTGGAATACGTCATCTCGTTCCGGCTCGTTAAAGATTTCATGATAAAGCTTTGGCCATTCTTTATATTGCTTCTCACTGGCCAAGTTATAATTAAACCACTCACGAACCGCCTTCTTATTCACGATTCGGTCATCTCCGCCCTGCATGACCAAAAGCGGCACATCCTGAAAATCAGGGATTTCCTCAAAGGCATCCTTCATGGCCTGGGAAAGCTCCCGATACCAGCGAACGGAAACCTTTGTGATGTATAAGGTATCATTCCTATCGCATTCACGGACCTCCGAGCTTCTCGTTGCCATTTCAGGAGTTAGTCCCGAATCTACCCTGAACTGGGGCATCACAAGATTCAAGCCATGTGAGATGCTTGCGAGGAATTTCGGAGGCTTGGTTACGAGCCCTAAACAAGGTGAAGATAAAATCACGCCTGCAATATCCCATTCCTCTTCCTGAAGAAGCCGAATTGAAATCAGGCCTCCCATGCTATGTCCAAGCAAAAAGACCGGGAGCGAGTATTCGTAAGCTTCCTCTATCCAGCTTTTCACTTCATCTAAATATTCATCAAAGGAATCGATATGTCCCCGGTAGGCTCGAGTGGTCATGCCCTGCCCAGGAAGGTCGCCCATGACGACATGGTATCCGGCTGAAAGCCACATTTGGGTAACCCATTTATAGCGTCCGTGATGCTCCATTGCCCCATGAATGATGACAATGACGCCTTTTGCGTCCCCTTCTGTCTCCCATTTCCACATTCGAAATCCCCCTTTCACTTTTCACTTGTTGTATACGATCCATGATAATTAAAATATATATATAAATAATAACCATATTCGCGATTTTCGACAAAAAAGAAAACTAACAAGTTGTACATTCGTATTATAAATAGCCAAGTGTATTTGCATACGGTATATTAAAATAATACATAAAAACATTCACTTCGGAAAGGAAATGATTGAAAATGATTATTTATCCGTTCAAAGGCAAGGAACCACAGATTTCCGAAAGCGCTTATATTGCGGAGAATGCAGTCGTGACAGGCGATGTGAAAATTGGCGACGAATCGTCAATCTGGTTCAATTCCGTCATCCGCGGTGATGTGGCCCCAACCATCATCGGTAAAAAAGTAAGTATCCAAGATAATAGTGTCCTCCACCAAAGCCCCAATAATCCATTGATCATTGAAGATGAGGTAACCATTGGCCATCAGGTCATTTTACATAGCTGTAAAATCCGCAAAGGAGCCTTGGTCGGCATGGGCTCGATCGTACTTGACGCAGCCGAAATCGGTGAAGGAGCTTTTATCGGTGCCGGCAGTCTCGTTCCCCAAGGCAAAGTGATCCCGCCGAATATGTTGGCATTCGGACGCCCGGCCAAAGTGATCCGCGAAATCAATGCGGAAGATCGTCAGGACATGGAACGGATCGTGCGCGAATATGCCGAAAAAGGACAATACTACAAAACAGCAGACCGAATAAAATAAACTAGGGGCTTGTCCATGCCTCTTTTACACGCCAAATATCCTCTGGTAAATCACTCAGTGGGTTTATTGAATTATTCCCTCTGCAAACCAAATTAATCCTACCAAAAAAAGGTGCACCGCAATTAGCGGCGCACCTTTTCCATCTGGATCATGCTTGTGCTTTTAAAGTTTCTGCTTTATCCGTGCGTTCCCACGGAAGATCGACATCGGTACGGCCAAAGTGTCCGTATGCAGCTGTCTGCTTGTAGATCGGGCGACGAAGGTCAAGCATTTTGATGATGCCTGCTGGGCGAAGGTCGAAGTTAGCGCGAACTAGGTCAACCAGGACGTCTTCGCTAACAGTGCCCGTTCCGAATGTATCAATCGAGATCGATACAGGCTCTGCCACACCAATAGCGTAAGCCAATTGTACTTCGGCTTTATCAGCCAGGCCAGCTGCCACGATGTTTTTGGCAACATAGCGTGCAGCGTATGCCGCAGAACGGTCAACTTTCGTAGCATCCTTACCAGAGAATGCACCGCCGCCGTGACGAGCGTATCCGCCGTACGTATCAACGATGATTTTACGGCCAGTAAGACCAGCATCCCCTTGAGGTCCGCCAATTACGAAACGGCCAGTCGGGTTGATGAAGTATTTCGTTTCAGCATCGATCAATTCAGCAGGAACCACCGCTTTGATGACATGCTCTTTTAAATCGGCTTGAATTTGCTCAAGCGTGATTTCTGCATCATGCTGTGTAGAGATGACGATCGTATCTACACGTACAGGACGGTTATTTTCATCATATTCCACAGTTACTTGTGTTTTTCCATCCGGGCGTAAGTAAGCAAGCGTTTCATCTTTACGTACTTGAGCCAAGCGGAATGAAAGCTTATGGGCCAATGAAATCGGAAGCGGCATAAGCTCTTCTGTTTCATTGCAAGCGAATCCGAACATAAGACCTTGGTCCCCTGCACCGATTGCATCGATTTCTTCCTCTGACATGTTGCCTTCACGTGCTTCCAAAGCTTTATCGACGCCAGCTGCGATATCGGCAGACTGCTCATCGATCGAGCTCAATACAGCACAAGTTTCAGCATCGAAGCCGTATTTCGCGCGAGTGTAGCCAATTCCTGCAATCGTATCACGAACGATACGCGGAATATCCACATAAGCGGATGTTGTAATTTCACCAGCAACAAGCACAAGACCTGTCGTTACACTTGTTTCACACGCAACACGTGCATTTGCATCCTTAGCAAGGATAGCATCTAAAATGGAATCTGAAATCTGATCACAAATCTTGTCCGGATGGCCCTCTGTAACAGATTCAGAAGTAAATAGACGTTTCTTTGACATCATATTTCCTCCTTGGAAGTTAGTATGTGGTAGGCATAAGCCTGATTTTTTTTACGGAACTCGTTTCCCTTATTAGCTTCAACTATAGACACAGAATTAATTAAAAAACACAAAAACCTTCCCTGGAAAATGAGGAAAGGTTTAACATTCTGTCTTCTATCCTTTCACTCTTATCGTTCAAGGGTTTTTTACCTTGCTCAGGTTAGCACCATCACCACTTTTCCTTGAAGAACACCGCTTTATTTTCGGCGATTGCTCTTGGAGTCAAGTTCAATATGGCAGGTTGCTGGGTTTCAAAGGGCCTGTCCCTCCACCAACTCGGGATAAGAGAATCCGTACAATTTAAGATAATATCGTATTGGGTCGGAATTTGTCAATGATTTTCTATCAAGAACATTTCCGGTCAACGGCCAAATCGGGCACAACAATCTTCGCTCCCCCGGCATTAAAGGATTTTCAGGCGCATGACAATGATTATTACTTCTTATAATAAAGGGGAAATTTACTTTCATTAAAGCATATGCAGGAATCCCGGCATGGTTCCTGCCCATTTAAAATGATGAATCTAACCAGATGAAAATTATCACAATTCAGATGATATAGTATAGACTATTTAAATAAATGTGTTATACTAATCGTAATATAAAACTTAAACAAAGGAAGGTACCTCATATATGAATTCTGTAGACGTTTCTAATGAGTTACACCAGTTATTAACAGGAAACAACGTGCAAACTCAGCTTTCAGTTCCTAAATTGGTCGAAAAGGTATTAAGCAGGAATGAAGGGGTTTTAACTTCAACTGGAGCAGTAAAAGCAGAAACAGGCAAATATACTGGCCGTTCACCTAAAGATAAATATATCGTCGAGGAAGCATCCGTAAAAGATAAAGTCGATTGGGGTTCAGTGAACCAGCCAATTTCGGAAGATGTGTTCAATAAACTATATAATAAAGTAATTGACTACTTAAAAGCAAAAGAAGAGATTTTCGTTTTCAAGGGCTTCGCTGGCGCAGAAGAATCATCCCGCCTTCCAATTCGTGTGGTTAATGAATATGCTTGGCATAATCTTTTCGCGCATACTTTATTCATCCGTCCAAACGAAGAGGAGCTAAGAGGCCATGAAGCAGAATTCACGATCCTTTCGGCACCTAACTTCAAAGCAGATCCAGCGGTGGACGGAACGCAATCCGAAACGTTCATCATCGTTTCTTTTGAACGCCGCACCATCTTGATCGGCGGAACGGAATATGCAGGTGAAATGAAAAAATCGATCTTCTCGATCATGAACTACCTTCTTCCAGAGGCTGGAATCCTTCCAATGCACTGCTCTGCGAATGTAGGACGTGAAGGGGACGTCGCTTTATTCTTCGGACTGTCCGGAACCGGCAAGACGACTTTATCTGCAGACACGAATCGCAAGCTGATCGGTGATGATGAACACGGCTGGGCTTCTAACGGTGTTTTCAACATCGAAGGCGGCTGCTATGCGAAAACGATCAACCTTTCACGTGAAAAAGAACCACAAATCTTCGATGCCATCCGTTTTGGAGCCGTACTGGAAAATGTTGTGGTTGATCCGAATACACGTGAAGCGGATTATGATGACAGTTCATTGACTGAAAACACCCGTGCCGCATACCAAATGCAAGCAATCGATAATATCGTGAGCCCAAGTATTGCCGGACACCCGAATACGATCATTTTCCTGACGGCTGATGCTTCAGGCGTATTGCCTCCAATCAGCAAGCTGTCCAAGGAACAAGCGATGTTCCATTTCCTAAGCGGATACACAAGCAAGTTAGCTGGAACGGAAAGAGGGGTAACTTCACCGGAGGCGACATTCTCCACTTGCTTCGGTTCACCATTCTTGCCGCTACCTGCTACACGCTATGCTGAAATGCTTGGTGATAAAATTGACGAGCACAATGCAAAAGTATACCTTGTCAATACAGGATGGACAGGCGGAGCATACGGAACTGGAAGCCGCATGAAACTTGCTTACACTCGTGCCATGGTTCAGGCGGCACTTGAAGGGGAATTGGCTAACATTGAAACGGTCAAGGATGAAATCTTTGGTTTGAATATCCCGCTTCATGTTCCTGGCGTTCCGGACGAAGTGCTTCAGCCAATCAAGACTTGGGCAGATCCTGAAGCTTACAAGCAATCCGCAACGGACCTTGCCGCTCAATTCCGTGCAAACTTCAAGAAGTTCGGCAGCGTTCCAAATGAAATCGAAGATCTTGGCGGACCGATCGCTTAATATAAATCATACACAAAAGGACCAAGCACTTGCTTGGTCCTTTGTTCTGTCCATATAGGTTAGAACAAACCTCCTTTCTTCCCCTAAAAAAGGGCACGGACACAGTGGTCGGCACCCTTTTCCATTCATTAGATTGATTTAGCTGATCGCTTTATTTCTGGCTTTTTCCTTCGACACCTTTTTATATTGATAAATATTGCCCAAGTTGGCGACCGGGACTTCGGTCTTCGTTACATCAATGCAATTGCGTGTATCGAGGATCATTTTATTGGCCATCAGATTTGATAGATTGTCATAATCCATCAGCTTGAATTCATCGTGGTCGGTCAAGACGAGAATCAGGTCGGCATCGTTTACGGCATCCTCCACTGAAACGATGGGCATCATGCCGGACTGAACATGCGGGTCATGCAGGGCTACGTCCATATACTCCATCCCCATCAAAATATTGACGACATCGATGGCAGGACTTTCCCGGATATCATCGACATTCCCTTTGTAGGAAAGCCCGAAGATCGCCACCTTTGGCCGCTCGATTCCTTCAAGCATCATCCTTACGCAATTGACGATGTAATAGGGCATCGATACGTTGGTATCACGGGCCAGCTTAATGATTCTCGCAAACTCTGGGGCTTTTGCGACAACGAAATAGGGATCGACCGCTAAGCAATGACCGCCGACTCCTGGCCCTGGTTGGTGAATGTTGACACGCGGGTGCTTATTGGCCATCGATATGACGTCCAATACATTGATGTCCAGCTCGAAGCACACTTTCGTCAGTTCATTAGCAAGGGCGATATTCACATCCCGGAAGGTATTTTCCATCAGCTTGGACATTTCTGCCGTCTTGGCATCCGTCTGAATGATCTCCCCTTTAACGAAGGTTCGATAGACCAGGCTCCCTTCATATGAGCATGTTTCCGTAATTCCGCCGACGATACGGTTATTATGAACCAGCTCTTCCAATATCCTTCCAGGCAAAACACGTTCAGGACAATGAACAAGGAAGATCTCTTCTCCGATGGTAAGGCCCGTCATTTCAATCATCGGTCTGATATGATCATCCATGCTTCGAGGAGCGATCGTCGATTCGATGATGATGACATTTCCCTTCCTGATGAATGGAAGGATGCTTGCGACTGCTTCGGTGACATGGGTCAAATCACAGGATTTGTGCAGGTCGGTTTTATTTGGCGTAGGCACAGCAATAATGAAAACATCTGCATATTCCGGTCTTAATGACGCTTGGAACTTTTGGGCATCCAGCACTTCATGCAAAACTTGCTCCAATCCAGGTTCCTCGATATGGAGCTTGCCCTGATTCAAATTGGAGATGATATCAGGATGGATATCCACTCCGACGACGTCGACACCATGTTTCGCAAACATTAAAGAAGTTGGCAGTCCTATATAACCCAGTCCCAATGTACATATTTTCATATAAACCACTCCTATTCATTATGATCTGCTACACGCTAGCTCAGGCAGTTTGATAAATCTCGATGAAGATTTCCTTCTCTTGCTTCCAATTGTATTTTTGGCGGGCCATCAAGCAATTCCGGCTCATTTCCGCCCTTTTTTCAGGATGCTTCAGTAAGTAATTGACTCCTTCCGCAATCGCTTTAGGATCATGTGAATCGACACATACACCGATCCGTTCCGCATCGACCACCTTTTGAATTTCGGGGAAGCTGCAGGCAACGACCGGCACACCGCTCATCATGTATTCAAATAATTTATTCGAAGAAGCGGAATAGTGATTAAAGCAAACATTATTCAATACTTGAAAACCTAAATAAGCATTTTTCGTATAATGGAGCAATTCGTCGACCGGGACCTTTGGCAAGAATTTCACCCGATGCTCCAAATCCATTTCCTTTACCTTCTTCATTAATGCAGCCTTGATTTTTCCATCTCCTATAAAAACCACCGTCCCTGCCTTGATCAGCGGCACAGCATCGACCAATTGCTCCAGCCCCCTGCCCATCTGGACACCGCCTTGATACAACAATATCGGTTCATCGGGCGGCAAACTCAGCAGCTCATGCAAATCCACGGACGTGCTTTCCTCCGGATTGGTCGGAATCGGATAGTTATGGACAACTTTTGGATAGAGACCATATAAGTCTTCATTATATTTAGCTCTCGTATGGTTCTCGGCAATCATTTCGTCGACGAATAGTAAGAGGAATTTCTCCATCGTCCCGTAGATCCGGCTATTATATCCCGTTCTGCTCGTTTGGACTTCATGCGAATCATAAATCAGCTTTTTCCTTCTCAGCCATTTACTGCTGATCGCTCCCTGCATGAGCGTATTCAAGTCATTGGAATGGTAAAAGTCATATTTCTTTTTCCGCCCATGATAAACCATTTGACCAAAAATATAGCTTCTTGTTAATAAAGTCGGCAGCTTCGTACGGGTCATGATCATGGACCCCAAGGCAAGGATTGCTAGGGAGCCAATCAAAATCGCCGATCCCTCCCAGCTAGTGATTAAGTTCAGGTTCAACATCGTGTTCCAAACCAATAAGGTCAATAAGGTGATTTCAAACTTCTTTTTCTTCAATTTGCCGACGATCCTAAGAATTTTATGAAGTGCCTCCCAGCGGTTATTGACCCTTGTGACCGTGAAGCCACTTTGATGTTTTTCCTTTTTGGGCAAATCCTTGATCTTCCAATTATGGATGGCGATCAAATCCACTTCATACCCCACTTCCGTAAGTGCTGTACATTCTCTTAGAACCCTTGCATCGTTCGTAAAGTGATTCCACACAAACATACATACCTTCTTCGTCATGTTGTCCTCCACTTCCGGTTTATTCTTCCCTACGCCTCCAAGACGTTGATGAGGCCTTTAATATTTTGGGACCATAGAAAATGCTGTTTCGCATATACATAACCGTTTTCCCCTAGCTCTTCACGCAGCGCTCGATCTCTGGCCATGGTCAAAATGTGGCGACTGATTTCACCCACATCCCGGCTATCTGCCACCAGCCCGCACTTCGCCTCTGAGATCACCTGCTTGGCCCTTCCCGCCACATCACCGACAATTGGCTTTCCGACACACATATAATCAATGATCTTTCCAGGCAGCACCTTATTGAACACCTCTTTTTCCACCAAGCTTACATAAGCAATATGGGAGGAGGAAACTTCATGAAGGGTCACCCTCCGATTCATCGCATTAATGACTTTTATATTCGCCAATCCCTTCGCGCTGATTTCCCTCTCGACTTCAGCTGCCCGGTAGCCGTATCCGATTATCGTGAACTCGATTTGCTCATGTTTCCTTAACGTTTCAGCAATGGCTATCAGTTTTTTCAGGTCT
>NZ_PHNG01000477.1:0-8491 GCF_002803435.1 Bacillus sp. mrc49 | reverse complement strand
CCGCATGGAAGGGCCATCGCTCAACGGATAAAAGCTACCCCGGGGATAACAGGCTTATCTCCCCCAAGAGTCCACATCGACGGGGAGGTTTGGCACCTCGATGTCGGCTCATCGCATCCTGGGGCTGTAGTCGGTCCCAAGGGTTGGGCTGTTCGCCCATTAAAGCGGTACGCGAGCTGGGTTCAGAACGTCGTGAGACAGTTCGGTCCCTATCCGTCGCGGGCGCAGGAAATTTGAGAGGAGCTGTCCTTAGTACGAGAGGACCGGGATGGACGCACCGCTGGTGTACCAGTTGTCTTGCCAAAGGCATAGCTGGGTAGCTACGTGCGGACGGGATAAGTGCTGAAAGCATCTAAGCATGAAGCCCCCCTCAAGATGAGATTTCCCATGGCGCAAGCTAGTAAGATCCCTGAAAGATGATCAGGTTGATAGGTCAGAGGTGGAAGCGTGGCGACATGTGGAGCTGACTGATACTAATAGATCGAGGACTTAACCAACGCTTTAAAAAAATGAAATACCTTCTTATTATCTAGTTTTGAAGGAACAACGTTCCTCATATGTTTGGTGGCGATAGCGAAGAGGTCACACCCGTTCCCATTCCGAACACGGCAGTTAAGCTCTTCAGCGCCGATGGTAGTTGGGGGTTTCCCCCTGTGAGAGTAGGACGCCGCCAAGCCATTATAAAAAAGATCAGCCATCGCGGCTGGTCTTTTTTCGTTTTGATTTGAATATTTTGGGTAGATATTTCCCATTTCTAGCAGATGGAACGATAAACAGATGGAAATTTGAGGTTTTGGATTTGAAGGATTAGGGTAAGGATGTAGGATATTTAATTTTTCGTGTCCAACGGAGTATGCAATTACATATAATTTGGAGAAAATGGATATTAGAGAAAGAAAGTGCGTTTAAGTTGCAAAATGCATTTTTCGTTGTATAATAATAGTCAAATATAGTCAAAGTCAGATTGGAGGAGGCTGAGTGAGAAACATATCTGATGTTATCGAAACTTATTTAAAGCAAGTACTGGAAATAAGTCAAAAAGATATCTTGGAAATTAAAAGAAGTGAAATAGCAGATAAATTTCAGTGTGTTCCTTCTCAAATCAATTACGTGATCAATACCAGGTTTACGATCGAAAGAGGCTATGTTGTAGAGAGTAAGCGTGGAGGCGGCGGTTATATACGGATCATGAAAGTGGAGTCACAAGATTACGTGCAGCTTATCAACCAATTATTATCACTTATAGGTCCCAGGGTCACTCAATCCATGGCCGAAGGAGTAATAGCCCGGCTGATGAATGAGGAAGTCATTAATGAAAGGGAAGCAAAGATCATGATGAGCGTGATTGATAGATCGGTGATTTATATCGACCTTCCTGACCGTGATGAACTTCGGGCAAGAATTATAACTGCGATGCTTACGACTTTAAAATATAAATGAAAATGGCAGAGGTGATGAAGGATGATTTGCCAAGAATGCCATCAAAGACCTGCTACCCTACACTTCACCAAAATCATCAATGGAAAAAAGACTGAAATCATGATTTGCGAGAAATGTGCTCAGGAAAAAGGTGAGATGGTCGTGGATGCAGGAGGCCATGGTTTTTCAATAAATAATTTATTAGCAGGATTGTTGAATATCGAGTCGAATATTCAACAGACAAAGGCAAATGCATTTTCTAAAACGGAAGAGAGGCGTTGCCCGCATTGTCATCGATCCTATAAGGAATTTGTCCATATCGGAAAGTTCGGCTGTGCTGAATGTTACCAAACATTCAATGAACAGTTAAACCCCATTTTAAAGAGGGTGCACAGCGGCAATACAGCCCACATAGGAAAAATCCCAAAACGGGTTGGTGGCACCATATATCTGCGAAAGCAAATTCTCGATCTGAAAGACGTATTAAAGGATCACATCGACCAAGAAGAGTTCGAAAAGGCGGCAGAGGTCAGGGATAAAATTCGCTCCCTTGAAAAAAGGTATGAAGCACAAGAGGGAGGCGAGGAAATATGAGCTTGGAAAAGTTTGTAGAAAACGCCTTGAGCTCCTGGATGAGTGCAGAAGGACCGGAAATCGATATTGTATTGAGTTCAAGGATTCGATTGGCCCGAAATTTCAAAGACTTTACCTTCCCAACCTCCTTTTCTAACGAAGAAGCTAAAAAAATCATTGAATTGGTTAAAAAAAGAATCGAAGAGGAAGTCACTCCAGAGATTGGCAAGTTGGAGCTTCTGGAAATTGACCAGCTGCAGCCACTGGAAAAGCGTGTACTGGTCGAAAAACATTTAATCAGTCCCAATTTAGTTGAAGTATCTGCCAAAAGTGCTTGTCTTCTTTCGGAAAATGAAGAAATAAGCATCATGATAAACGAAGAGGATCATCTTCGCATCCAGTGCTTAAAGTCGGGCTTGCAGCTGAAGGAAACATTAAAGATTGCAAATCTTCTTGACGATTGGATTGAAGAATCCATAGACTATGCATATGATGAAGAAAGGGGATACCTAACGAGTTGCCCAACCAATGTGGGTACAGGGTTAAGGGCTTCGGTCATGATGCATCTGCCGGGCCTTGTGCTAACGCAGCAGATGAATCATATCATTCCGGCGATCAACCAACTGGGATTGGTGGTCCGGGGGATATATGGGGAGGGCAGCCAGGCATTAGGGAATATCTTTCAAATCTCCAATCAAATTACCCTTGGGAAATCCGAAAGGGATATCGTTGAAGATCTAACCAGTGTCGTCCAACAAATCATTGCCCAGGAACGGTCTGCAAGGGATGCATTAGCGAGGACGTCTCACATACAATTAGAAGATCGGGTCTTTCGCTCCTATGGGATATTATCCAATGCTCGCATCATTGAAACGAAGGAAGCTGCTACCTGTATCTCGGATGTTAGGCTAGGTATAGATTTAGGGTATATAAAAAATATTTCCAAAAGCATATTAAATGAATTGATGATTTTGACACAGCCAGGATTTTTACAAAAGTACGCGGGTGGATCTTTAAAATCCCACGAAAGGGATATCCGTAGGGCAGCACTCATTCGAGAACGCTTGAATTTCACGGAAACTTCCTCCTCTTGAGGTCCTTGACCATAGAGTGAGTACCTATATTCCTGTAATGGATGCGGGGAAGAAGCAGCCCCTGCCATTACTTAGAGGATTGTCAGCAATTTAATTAAAAACGAAAAATTCTTAAGGAGGAATTCCCTATGATGTTTGGTCGTTTTACTGAAAGAGCCCAGAAAGTATTAGCATTGGCGCAAGAAGAAGCAATCCGCTTAGGACATAATAATATAGGCACGGAACATATTTTACTTGGCTTGGTCCGAGAAGGCGATGGCATTGCCGCCAAAGCGTTATATGCGCTCGGTCTGGGGCCGGAAAAAATTCAAAAAGAAGTGGAAAATTTGATAGGCCGCGGACAGGATGCGGCGCAAACGATCCATTACACTCCAAGAGCCAAGAAGGTCATTGAGCTTTCCATGGATGAAGCTAGAAAGTTAGGTCATTCATACGTGGGGACAGAGCATGTACTCCTTGGTCTGATCAGAGAAGGCGAAGGCGTGGCAGCCCGAGTATTGAATAATCTCGGAGTGAGCCTGAACAAAGCCCGTCAACAAGTTCTCCAGCTTTTGGGCAGCAACGAATCCGGCGGTCATCAAGGTTCAGCGGCTTCCAATGCAAGCACGCCGACACTGGATGGCCTCGCTCGCGACTTAACGGCGATTGCAAGGGAAGGAAGCCTGGATCCCGTGATCGGCCGAAGCAAGGAAATTCAGCGTGTCATAGAAGTATTGAGCCGTCGTACAAAAAACAACCCTGTCTTGATCGGTGAACCAGGGGTGGGTAAAACGGCCATCGCCGAAGGTCTTGCCCAACAGATCATCAATAACGAAGTACCGGAAATCCTGCGTGATAAACGCGTTATGACACTCGATATGGGTACCGTTGTCGCTGGTACGAAATACCGCGGTGAATTCGAAGATAGATTGAAGAAAGTAATGGATGAAATCCGCCAGGCTGGCAATATCATTTTATTCATCGATGAATTGCATACACTGATTGGTGCCGGCGGGGCAGAAGGTGCCATCGATGCTTCCAATATCCTTAAACCATCCTTGGCCCGCGGTGAATTGCAATGTATCGGGGCGACAACTTTGGATGAATACCGTAAGTATATCGAAAAGGACGCTGCGCTTGAACGCCGTTTCCAGCCGATCCAAGTTGATGAACCGACGATGGAAGAATCGATTCAGATCCTCAAGGGGCTGCGTGACCGTTATGAAGCCCATCACCGCGTATCGATTACTGATGAAGCGATCGATGCGGCAGTCAAGTTATCAGACCGTTATATCTCGGATCGTTTTTTACCGGATAAAGCGATTGATTTGATTGATGAAGCCGGATCTAAGGTTCGGCTGCGCTCATACACAACGCCGCCAAACCTAAAGGAACTTGAAGTGAAGCTGGATGATGTCCGGAAAGAAAAGGATGCTTCCGTTCAGAGCCAGGAATTCGAAAAAGCCGCTTCGCTTCGAGATACGGAACAACGATTAAGAGAACAATTGGAAGAAACGAAAAAGACTTGGAAAGAAAAACAAGGGCAAGAGAACAGTGAAGTGACCGTGGATGATATTGCCCACGTCGTATCCAGCTGGACCGGTGTTCCTGTTACGAGACTGGCCCAAACGGAGTCCGATAAACTGCTTAACATGGAATCGATCCTCCACGATCGCGTGATTGGTCAAGAAGAGGCCGTCATTGCCGTTTCTAAAGCAGTACGTCGTGCAAGAGCAGGCTTGAAGGATCCTAAACGCCCAATTGGTTCATTCATCTTCCTTGGGCCTACAGGGGTCGGTAAAACCGAACTTGCCCGAGCTTTAGCTGAATCCATCTTTGGGGATGAAGATGCCATGATCCGCATTGATATGTCCGAATATATGGAGAAACATTCGACTTCGCGCCTGGTTGGATCGCCTCCAGGATATGTTGGATACGAAGAGGGCGGACAATTAACCGAAAAAGTGCGAAGGAAACCATACTCCGTGGTTCTGCTTGATGAAATAGAAAAGGCACATCCCGATGTCTTCAATATCCTTCTGCAAGTACTGGAGGACGGAAGGCTGACAGATTCGAAGGGACGCACTGTCGATTTCAGGAATACGATTCTGATCATGACATCGAATGTAGGAGCGTCTGCACTAAAAACCGATAAGTATGTCGGGTTCAACATCCAGGATACTGGCCAGGACTACAAAAATATGAAGGGCAAAGTGATAGAGGAGCTTAAACGAGCATTCCGTCCTGAATTCCTGAATCGTATCGATGAAACCATCGTTTTCCACTCACTGGAGAAGGATCATTTAAAACAAATCGTGACCTTAATGTCCAATCAACTGACGAACCGCTTGAAAGAGCAGGAAATTTTCTTGGAGCTGACGGATGCGGCAAGGGAAAAAATCGCGACGGAAGGCTTCGATCCAGAATATGGGGCACGGCCAATCCGCAGGGCGCTTCAAAAGCATGTAGAGGATTACCTTTCCGAAGAGCTGCTTAAAGGGAACGTGAAAAAAGGGCAGACGGTCGTGATGGACGTTGTGAATAATGAATTTGCAATCAGGCAAGGTGAGCCTGTCAACGTAAGTGAATAACCATATTCCTAACTTCGAGGTACACGCAGATATTTTTGCCGTGTACCTCTGTTTTTTATCAATAGGTAGAAATGAGCATAAAAGAACAGGGCACAAAGGGTGTTTTTTTAAAAAACTTAACCTTAAGAAGGATTAAATAAAACAAAGATATAATATCCTTACTATAGGCATTTTTCAAAAAGGAAGAGGAGTTATTATGGCAGTGAAGAAGAAAACCAAATTCATGTGTCAGTCTTGCGGATATGAATCCGCGAAATGGATGGGGAAATGCCCAGGCTGCGGTGAGTGGAACAAGATGGTCGAGGAAACTGAAATCGTGAAACCGGCGAGGAAAGGCGCCTTCACCCATTCGGAGGTTAGAACCTCTGGGGAACGTGAAAAGGCAGCGCCGATAACGACCATTCAGTCTGAAAAAGAACCGCGGATCAAGACGGATTTAATGGAACTGAATCGTGCCCTTGGCGGTGGGATCGTCCAGGGATCACTTGTTTTAATTGGAGGTGATCCGGGTATCGGGAAATCGACACTCCTTCTGCAGGTATCTTCCCAATTGGCACATAAGCAGAAAAAAGTGCTGTATATATCTGGTGAAGAATCAGTCAAGCAGACCAAATTGAGGGCCGACCGGCTGGGGAGCATGTCGGAAAACCTGTACGTTTATGCGGAAACGGATATGGACTATATCCAACAGGCGATTTCAGAGGTGAAACCGGATTTGGTGATTATTGATTCCATCCAAACGGTGTACCATTCGGAGGTTACATCTGCGCCGGGAAGTGTATCGCAAGTGCGCGAATGCACAGCTTCACTGATGCGCATCGCTAAAACGAATGGAGTGGCTATTTTCATCGTCGGGCACGTAACGAAGGAAGGGGCGATTGCAGGCCCGCGTCTGCTTGAGCATATGGTGGACACCGTATTATATTTCGAAGGTGAAAGGCACCATACATATCGAATTATCCGGGCGGTCAAAAACCGTTTTGGTTCGACGAATGAGATGGGGATCTTTGAAATGAAAGAACATGGTTTGGAGGAAGTGGCCAATCCATCGGAAATATTCCTTGAAGAACGGTCCCAAGGAGCGTCAGGTTCCACCGTCGTTGCCTCGATGGAAGGAACCAGGCCGGTTCTGGTAGAAATTCAGGCGTTGATTTCACCTACGAGCTTTGGAAATCCAAGGAGAATGGCGACAGGAATCGACCATAATCGTGTTTCGCTTCTCATGGCAGTCCTGGAAAAAAGGGTGGGCTTGCTGCTGCAAAACCAGGATGCCTACTTAAAGGTGGCTGGCGGCGTTAAGCTCGATGAGCCGGCAATCGACCTGGCTGTCGCGATCAGCATCGCTTCGAGCTTCCGTGATAAACCAACGAACCCAACCGATTGCATCATTGGGGAAGTGGGGCTCACAGGGGAAGTGAGAAGGGTATCGCGAATAGAGCAAAGAGTGCAGGAAGCGGCAAAGTTAGGATTTAACCGGGTGATAATTCCCGCTAATAATATCGGGGGATGGACCGCGCCGAAAGGTATCAAGATCGTCGGGGTTTCATCGGTTTCGGAGGCTCTTCAACATTCGTTAGGGGGTTAAGTATGACAGATAAAAAAGGGTATGAAAAAACGAAGCTGGAGATTTTGCAAATCGTGGCTCCAGGCACCCCGCTCCGGGAGGGCATTGAAAATGTACTGAGGGCAAACACGGGCGGCTTGATCGTCGTTGGGTATAACGAGAAGGTGCGAATGATCGTGGATGGCGGCTTTCAAATCAACTGTTCCTGTACGCCGAGCACATTGTATGAGCTGGCGAAAATGGACGGGGCCATCATTTTGAATGAGAAAGCCGATACGATCATCTTTGCCAATGCCCAATTGGTGCCGGATAATAGTACACCTTCGACTGAAACGGGGATGCGGCACCGGACGGCGGAACGCGTCGCAAGGGAAACCAAGTCATTGGTCATTGCGATCTCCCAACGGCGCAATGTCATCACGTTATATCAGGGGAATTTCCGGTATGCCCTCAAAGATATAGGAGTCATACTGGCCAAGGCCAATCTAGCCATTCAAACCTTGGAAAAATACAAGGTGGTCCTCCAGCAGAGCATCTCGGTATTGGGAGCGCTCGAGTTTGAGGAAATCGTGACCTATGCCGATCTTTTGCAGGTATTTCACCGCTATGTAATGGTTCTCAGGATCAAGGCGGAGCTGCTTACCTACCTGAATGAGCTTGGTACCGAAGGAAGGCTGATCCGTCTGCAAATGAATGAAATCCTGGCAGATATAGAAACGGAGGGAAAATGGCTCATCAAGGATTATACCTCCAGAAATGACGAAAAACCTGAAGAAATCATTTATCGGCTTCAAGAACTGGCCATGCAGGAAAAACTGGATGAAAGCATCCTCCTTAAGGTTTTGGGCTATCATGGATATATACACCTTGATGAAGCCGTGCATCCCCGCGGTTATCGCATCCTCCATAAAATCCCGCGGCTGCCGGTATTGATCATCGAAAATTTAGTGAATCAGTTCGAAAGCTTTAGCGAAGTCAACAAAGCTTCGGTTGAAGACCTTGATGATGTTGAAGGCATTGGGGAAGTCCGTGCCAATAAAATTAAAGAGGGTCTTCGCATTTTAAAAAACCAGCTGGTCACAAATAGAAGGATGTAAAGCTTAACTTCAAAAAATTCCTATTTTAGCTTGAAATTGATTGGCGCTTATTTTTGACACCCAAAACACAGGGTGCTAGGCTAATATTACGAAAAAGAGAAGAGTCATATTTGTAAATCCACTAAATCCACTAAATCCTTAAGTGAATTTCACGTATATAATGAAAACGAATTT
>NZ_PHNG01000476.1:0-56676 GCF_002803435.1 Bacillus sp. mrc49 | reverse complement strand
GCATCTATAAATTTCTAATATTTACTGTATCATACTAAATTTGGATTCAGAAGAAATTAGCTCGAATCAAATCATCGTTATTATTAGGATTAAATCAGGATAATTTTTACTAACATGCCCCTTTCGTTCCATAAGAAAAAGGCTGCCGCAGCAACCCCTGTTATTGAAATAATGCACCACCCTTTAGTTTATTATCATTTATTTTAAAGATGCATGAAACAAATAACAGACACTGTGAATTGATTGCAGGGAGACATAACAATCAAGCATAGGATAAGGGAGTATGTGAGCAACTTAATGACCATATTCAAGAAAAAAAAATGCCCCCCCATTTTCAAATAATGGAGGCAAGCTCAAAAACCGCTTCCTGCCTCCTGCACTTTCCGACAAAAAAAAGACCGAAATATTCAAATCGGTCTTTACTCCAAACCAAACGCCATTGATCTTTTCAAGCACTGACCATGAACTTCTTAATGAAGCTAAACGGATCTATTGGTCAGAAAAATTATTCTTCATCATTTTTTGCCGTTTTATCTTTAGACAAAAACCAGCCACCCAAGGCAATAAGAAGCATGACTGACCAAAAGATTATATTCCAGATGGGACCCTCTACAAAATCGTGTGAAATGATGTGCACGGATGGATGCGCGAGGGTATGCATCAGTAACTTGACCCCAACCCAGCCGACAAGTAACATGGCTGCAGTCTCTAGACTCGGGCGCTCCGTCAATATCTTAACGAAATAACCTGCTGCAAAGCGGATGACAATCAAGCCCGCTATCGCACCTAGCAGGATCACGATGAATTTAGCTCCATCCATGCCACCGATATTCCCCATCGGCGTATCCGGCAACGCCAAAACAAGAGCGACTGCCGCTAAAATCGAATCAACGGCAAAGGCGATATCGGCCAATGCTATTTGCGTAATGGTCATGCGGTAGCTTTTCCCTTTTTTATCATTTTCCTCATGATCCCTTTTCAGTAAATGTTTCAAAGAAATGAAAATCAAATACGCTGCACCGATCGCTTGAACTTGCCAAACGTGGAAAAGGTATGAAATGATGAAAATGGCACCAATCCTAAATATAAAAGCTAAAAGCAATCCAATATTAATCGCTTTTTTTTGCTGCTCCTCTGGCAAATGCTTTGACATGATGGCTAATACCAATGCATTATCAGCAGATAATAAACCTTCTAATAATATTAAAATAATTAACACCCATCCATACTCCAGTAATAAAGTAAGTTCCATATTAGCCCCCTAAGTGATTCATTCATAAACCTATAAGAAAGCTACCCTGTCTTAGATCCCAATTCGATCGAAGGATAAAAGTCATTCCGGCTTTTTCTTCACTAAATATTGTCCCATTGAAGCGGATTTCTTATTCAAACTCTCCTGTCACGATACTCGGCAACTCTATACTATATTCCTTTATGCTTACACTAAGTTCCATTCACTTAATCCATAATTTTTGACCGATGTAAATTTTGTTTGGATCTTCAATCCCGTTAAGACGGACTAACGATGTTACGGTCGTTTCATATTTTTTGGCAATCCTGCTAAGCGTGTCGCCTCCCTTTACGATGTATATGGATGATGGTTCTTCGTAATCACTCGACCTAGCGGGTGCCTTTAAGGCATTTATAGTCTTGGAAAAATCTCGATAGGCAATATTTAAATCCACCTTCGTCCCGATGCCATCCACTTTTCCTGAATCGGAATGCTGCCAAATGTCTGCGCTCCGTCCCAGAATGCTGTTGTAGCGGGCAATCCACAAGGGATAATTAGCCAACCTTGATTCATCCAACGCATTTTCAAGAAAGGATTTTCCCGTATAAAGCATGGCAGCATGCCCGGCTTGTTCAACTGCTTCCAGAAAAGCAATGGCCGCATCCGTCAGTGCATGTTTTCCTGTCGCTTTTTTATTCTCTTCAAGGTCAAGCACCAGAGGATAATTTAAATCAATGGAACAAATCGCATCCAAAAAGTAGGCGGCCTCAGCCCTTGCTTCTGCCACATTGGAAAATTTGGCATAATGATAAGCCCCCACCTTCAAACCCGCCGCCAAAGCTTTGGGGGCATTTTCCTTGAAATAGGAAAGCTTAGAATAATTCTCTCCCTCCGTTGCTTTGATGAAAACAAACTGAACTCCATCCTTTGCAACCTTCCCCCAATGGATTGCACCCTGCCAATGCGATACATCAATGCCCTTTATATGTGTCATCTAATCACGCTCCTCTTGTTCAATCATATTGATATGTATTCGTTCACCACAATCATATCTGATTATGTTATCAAACTCTTCTCTTCTATTTTAGGTGTTCGTGTTATTATCCATACCCCATTTCCCGTCCTCTAGACACATACTGTACAGACAGCATAGACTGGAAACTTTCAAGGAAGAGGGATTGTTTCCATCGTGTAATCGCTAATCTCTTCCGACCATCTCTTTCATCTGTCATTTTAGCGTAACGAATATAACCCAAACAGGCTTCATATGATGAGGGGAACAATAGTTGAAAATTAAAGGAGGATGTGTAATGAGTAAGCAAGTGGTTGGAATATATGAAAACGGTGAAGAAGCAGTAAAAGTGGTAGAAGAGCTTTTGATACAAGGGTATAAACGTGATGAAATATCCATTGTTGCAAAAGATCGCAAGGAAACAAAAGTGATTGAAAGAAAAACGGGTACGAAAGCCGAAGAAGGATTAGCTACAGGTGCCGCAACAGGGGGAGTTATTGGCGGGGCGGCAGGTCTTCTTGCCGGTGCGGGTGCATTGGCCATTCCAGGAATCGGACCCCTGCTTGCCGCTGGACCGATTGTATCTGCACTGGCTGGAGTGGCGGTAGGGGCAGGAACCGGTGGATTGGCTGGTACCTTGATTGGATTGGGCATTTCGGAAAGAGCCGCGGAAAGATACGAGACTGGTATAAAAGCCGGGAAAGTTTTAATATTAGTGGATAATGATATTAAAGAAGGTCCCCCTACTTACAGGAGATGAAGGTAAAATACACATAATCATTTTCCATTAAGCCTTGTTTCATGAATGTAAGGGCAACAAGTAAAAATATTGATGACTTCATTTTCTTTTGATTATTTCGTGGCCGTCCTTCATCGGAGGGCTTTTTTTGTACATAATATTTTTTATTACGAATGGAAAGGATTATCGTTTCGGAACGATTTTTTATCGCAACTAGTGGCGGACTCTTTGACTAATTAGAGTTTGACAAAACTCATACATCCTTTTAATATATATTTATCTTGATAACAAAGATATTTTATAATCAAGAATCTCGAATAAATTAAATTTCATTTGATGGCATTGCCTTTACTTGATGGAAAGGAGCATTATCCCGAATTTGCAAAAACAATCTCAAGCGGCGGAATCACCCATTTCTCCCGAAAGACCAGCACCATATACGGTCCTGGTCAAGCAATTTTGCATAGCACATATATTTTATTCAGAAAAATTTTTGTTGGGTGAATTGGAGGAATCATAAGAGATGGAAAAGAAAAATAAGGCGGGGGTCATCATAGTGGCGTTGCTGCTGGCAACCCTGATGGCCTCAATGGATAACACCATAGTGGCTACGGCAATTGGAACGATCGTAGGAGATTTAGGGGGCTTTGACAAATTAATGTGGGTGACTTCTGCCTATATGGTGGCAGAAATGGCTGGTATGCCGATTTTCGGCAAATTATCGGATATGTATGGACGAAAGCGTTTCTTTATCTTCGGCATCATTGTTTTCATGATTGGTTCTGCATTATGCGGTACAGCAGATTCAATCATTCAGCTAAGCATTTACCGCGCAATCCAAGGTATCGGCGGCGGTGCTCTCGTGCCCATTGCCTTCACGATCATGTTTGATGTGGTTTCTCCGGAGAAACGAGGCAAAATAGGTGGTTTATTTGGTGCCGCGTACGGTATTTCCAGTATTTTCGGACCGCTTCTTGGTGCATATATTACGGATTATATCCATTGGTCTTGGATTTTTTACATCAATTTACCAATAGGGCTGATTGCATTCATCATGATTTCGTTTTTCTACAAAGAGTCCGTGGAGCATTCCAAGCAGAAAATCGACTATCTTGGCGCGTCAACACTTGTCGCTTCCATTCTTTGTTTGATGTTTGCCCTGGAACTTGGAGGAAAGGAATATCCATGGAACTCCAGTATGATTTTTGGTTTATTCTTTGCCTTTGCCCTGCTTATGATTGGTTTTATCTTTGTCGAACGACGGGCAGAGGAACCTATTATTACCTTTGGGATGTTCAAAAACCGCCTCTATTCAACTAGTAATGTAATGGCCATATTCAGCGGTGCAGCTTTCATTACGGCCTCTGTCTACATTCCGATCTTTATACAGGGGGTATTTGGCGGTTCTGCTACGAATTCAGGCCTTGTCCTTCTTCCCATGATGGTAGGGTCTGTCATTACAGCTGCAGGAGGCGGTTTCTTGTTGTCCAAGTTTACTTACCGGACCATCATGATAGCAACGTTAGCGCTTCTCGTTGCAGGAATCTCATTGCTCACTACATTAACAACCGATTCCACTCGCTTCACCGTCACGATTTATATGATTTTAATCGGTCTAGGAATAGGATCTTCCTTCTCTGTCCTAAGTAATGCAGCAATCCATGGGTTTACCTCAAAGCAGCGCGGATCTGCCAGCTCAACGCTCAGTTTTACGCGTGAACTGGGAATGGCATTGGGCATTACCATATTCGGCATAATCCAAAGCCATCTGTTTACAAATAAATTAACCTCCATGTTCAGCAGCGGCGGTACTGGGCAGGATGGTTTACAATTAGGGGATCCTAGTAAAATATTGACTCCTGAAACTCGTGAAAAGATTCCACCTGAAATCTTGGATAAAATGACAGAGGCATTGTCCTCATCACTCGTTCATACGTTTGCATGGGCAATCATCCCATCCGTCCTCGCGCTTGTGGCCGCAATTGCCATGAGCAAGGAGAAATTCGATCCTGCATCCGAACTTGAGGAATTTTCAGATTTACACGAACGGTAAAAAGCAGCAAAAAATCAAAACGTAAAGGTTGAATGGTCAATCCCTTGTCAAACAAGGGATTGACTATAAAAACGACAGGCCTTAATGCTCTGGTTTACGTTCCGCCCCACCAGGCTAGAGCCAACGACGTCTATCTCGGCTTGAAGACTATCACATTTCCCCTCATGAAACCTCCACTTTCAATAAATATCCCTTTACACCATGAATAATCCGCAGGAAAAAAATGCAGATGGACCAAATAATTATTCCTGTAAATGGAATGATAAGATTATTATGTAAAGGAGTGATAAAGTGGAAAAACAAAACCAAACGATTGAGACGCTGAATAAATTTTTACAAGGGATATACATGGGTGTACATAGCTATGAACACTTTATAAAAAAACTGCAACATACTTCATTGAAAGATTCTTTCATTTCCATTCAGAAAGACCAAAAAAACCATGCAGCCATCATTTCTGAGCGAATTCAACATTTGGGCGGGACACCTGTAACGAGTGAAGGAATGATTGGAAAGGTTGAAGGCGCAATCGGAAATTTATTCGAAAGGAACCACACTGATGAGGAAATCATCAAACATGCCATCAAAGGTGAAAATATTTATGGGATTAGGATGTCCGAGGACCTCGTAAGGGATAAGCTTGATGAAGAAAGTCTTGACCTGGTCCATAAAATTCTTGATAAAGACCGGGAACACGTGGATTTCCTAAAGTCTCTTTTACATTCCTAAAATGATGAAGAGAGCTAATTTCAACTCTCTTCAAGAAGCCTTATTTCATTTTGAGTGTTCATCGGCAGCATATATAACCTGCCTCTTACATTATGTAAGCTACTGACTCATATCAGTAGCCCATCACATTTTATCCAAGCATGGATGTTGCGTTTGTCAATTTTTATAATTGGCAAACATGTCCGTGTTGTCCGGAACATTTTCTAAATAACTGATTTTGCCATCATCATTCAATCGAGCTATATCTTTGCCAGTTTGCGTGAATACCGATCCCGATGACCGTTTGCCACACACCGCCCACGGTGTTTCAAAAAGATCGGTTCCTTCTACTTTTTTCCATCCTTCAAACATATGTTTAATATCACTATTTTCTTGGAATACCATCTTAACGAACAACTTCCAGTTTTCCATTCCCTTTTTTTCATGACCATTTAGGATGAAAACAATATCGTCCGAAAATAATGACACCAATTCTTCCATAGCTTTTTCACTTGTTCTTGATTGATCAAATAAATCAAAATATTTCTCTAAATTTTTCATTTCCATAATCTCCTCATCACGATGATATAAATCTTAACCTCTATAAAACCATTTTTTCATTCACAACTTTTTTTAACATTTGCAAATTTTCCTTAGGACATTTTTTGTTTATTTCTTCAGTCAGAGATGCGATGGTTTCACGTTTGAGAATGGTTTTCCACGATGTCTCCGCCTCTTCCATCAAATCTGATAGCAAGCAAATATCTTTCTCCTTCAAATTAAGCATGTCATGAAAAATGCCACTTGAGGAATATAGGGACTGCTTCCCTTCTACTGCAAGATAAACGTCATATATACGTATATCTTCGGGACGTTTTTTTAATTTAAACCCCCCTTTTATACCGGGAACGGAGGTCAGCAGATCAGCACTGACTAATTTCCTTAATATCTTTTGGAAATAAGTTGCTGATCCCCCTAATTGCTGACTGATCACGTCTCCAGACAATACAGCTTTTTCCGGGAGAAAATTAAGCAGCAACATGGCATAAACGGATTGCTCGACCCCTGTCTTCATATGCAATCAACATCAACTCCTCTATGTTTTTCTAGTATGAAAATATAATCATTTTGTACTCCTGTATAAAGAGGATAAACATTATCCACTTTATACACATAATACATTATTATTATAATAAAGTAAAATTCGTTCCCTCTTAACCTAACGCCCATATAAGGCATTGATGTGCATGAAAATAAAATTTTAATGCACAGAACACCTAAAATTGTTAATATCCCTTGAAATCAGTACGATAAATTAACGAATGGTTACTTTTTTCGAATGGCAACGGATATGGGGAGCTTAGTATGTAAGCCTTCACATTCCTGTCAAGCAGTATTCCCCTTCTTTTTGCATGTCAATTGTTTGTCAACGACACAAAAGATTCTTATAAAGGCAGGTTTGCAACTATGTTAAAAATGAAAAATCTCAAAAGTACACAACTGTTGGAAGAAAGCGCTGTATTAGCCGCCATTGAAAGATCACTTTCCATGATTGAATTCGATAAAGACGGGCACGTACTTTGGGCTAATGAAAATTTTGCTAAAACGATGGGATACAGAGTGGATGAAATGCCAGGTCTCCATCATAAAAGATTTTGCACAGAGGACTTTGTAACAAGTATCGCTTATGAGCAATTTTGGAGAAATCTACGCAACGGAAAAAGCTTTCAGGAAAAAATAAAACGCATCACGAAATCAGGACAGGAAATATGGTTGGAGGCTACATATACGCCTGTCCTCGATCATATCGGTAAGGTTTGTGCCGTCGTAAAAATAGCAACGGACATTACAGAAAGAGAAAAGAATGCGAGGGATGTGGCATCACGACTGCAGAAAATGGCGGAGGAACTGCATGAAAAAGCTGAACTTGGCTTCACAAGAAGTCAGGAAGCGTCCGTTGCAACCAGTAAGCTTGTGGCTGGATCAAAAGAGAATATGGAAATCCTCGAAGCTCTTAAACTCCAAGCCCAATCGATTAGGAGCATTGTAAAGACGATTCGTGAAATAGCTACCCAAACCAATCTCCTTGCATTGAATGCTGCAATAGAAGCCGCTCGTGCCGGAGAACATGGGAGAGGGTTCAATGTAGTGGCAGGTGAAGTCAGAAAGCTTTCAAACCGGGTTCAAGACTCGATCCAGGAAGTCAATTCCCATGTAGAAGGCATTACGGCGGAAATAGCTAAAATTAGTAAAGTAACCGCGCAATCAGAAGAGGGTATCATAAATAACCAGACATTCAACGAACAGGTTGTCATGGCGTTTAAAGAAGTGGAAAGCGCCTCCACCCAGCTGGATAGAGAGGTTAAATCCTTTAAAGAGATATTCTGAACATTTTTGATCGTATCGATAATGTAAGGTTCAGCTCAATTTTTTTCCGTCCTACTCCCAGTAAGGCTGATACTGGGAGCATCACTCAAAGCTCTTACTTTCATTTTCTGACCAGAAGATACATATTCAGCTTTAACATAAAACCAACCTAGAGATAATGGAATTTAGTCAATATGAATAGGAATAATGGAATTGAAATCATGGAAATGATTGTCGTGATTATCGTTGTAATGGCTCCCAGTTTATCGTTCGCACCATATTTGCCGAACAGGATGGGAGCTAAAGTAAGAGCAGGCATCATCGCTTGGATTAATAAGGTTTCCGAAAGGAGTCTGTCCATTTCCATCATTTTTATTAGCGCAAATACAACCAGGGGCAAGACAACCAGTTTAATGACGGCCGGAATGAATATTTTGCTTTTGGCAGACTGGAATTGCGATTTGGTTATGGACATGATCAACAGCCCAATGTAAAACATCGCTAACGGTGATGCCAGTGCAGCCAATTGGTTTGTTAAGCTGACAAAAATATGGGGTGGGTGATAATTTGCAAAAGCAAAACTCAATCCAAGCACTATCGCCACTGTAGGCATATTAATCATGGACTTCACAGAGGAAAGCGAGAAGGATTTGGATTTTTGCAGGATCATCACACCTACTGTCCAAATGACCATATCCATGCCGGCATCGAAAATGGCTGCATACATTGCCCCCTCTGGTCCTAATATAGTGGCACATAATGGAATGCCGATAAATCCGGTATTCCCCAAGCCTGATAGCAGGGAAATTTCCCGACGGAATGCGTTCCCAGGGCTGCAAAGGGTAACCAGCAACCCGCCAATTCCGATTCCAAAAAGGTTGATCGCTAGAGAAAGAATAAAAACGATCAAGATATTCCGTAACATATCTTGGTTGATATCCACTTTGAAGATACTTGATAAGATGATACACGGCATGGCCACATTAACGATAATCATCGAATACGTTTGCTTGTTGTGTTCATTAAGGGGGTTCAGGTACGAGAGGATCACCCCCACCAAAATCATTAAGCCGATCAAAAGTACCGATTCAAACACAATAGAGTAATCCACTTCTCATCCACATCCTACCTTATGATCATAAGCTGCTATAAAAACTAACATCTCCATGATCAAGTTTCACCAATGCTGATTTCGTAAGTAAACCCTGGATATGAAAAAACTACCTCATTACAAGTAACGTTTTGTTTGGAGAAAATCATATCATGATGAATACGCATTCAAAACCAACGGAGCATATTCGCTTCATTTAATAGATTTTCTGCTGAATCTCTAATTTATTGAATGCGTATTCAAACTTGTTTCAACTCACATTTCTTCGCTTGTTTCGATATTATACTGCTTTCTAATCGCTATCTTAATAGGGTACGTAAAATCTGTCAATACTAAATATTCGAAATTTTGATCCTCCTGCCACCAAAAACCGACTCCCTTTTCAGGGAATCGGCTCCAATCAAAGTCAAGAAATAACCCAACGGAACAACATGAAAAAAGTGACACCGGAGAGGACCGTTACTAATAAACTACGTGTCTTTATCGCAATTAAAAAAGTCGGAATGGCAGCTAATAGCTGGACATTATCGGTTATTGAAGAAAACTTCCCATCATGAACCAATACTTCCTGGCTTATCAATGCAGCCATGACCGATATGGGAACATAATTTAACCAACGCATCCCCCACTCTGGTAATTCGATACGGCTAAGGACCATTAGTGGAACGACCCTTGGAATGAAAGTAACAATAGCCGCTCCTGCAATAATCAAAAAAACACCCCATCTTATTTCCATTTTTCCACCACCATCCCTATCGTCGAGGCCATGATCGTAGCCACAATGATTCCCATACTGCTGGACATGACAAAGGAGCAACCCACCGCAATCACAACCGCTATTATGGCCACAGCTATATCCGTTTTGATTTTATTTCTGCCTAATATGGACAGGACGAGAATGCCGATGAACATGGCTGGCAGGGCAAATTCAAGACCGAATTTTTCCGGATCTGAAATCCATTGGGCCAGAAGAGCCCCTGCGATGTTGGCAAAAAACCAATTTAAGTAGGCGGTAATATTGAGGCCATGCATCCAACTTTCATTGATTTGATTTTTTTTCGCCGTTTGGTTAATGGCGACACCGAATGTCTCATCCGTGAGCAGCGACCCTACAAGGATGTTCCTCAGCGGTGAGAGATGGCGAAAATACGGGGATAGCGCGGCACTAAGTAAAAGGTGACGCAGGTTGACAAATAATATGGTGATAATGATGGCTGTGGGAGAGCTGCTTGCCGCAATCATACCCGCCGCAATGAATTGGGCAGAACCAGCATAGAGAATTAAACTCATCAAGGCAATCTCGGCTATGCTTAATCCTGCTGTCTTTTGAACAACGCCAGCAGCTAACCCAATACTTAAATAGCCAAGCAACGTTGGGACGCAATCTTTCACCCCTCTCATAAAACCATCTTTATCTCGTGGTGATGCAGTATCCACTTGGACGTTCTCTAAACTCACCTTATAACCTCCTTACTCTACATTTTTTTACTCGAAGCTATGTATACATCAACTAAAACGGGCCGATGCCCAATAACGATAAGGACAGATTTTGTTGTCCAGAGAGCTTCATATTCTTTGGTTTACTACAATTATATTAGTAGTTAGTATAATACTAACTTAGTAAACATTCAAACCTTTCTGAATCATGCAACTTCAATAAAAAAAACGCCAGCCTTTCCTAAACAAATGGAAAGGCTGGCGTTTTCATAAGATATTTTCATGAATACTTAATAATGCGCCAATAACAAATACGCTATTTTATGGATCAGCGCAAATGTGATTGATGGTAAGGTGACGAACCTCTATACACCCGTTCAGCACACCAGACTAGCTTCTTTGCTGTCTTTGAAAAAGATTATTCCGGACTTCAGGCCATTCGTTAGCAACTATCGAATAATAAGCGGTGTCCCTTATGCCGCCGTCACTTGCAGGGATATGGGCCCTGCGTACACCTTCAAAAATGGCGCCTAGCCGTTGAATGGCGGTACGCGAACGTTCGTTTCGAGCATCGGTCTTCAGCGTGACCCTAATCGTTTGCCATACGTCAAATGCATGAGCAAGCATCAATAGCTTGCACTCCGTGTTTACACCAGTTCGCTGGGCAGAGGCTGCATACCAAGTATTGCCTATCTCGGCAACGGTCGGGGGATTGTCATCGGTAGGTATGGTTCCTTTCGATGCGCCTGAAGGCGGCAACTCGAGCACTTCGAGATCAAGAAACCTGGTCGATCCGACAATTCTGTCCGTATCATTACGGCGAACTACGAATGGTAATACACTCCCTTCCGAGTGTGACTTTAGGGCACTTTCAATATATCGTTCTGTTTCTTCCCGTCCATTGGGTACCTTGGTATAAATGTAGGTGGACCTATCTTCTGACGCTGCCGCGCAAAGTTCATGGACGTGTTCGACCGTCATCGGCTCCAGGCAGACCAGATGACCACGCAATGTTACTGGCTTTAACATGATAGCACCGCCTTCATTTTTTTGTTCATTCATAATCGATTTCCATTCAAATTCGAACCTACAGGAATGCCACGGTATATCATAAGCTAATTTTCCCCGAAATAGCTGGATAAAAAGTAAATTCCACTTTTGAGGTTGTAATTCCTTCCTTTACTCATCCATTTAATTTTAATTTGATTCCCATCCCCCTTTGCCATCAATGGTATATTTTTTTTTTTGAATAGGCATTTAAAAAGATGCACGGCCGAACCCATGTAAAAATAAAAATATGTAATTAATTTCCGATTTTTTAAAATAGTTAAATTAATGTATGAAATGCTGGTTTTATATTATAAGATAATGATTATCATATTTTTTTGGAGACCGAATGAAAGGGGATATCAAGATGACATTTCTGCGGTACCTTTTTTTATTTTCAGGCTTCATCCTTTTTGGTTTGGGAACCGCGCTAGCTATCAAGGTCAGCTATCTCGGCTTGCATCCATGGGATGTTTTGAATGTTGCATTGCATGATAGACATGGATTGACGATAGGAACTTGGGGCATCATATGCGGTCTCGTACTCGTTTCCATTTCTTTCGTGGTGGACCGGCGCTATATTAATATTGGCACATTCTTGAACGCTTTATTGATTGGCCCCATAATCGATTTTTTCTTGTGGTCGGATATCCTCCCCGAAGCCTCCCATGAATGGACGGATTATATGATCCTGTTAGCTGGTATCGTCATTACTGGTGTTGGAGGAGGTTTATATGTAGCAGCAGGTATTGGAGCCGGTCCAAGAGATGGATTCATGCTTTCGCTCGCGGATAAGACGCGTTTATCGGTCAGCCAGGCACGGGTAGTCGTGGAAAGCTTAGTGCTTTTGATCGGCTTCCTCTTGGGCGGCCCGGTTTTTGTCATGACGTTTATCTACACGTTTATCCAAAGCCCGGTTTTTCAGCATTCTTTAGTTTTATTTCGAAAGCTGCTGCAATTGGCCCAACGGAAAAGCAATGGTTCCGGATTTGTTGCATGAAATTTGATGCCCCTCTCTTTGCCAGTTACTTTTTCCATTGGTGATTGATATGTGCCGCTTCACGAACATGAAAAACGAGATGTGATCAGAATCATTGTCTCTTTTTCATGTTATTCAGCTTTGCCTATAAGGTAAGGAAGGCTCATTTCAGTGCGCTACCACCTCGAAGGAAGCTTGTTGAATCCTTCGAACACCACCCCATTCACACTCCAGTCATTCATTTTCTCATGCCTGTCCCGTTTCAATCATTCTGAATAAAATCCCATGGGAAAAGCCAGATTATTACCATGCATGCAACACGACATAAATAATGAATGATATAAATGAGGGTCATACATGAACCAAGCTGGCGTTAATGAAAAGTATAAGGTCTCACCTTTTTATGTGTTTTTTTTAGTCCATTCCATGCAAACAGGGATAGGCATACTCAGTTTTCAAAGGGTGTTGGCGAAGTCGGCGGGAACGGATGGCTGGATTTCGATCCTGCTAGCCGGACTTATCGTACATACATTCATTTGGATCATATACAAGATTTTCAGTATTGTCCCTGGTGATATCATTTCCGCTAGCAATCATGCATTTGGAAAATGGGTGGGAAACTTCTTCAGTCTCTTATTCATCCTTTACTGCTTTTTCCTAGGAATGACGATCATTAACAGCTATATAAATGTCATCCATGTCTGGATGTTTTCAGAGGTGCCTTCTTGGGCATTTGCTTTTGTTTTCATGACATTGATTTATTACATCATTAGCGGAGGGTTCCGTACGATAACCGGCATTGCCTTTTTAACGGTCGGAGTGTCCTACTGGCTTATTTTTGTTCCGTTCTATGGCTTAAAATACTCTGAATTCACCAACGTCCTTCCCATTTTCGATCATACATTCATGGAAATAATGAATGGGACCAGGAGCACTTCATTATCCATGATTGGCTTTGAGATGCTCCTGATGTATTATCCGTTCATCAAAAAGGCAGAAACATCACAAAAATTCGCCCATGGAGGAGCCTTGCTTTCAACCTTATTGACCTTATTGATTTACATGGTTTCGATCGTCTTTTATTCGGAGAAACAGTTGGTCCTTACTCTGTGGCCGACACTTTCCATCACAAGCATTATTGAATTTCCTTTCATTCAACGGTTTGAATACATCATCATTTCTTGGTGGACCATCATCATCATACCTAACATGGTCATTCCGTTATGGACTGCCAGCAGGGGTATAAAACGGATATTCAACATCCAGCAAAAGTATCCGCTATGGGTGATGTTTTTACTTATCCTGCTAGTCAATATTTTTGTTTTTGATATTGATTCGCTTTATATACTTAATAAGATCATCAACCCTTACTGTGTGTCATTCCTTATCATATACTTGCCTCTTCTTTACGTTTGGTTGCAAATAAAAAAGCGAAGAAAAATCCCGGTAAAGTGAAAGCTCCCTGATGGAATGCTCATGATAACGCTTACAACCCCATTCCCTTTTGGCTCATTTGCCGTTTGGCATGCTGGGCCTAGATGTTTCATCGTTCAAGCTCACGGGCATGTCCACCAGGGATACGGCCGTCCCGTTGATCATGCTTGGTCGGACAAGTGTTTAAGCTTCTCTTCATCGGAAACATGAATCCAAGGGAGATCCTTGTCATCCCCATTATTGCCGGGCATGATGATCTGGCTATGTAATAGCTCATAAATACAATCATTCATTAACCGGATATCTTCATCTGTTATGTTTCTGTTATAAATTGCTGCAGTTCCACTGAAATGTTCGGTTACACCGCTAATCAACCCGCGCTGTTTCAAGGAACTTCCAATCACTTCTCTAATCGCCCCTATACTAGTCAAAGGGAATACACTCAGGTGCCGAACGATCAATTTAAAAATATCCTCTTTAGATAAATCCATTTGATTATGATGCTGCACTTCAACAACCCCCTTTTGTAAAAATATTCTCCACACAAAAGGATTTTACCTGCCTTATCCAAAAAGAAAAGACAGCATCGGATTAAGTGAAACTGCTTTTTGACCTTCATCATATGACAAGGTAGAAGGGCAGTGTTTCAAAGAATGGCTAATATCCAAATCCGATCCTGCCCCGCATAAGAAAAAAAGCTGCCCATAAACATTTAATAGCCTTCAGGGGCCTATTCATTGCAAGTACCCCTTTTTTTGGCCGCGGGTGGTGTCCGATAAGGGAAATCGTTAGGTTTTAGGGTGATGTGTGGTACTGATAAGATATGGCTAACATTAATACCGAGGATAGTCCCTAAAACGATAATGGAGGACTCCAACACTTCGTTTTAGGGGCACTAGGGAGGTGCCGTTCTTCTAGCCAGGAGCATTCTTGACACTTTTTTTATAAATCTATTTCTTGTAAGGCCTATCCAAACGGCGAGATGTCACTTCTTTAACATATAAATTTTACGAGGTCTTCCCCGTGGCGATTGAAGCTCTTCTCCTTTGTACTCGACTAAGCCGCTTTCGTTTAAACCACTCATTATCCTTTGGGCATTTCGGACGGTCATGGATAGATGTGAAGCTAAGTCTGAGGAAGTGAAGCCCTCCCAGTTCATCCGATCGATCAATGCTTCTATCTTTTTATACGTTTTTACGCTAATGTTAGCCTGATTCAATTTATCCAGCAGCTCTTTATCATCAGAACGGAAGGTATAGGTCAATTGCTCATCTTGACCAGCGGATTCGATGATTACACCATCTTCCTGGATGACGACGATGCCGGAACTTTCTTGTTTTTTCGAATGACGGATCGCCTTCCTTGCATTGATTTCCGCCGATGCCGCCGTCTCGCCAAAACCTATTCCAACTGCAACAGATACATCCATTTCAAGCGACAAATGCTGCACAGTGCTATGCAAGCTGCCGATTTCCCGTTCAATCGCCTTGCGTGAACTGAATATTTGATAACGGCCGTTTCCATTTTCGATGAGGGAGCCATCTAGTTTTTCGCAAAATGAAAGTAATGTTTGTTTGATTTTCAGCTCTAAATGCTGCAGATGATATCGAATGTTCACCTCATCTACAAACTGATCAAACTGATCGATTTCAATTATCTCCACACCTATCTGACTATCCTTAAAATATGTACTTTTTGCCTTTTCTATTAATATCTTGACCGCTTGCCGAATTTCCATTTTAGTCATATTTATTTTATAGACCGGAACATTTTCCCGCTTCAAAGCCTCATAGACGGATTGCAGTACGGTAAGGACACCTTGTACGTCCCCTTTCCTCCACAAATCAAGGTGAAATTCAACAATGTCCTGGAAATTATATTGTTCATCAAATGTTTTCACATGAATGTTTTCGGTCGAGATCCCTAACTCTTGCAGCGACTCTTGTAAAAAAAAGTCTTCCAATCGAATCATATCAATCGATATCTTATCGAAGAAATGTTTTTGATCCCTGGACATTTGCAAAAAACATCTATATAAGCTGGAGCCAACGGGAGGACAATACGTAAAATTCGCCTCTGAATCTAACATTTCCTTTGCGATCCTATAAGGGACAGGTCCAGAGAAAAACCAGCCATTTACTGCACTTTGATATTTTTTTATAATGTCCGTTACTTCTCGTGCATCCTCATAGGGAAAATCAATGAAATCAATTTCGTGCTCAAACTCTTCAGTAACATCCCGAACTTTCTTTAAAGATGACAGTGGACCTACAACACCTATCTTATACAATTTCATTTCCCCCCTCGATCTTGCTATTTGATTTATTATATCAAAATAACCAATTAACCCCAACAGGAGAATAATTATGAATGAGATACCGATAACCACGTAACACGGCCGTTTAGTGCGATTAACGACCTTTTTATAGTGGTTTTTCTTCTCTAAATCGCGATAATTATGCATTCTTACCCTTTTTGCTTGGTTCGGAAAATCCATCCGATCAGAAAAAAAATATTTTTTTCTGAAAATTTGATTGAAATAGAATATTCTTGATTATATAATACATTTAACGAAAATAGCGCTAAACATTCGTTAAATAGAATTGCATGAGGTACATGAGGTACAAATTGATGAATGACCGTTTTAAGCAATGAGAGCTTATCATCGGTTTAGGGAATGTCGATAAAAGCAACACTGCAAAAAGCACAGACTACAAACGAAAGAAGGTTTAGGAGGAGAATGTAATGGAACAAAAAGTACTGAAAGATACAAATCAGCCACAAAATCACAATACGGGTGGATTTTTCAATCAAGTAGAGAGAATAGGAAATAAAATTCCCCACCCCTTTATTTTATTCATTTATATGATTGCTTTTTTATTTGTCGTGACTGCCCTATTATCCATTTTTAATGTTTCTGCAACAGACCCGATCAGCGGAGATAAAGTCGAAGTTCAAAACCTGTTAAGCCGGGAAGGCATTCAATGGATCCTGCCGAACATGATTAAGAACTTTTCCGGCTTTTTACCGTTAGGTTCAATTTTAGCGCTTATGCTTGGAGTCGGATTGGCAGAAAAAGTCGGGCTGTTGGAAGTATTGATCCGAAAAATGTCATTAAAGGTCTCAGGAAAATATGCTAGTTATTTAGTTGTCTTCGTTGCCTTTTTTAGCCATGTTTCTTCCGATGCTGCACTTGTCATCATGCCTCCACTCGGAGCTTTGATTTTCCTTGCAGTCGGACGCCACCCAGTTGCTGGGTTGCTCGCCGCGATAGCCGGGGTCGGCTCAGGTTTCACGGCCAATCTATTAATCGTCACCACGGATGTCCTGCTTTCTGGAATCAGCTCCGAAGTGGCTAAAGGTATGAATGCAAATTTGACTGTCAACGTTACCGATAACTGGTTCTTCATGGGGACTTCCGTTCTCGTGCTTACCGTTGTCATTGCCTTGATTACAGATAAATTTGTCGAGCCGCGCCTCGGAAAATATGAAGGCGGCGGTCAACAAAAAAAACTGGAGCCATTAACGAAGCAACAAAACAAAGCACTTCTTGCTACAGGCATTTCAGCATTGGTTTTCATTGCTGTCATGGTCGCTCTCGTCGTACCTGAAGGGGCATTGTTACGAAATCCAGAAACGGGAGCGATTCTTCCCTCGCCATTCATGTCGGGAATTGTCGCAATCATCTTACTTTTCTTTTTCACAGTCTCCATTACCTATGGTATTAAAGTGGGAGCGATAAAAAAACAAAATGACATTCCCGAATTATTGGTCGATCCGATCAAGGGAATGGCCGGGTTCATCATCATGGTTTTTCCACTTTCACAATTTGTCGCTTGTTTTAACTGGAGTAATATGGGTAAATTTTTGGCCTTATCCATCACGGATCTCTTAGAACAACTGAACATAGAAGGTGCGCCAGTCCTTATTGGTCTAATGTTCTTATCGGGGCTTCTATCCATGTTCATTGCCAGCGGTTCGGCGATATGGTCGATATTGGCGCCGGTTTTCGTACCGATGTTCATGGTATTGGGCTATCATCCTGCCTTCGCCCAGATGCTGTTCAGGGTAGCGGATTCATCCGTTCTCCCATTGGCACCTGTATCACCATTCGTCCCACTATTCTTAGGTTTCTTACAAGAGTATAGAAAAGATGCCAAATTGGGCACTTATTATTCTCTTATCTTACCTTATCCGATAATCATCTTTATCATTTGGACGTTATTGGTAGTCGTTTGGTATTTCCTCGGCCTTCCGATTGGTCCTGGAGTATATCCGAAATTACCCTGATCATTAACTATTTCACTTGCTTCGAATGGCCCCCCGCCAAAAGGGAGGGCTGTTCAGGCTAGAGATCGAAAACCTACCATATAGGAATTAGACAAAAAAAGAATGAGGAGTGAAACGAAATGGATATCATTGATTTAAGACGTGACTTTCATCGACATCCGGAGGTTGGCTTTACAGAATTCCGTACTGCGTCAAAGGTGGTAGAGATACTGACTTCCTTGAAATATGACGTGATATTTGGAAAGGATGCTTTGGATGGGGATTCCCGCCGTGGGGTGCCCACTGCAAAAATATTACAAGAAGCATTCGATCGTGCCCTGCAAGATGGTGCAAATCCGGAAATCCTCCAAGAAATGGAGGGTGGATATACTGCCGTTATCGGTTTATTAAAAGGAAAAACGGATGGTCCCACTGTAGCTTTCCGGTTCGATATGGATGCATTACCCGTAACCGAAAGTAAGAATCCTGATCACTTCCCGCATGCAAATGATTTCCGATCCGAATATGAAGGAAACATGCATGCCTGTGCACACGATGGCCATACGGTAATCGGCTTAGGACTTGCTGAAAAACTAGCGGACCGAAACTTTGCCGGGACGGTTAAGCTAATTTTCCAACCAGCTGAAGAAGGAGTACGCGGTGCTTATTCGATTGTACAAAAAGGAATGCTGGATGATGTCGATCATTTATATTGCCTCCACCTTGGCACCGATGTCCCTCTAGGGGAATTTCATGGGGGTTCTTCCGGCTTTTTGGCAAGCACGAAAATGGCTGCACATTTTCATGGGGTATCTTCTCATGCAGGCGCTTCACCTGAAAAAGGAAAAAATGCATTATTGGGGGCAGCCACTGCATTATTGAACATTCATGCCATACCTAGGTTCAGTTCAGGATCGACCCGCATAAACGTTGGTGTTCTAACTGGCGGGACTGCCGCAAACATCATCCCGGCACACGCAAAAATGATTATCGAAACCCGCTCCATAACCGAAGAAACAAATGAAGAAATGGAAAAACGCGTGCGAAATATCGTGGCCCACAGCGCTGGAATGCATGGGCTTGATCATGAAATTGAAATTATCGGACAAGCCATCACGATTCGCTGTGATCAAGAACTTGTCGATCTGGCCATGGAAGAAGCCAGACATGTAGATGGCTTTTCAACCATTAAAGCATGCAGGGAATCCGGATCTGCCGGAAGCGAGGATGCAAGCTTCATGATCAGAAGAGTACAGGATAATGGCGGAAAAGGCACCTATATGATTATCGGGACCGATATACCCGCTCCTCATCACCACCCTGAATTTGATATCCAAGAAGAGGTTTTACCTCGGAGCGTAGAGCTTTTGAACCTTATCGCAAGACGACTTTTAAAATAATGAAGCCCTATAAATCATCCAATATATTCAGAAAGGAATGTTTATATAATGAAACATGTAACCAGGCTATCCGAAATCATCGAACAAAAAAAGGAAACATTCATTGAAGTTAGTGACTGTATATGGAATTTTGCCGAAACCCGTTTTGAAGAATATCAATCTGCTGAATTACTATGCACCACGTTAGAAAACGAAGGTTTTTCCGTTGAGAGAGGTGTCGGAAACATAGAAACAGCATTTATAGGGAGCTTCGGTAACGGTAAACCTGTTGTGGCAATCATGGGAGAATTCGATGCACTGTCAGGGATGAGCCAACAAAAAGCGACAGCTAAACAAAAGCCGATCGTACAAGGGGAAAATGGTCATGGATGTGGCCACAATTTACTTGGTACCGGATCATTAGCTGCTGCTGTCGCTGTGAAGGAATACATGGTAGAAAATTCGATACAAGGAACGGTCCGTTATTATGGCTGCCCTGGAGAAGAAGGCGGATCCGGAAAAACCTTCATGGTCAGAGAAGGTTTATTCGATGATGTCGATTTTGCCTTTTGTTGGCATCCTTTAGATGTTAATGGCATCATGACCATGGACTCCCTTTCAAATTTCCAAGTGTACTTCAAGTTTAAAGGCAAAAGCTCGCATGCGGCAGCCTCCCCCCATTTGGGACGAAGTGCATTAGATGCCGTAGAGCTTATGAATGTTGGCGTGAACTATTTAAGAGAGCATATTCTCCAGGAAGCCAGAGTTCATTATGCGATAACGAATTCTGGTGGAGCATCGCCAAATGTTGTCCAGCAAGATGCGGAGGTGCTTTATTTAGTTCGAGCTCCTGAGGTTGAGCAAGTAAAGGATATCTACTTAAGAGTTTGTAATATTGCCAGAGGAGCTGCCCTTATGACAGGGACCGAAGTGGAAATCGTATTTGATAAAGCTTGCTCGAATGTTATTCAAAACAATGTGTTGGAATCCGTCATGTATAAGAATTTCGAGGAATTAGGCATACCGCAGCACGATGACAGGGAAAAGAAGCTGGCCGGAGAAGTTCGTGCCACTTTAACCGAGCAGGAAAGGAACAGTACCGTCATCCCGTTTCATACTGGTGAGGTTGGGGCGATGGCCGATTGGTTGGAACCTATCGAAAGCCTCCAGGCGCCTTTGACAGGTTCTTCGGATGTAGGAGATGTTAGCTGGATCGTACCTACGGCTCAATGCACAACAGCTTGTTTTGTTCTAGGTTCCCCTTTGCATAGCTGGCAGTGGGTTACACTCGGTTCAACCTCCATCGCCCACAAAGGCATGCTTCATGCAGGCAAAGTCATTGCTGCAACTGCAGTGGAAGTTCTCCAAAATCCTGAATTGATCGATCAAGCAAAGTCCGAGTTAAAAGAACGATTGCAGGGAACGGCTTATGTCTCCCCCATTCCGCATGATGTAAGGCCATCGGTTAAAAGATGATGAACGGATGGTCGTTCAAGGAAAAATAGCTGCGAGGATATCTTTTTGCAGAAAATCATCGAGAAAGTCGATTCCTGGATGTCAGGAGTCGACTTTTTCATGTTAATTAATTGAGTGCCCTTGATTCACTTTTATCGATCTATTTGGCACAATATCGTTTTGCCTGCACATCCAGATATGTCACTGGTGATTTTCGCAAGGGCATTTCACTATTCTTGCCCCAGCCATAACCAAATCTGGTATAATGGACCTGTACAAAAATAAAGGAAGTGTAATAATGACTAATTCACAAAAAATAAAAGAAGTTCTAGTCCAGCTAAAAGACGACGCTCAAGCAATCAATCCTGATGCTTCATGGGGAAATGCACATGCCATTGAAAAACACGATATGATTTTAATAGGCGAGAATTCCAATAAAATCGACAGCATAGAATTTTGTCATAGCCTGAAAGAAATTCATGATATTGATATCTCTTATGCCGAATTACTGAATATCATCCCGGTTGTCTGCGAATCCCTTAATATGAAAAATGAACCCGCGTTTTTTGGTGAAGATACTAGCAACTTAGCTGGTTACTATATTGAACTATTTTAAATCATCCGCTGAATAGGGCTAGATTTTCTGACTTGATTCCCTGCAATTGAAAATCCGATATATTCCTGCAGGGTTTTTATGCTTCTCACACGTTTTTCTCTCCCCCTTCAATCGGCCCTCCTTTCCAAGAGCACTCTCGTTTACCGCAGCCAAAACATTAGTACAGTGAAGTGTCTCTAAAAGTAATGGCCCCTGAAGCGAAAAAAACTTCAAGGGCCATCATTTTTGTATTGGAAGTTCAACGATAAAACTAATCCAATTTTGATTATATTCCGCGCGGATCGCGCCCTCATGAAGATGGACAATCCTTTTCGAAATGGCAAGCCCCAGACCTGTCCCTCCATTGCCCGTCCGTTCCTCATCATCAATAAATAAGCGATCAAACAATTTATTTGCATCGTCTATAGGGGCGGCTACAATTTTGTTTGATACTTCCAATACCGCGTTTACCCCTTCCGATTTCAAAACTATTTGAAATGGAGATGGCTTCATGCTGTATTTAATGGCATTCATAATGAGATTTTCATAAACACGAACCATTTTTTCAACATCTATTAAGACAGGCAGGACTTCTTCCGTTATCGATTCCCTGATAGTCAATCGTTCATCTTCCAACAATGGGATATACTCCCCAAACATTTGCCTTATTAAACTTGCCAAATCGACAGTCCTAAGGTTTAGTCTTACATCAGGACTTGATAGACGGGTATATTCGAAAAGTTCATTGATTAGATTTTTGAGCCTTTGTGATTTTCCATAAATCGTTTCAACATATTCCTGTAATTGCTCCCTGTTTTCATATTGACCTTTTCTTAACAAATCCAAATAGCCAATGATGGAAGTTAACGGTGTACGCAAATCATGAGAAACATTTGTTATAAGCTCATTCTTTGAACTTTCCAAACGTCTTTCATTTTCAAACTTCCTTTTCAATTCTTCTGACATGGAATTGATATTCATGGCAAGTTGAGCCATCTCATCCCTGCCTTGCACCTCAATCGTTAAACCAAGCTTTCCATTGGCGATTTGTTCGATATTTTCTGTGATAAGCTTTAAATAAACCAATTTTTTTCGCACAAGAAATAATGAGCTTACGATGAACGTCAGGATACCCAAAGAAATCAGCATCAAATTATATTTTTTCAAATTGATCTCGGTTGGATCCTTCATGAACACAGGTAAAGTAAAATAACTAATCAGCATCATCATCCCAATTGCCACCAGGAAGCTAATCGCTATCACGACATAAAGCTTTATGATCAATTTATCATTCAATTTGATATTCCTCATATTTTATAGCCCACCCCCCAAACCGTTTTGATATAAATGGGGTGCTTGGGATCTTCTTCAATCTTGTCTCTAATTTTGGTGATATGAACCATTACCGTATTGTCAGATTTAAAAAAGCCCTCCTTCCAGACAGCTTCATAAATTTTACTGACACTCAATACGATTCCTTTATTGCGAGCTAGCAATTCAAGTATATCGAATTCCTTTGGAGTTAATCTTACCTCCATATCCCCGACCCTGGTTTGCCGAGTATCAGTATTAATGGTTAAATCACCAATCTCAATGATATGTTTGTCATGATTGGCATCTGTGTTGTATTTTTTATATCTTCTAAGCTGTGATTTTACCCTTGCTATTAACTCCAATGCGTTAAACGGCTTTGTCAGATAGTCATCAGCACCCATTGCAAGCCCTTGAATTTTATCCATATCTTCTGATTTTGCAGAAAGCATAATTATCGGCATAGTCCGTTCTTGCCTAATTTTCATACATACTTCCATGCCATCCATCTTTGGCATCATGATATCTAAAATAACGAGGTCAAATTTGATAGTTTCCAATAATTCCAGGGCTTCATACCCATTCTCTGCCTGTTTGGTTTTAAATCCCTCATTTTCTAAATAAACGGAAACGAGGTTTCTAATTTCTTTTTCATCATCAACAATTAGTATTTTGGACTCCATAATCATCCTCCACATGCCGGTTTGGAATCGTACAGCTAAACACATATGCTGGCGGCAAATTACGATATTCTCTTTTTATATCTATTCTGTTGAAAAACTTCTCAATGAAAGCCTTTTTACATTTCGTGTATTGGAAGGTGATGAATTGTCCATCCTTTTTTAATATCTTAGTGGTATGTAACAGAATCTCATTTGAAATTTCTTTCGGCAAACTTGCAAAAGGCAACCCCGAGACCACATAATCGACATAAGGAATATCGAATCTTTTCATATGCTGTTCAATATCCGAAGCAGATCCATATACAATGAATACATTGCTTTCTGCTTTAAATTTTTCTTGTAGTACTTGAAAAAACCCCCTATTATTTTCGACTAATAAAATAACGGTCTTGCGATTTCTTTTTGTTAACAATATTTCTGTGAATACACCTGTTCCCGCTCCATATTCAACAATGTATTTCGCTTTGTTAAAATCAATTCCTTCAACCATTTTATTCCCGAGAAATCCAGAACTAGGAAGGACGGCACCAACCATTTTTGGATTTATCATGAATTGAAATAAGAACATGGATTGTTTCATATTGTCACCCCATCGGTTTGAATTTATCAATTACTATACAATTCAAACCTGAAGAAAAAGTGGCAGAATTTCTTAAGAATTCTTAAGTTTTGGATAAGCTCTATAAAAACAGTTTGTCCTACGATGATAAGACCATCCTTTTCCAAAAAAAATGGCACAAACCTTTTGAATCGGGTTAATGCCGCGCATTCCATGAAAGTGCTTAGTTATCGACCATACTACTCATTAACATTCATTCTATATTGATCATTCATTTGATGTAATCATATGGATGCAGGATGACCATGAACATTCGTTAATCCATTACTTTAAGAAGATATCTAACTAAAAAGTGCTTTTAGTTAGATATCGTTACTCATTTTGCTCCTGAAGATCGATAAATCTCTTCAATTGTCTGCCCCTTTGCCCGTGCAAGGATTTCAATTCTTACCATCAGCTGTTTTTCAGAGTATTTCCTGATTTCGGATTTGTATTGGTTTAATTTTTCCCCCTCCCCGATAACGCCCTCAGCATTCAAGGAAATTGAAAGAGGGGCCAATTCTTCGAGCTTCTTAACCACTCGATCAAAAAGATGCGGATGCTCACAAATCAAGCGTTGAAGCAAAAAGGTCCCGTAAGAAATATGTCTTGATTCATCTTTTTTCAGGTAATCTATGCCTTCTATTAACCCAGGCATTTTACCAATCGTTTTCAGTCCATCGTAAAATGATTTATAACCAGTTTCAGCCAACACTCCTTCTACGAACATATTGTACACTGTCGCTGCGTCAGCTATTGCCTCTGGGGTTTGTTCATGCCATAGACGCTCCATTGTTTCGGGGAGAATATCATAAAATATCTTACGATAACTATTGGAATGCAAGTGGGACAAATCTCCTTTTTCACCGATGGCATTCAGTACAAGCCGAAAGAACTCAGTATGTTTGGCTTCATCGTATAGAAATGTGGTAAGGAACATCTCTTCCTCCAGCCTTCCTTCTCCAGCGATTACCCTAAGCAATGGAAGTAAGTCAAGAGTTACCGCCTCTTCCCCTCCCTGAAATTGGGCAAGGAGTCTTAGCATCCAATCTTTTTCTTTTACGGATAACGTTTTCCAGTCTTGTTGATCCTGTGAAAAATTAATATGCTGAGGATTCCAAATTCCAAACTTTTTTGCTTTTTGATACAACTGGTATGGAAATGAATCCTCCATTAAACCTTCCGAGCTCGTCGTCAAAAGTTTCTTTCTCACGTATATTCCTCCTTATGATTATGTATCATTTTATGCTACGGAAAAAATATCCGTTTGGACAGAGGGTTTTCTTTGTGAAAGTTTTTCTTAGAATTTCAAGTTGAGTTGCCTAGTAACCACCTTTTAAAAGCGGCAATAACCAGGTTGAAGGTAATACCCATACCGGACCACTAACAACCTACATTCCCCCAATTAAAATCATCCCTTACAAGCAGAAAAATGGGTAACAAAAAAGGCCTGATAAAAACAACAGGCCTGGTCCTTCCTTCTCCCCCCAAACAATTTATACTTTTAGATTTGCTCCTAGCTTTTTTACACCATCCTTTTACAAGAAAGCATCATCTGACAGTTCAATTGTTTCGAATCACTCCCGTTGATCCTTCAGACCACTCATTTGTACTCATGACCTCCCTCCCTTTTCTAAAACCATCAGGCTACTAAATACTTATATTTTGGGATTATTTACATGAAATTTCAGACAAAAACATTAACTTTTGGTTTAATTCTTCAAAAATCAAGGTGCATATTCTGTACAGCCTATTGAAATGAGGAATTAGTCGTGCATAACAAAGATGAAATCATCACTCATATTTAAATAGGTATAAAACCTTTTTTTACCAATCTCTATTAAAGATTTGAGCATGCCTTATTCAACGTTGCTTTTAGGCTAACTGAATGTGAAGTTAAATCTGAATCTTTATTATCATGTACAGTCAAGCAATTAGGGGAAACTCCGAGCCATTTTCAAAGCTCCTATGAGAAATCCGTTTTCATTTTTTAAAAGAAACAATTACTGCTTGAACATCAGGAAAGCATTTCGTGACATTCCAATCCCTTGGTACTTTTTTATCATGAGAAACCTTCGTTTTATCTATTAAAAAATCGCTTAACTGGTTTTTCTGTCAGTCTTCAAATTTGATAACCATATACTTATCATCTGTAACTGTGCAATTGACTTAAATTCTTTTTTAACTGGCAAAGATATTATCAAATACGTTTCCCTTTTAGCTTCCTGTTCCTTTCCCCCTCTTTTACATACTTAAGTTCGTGTAGTTCTCTCTTAGAAAGGCAGCAACTTACCGATTCAGATTTTGTCCCAACAATTGAATCGGACCTTGCATATTGATTTGAATCATTTGTTCAGCCATGGAAGCCGAAGAGAATGGCATATCATTTTCCAGCCACCAGGAGATAACCCCGATATATGCAGCAGAAATATAACTGACGATCACTTCTTTTGTAACAGGAAGTTCCTCTTCTTTTACATCCGTTTCCAAAATCATATGATCATAGAATTGAAAAATAAAATCTTTTAAATATTGGAGGAAGTTAGGAATCCCTTTTTTGATCAACATGACGTGGAAAAACTTATTCGATCTAGCGATATGTTCAAAAATATGTAAAGCGACATAATGCTGTAATTCATGCGGATCTTTGGTTACGCTGTAGAACTTCGATGCATCTCCGAAAAGGTCTTCAAGCATCCTATCTATACTTTTATTCAATAAATCCTCTTTATCTTCATAGTGGCGATAAAAAGTCGCCCGGTTGAGAGTTGCACGTTCAGTAATATCTTTTATCGTTATGCTTTCATAGCTCTTTTCATCCATTAACTCGATTAGAGAATCTCTGAGAAGATTGTCTGTACGGCGTACCCGCGGATCCACTTTTTTCTCCATTTTTCTTTACTCTCCTTTACTAACTTTTCTATTTTTGCAACAATATCCTGTTGAGCTGTTGCTTAAGCATCATTTCAGCTTTTATTGATTCTTGTTATTGTACATTCTATTACTATAATTATTTATAACAAGTGCTTTTTTTGCAACAAATGGATCAAAAGTATGAACTTCACGTTTAACCATCACAGATCTCACTTTAGCTTCACCTACTGTGTTACATGACTATCTAAGAAATCATGAACGCATGTGAAGAAGTATTTACACTTAAAAAAGGGATGATTAAGATGAATGGAAATAGGAACAGTCCACGGTTATCAGAGGATTTTCAAAAGTTTAGCCCTGTTACCGTCATTGGAGCTGGCGTCATCGGAATTTCCTGGACCGCCTACTTCCTTGCAAAAGGCTTAGAAGTACGGGTGAATGACGTTCGCCCTGATTTAGAAGAAGTTGTGCATGCTGGTATTAAAAAAATCATTCCCTCTTTACAAAAGCTTGGACTTCCAACCGAGGACCTTACTGATCGATTAACGATTGAGGGAAATCTCGAACGTGCACTTGATGGCTCATCCGTTGTCCAAGAAAACGGACCTGAACGTCTAGACTTCAAGCAGGAATTATATGAAAATATTGAACGGTTTGTCTGTAAAGACACTTTGCTGCTGTCATCCTCTTCCGGTTTAAAGGCCAGTGAGATTGCAGCGAAAATGAAATATCCAGAGCGTATGTTAATTGGCCATCCATTTAATCCACCTCATCTTGTTCCATTGGTGGAGATTGTCCCAGGCAATGAAACAGCTTCCAGCTCTGTTGAAAAAGCTGTTCAGTTTTATGAATCTCTAGGTAAGAACGCTCTTGTTTTAAAAAAAGAGATCGATGGGTTTGTAGCCAATCGTCTGCAATCAGCATTATTCCGTGAGGCTGTTCATTTAGTATTGGAAGGTGTCGTTTCAATGGAGGAACTTGACGAAATCGTCACCAGCTCAATTGGACTCCGCTGGGCAGCAGGCGGACCATTCCTAACCTTCCATTTGGGAGGCGGTGATGGAGGATTCCCTGCATTCCTCAAACATTTAGGTCCTGGAATGAATGTTCTTTGGAATCATCTCGGTAACCCACATCTAAATGAAGACACCATACAGCATTTATCTGAACAAGCTATGTCATCCTACGGTGCGGTAGAGGAGAATCGGCTTGATGAAAAGCGTGATTCCCGGCAGTTATCTGTACTAGATGCGTTCAATGAAAAACATAAATAACTCTTTATACACAATTTTCAATAAGGAAGGGATTATGATGACTACAAACACGGAAGAAAAAAAGCTTACTGATGCTATCATTAAAGCAAACGAACATACATTGACAAACCTTGACGATTTCGATATTTACAAAGAACTAACCACCGTTTTGAAGGAAGTCGGATTAACGGTGGAAGACTGCGAAGGAACCGTCACCTTTTACGGACAAGACCCGATAGTTCCTAGTACACTCCGCTTGGCATCAGCAGCTGCTATCGCTTTAGTTGCAAAATCCATCGCCGTTTCTAAAATTTGGAGAATGCGTGGCGGAAAAGGTCAAAACATTCACATGGATTTACGTAAGGCATTACGAAGACTTTCCCCTTTTTACGACAGGCAGTGGGAAAAAATCAATGGGTTAGCACCAGGGATTGCCAATGACCCCTATAACCCATTTGACTTTACTTTCTATCAAACAAAAGACGGGAAATGGGTGATGCCGCTAAATCCTTATCCACGATCCAAGCATGAAGCATTATTATTTTTAAATTGTACGGAAGATCGCCAATCTGTAGCCAGCGCCATCAAACAATGGAATTCGAAGGACTTAGAAAATGCTGCTGCTGAACGTGGAATCGTCATGCCCGTAGTACGGACAATCGAAGAGTTCATGAAAGAATCTACTTACGAAGAAGTAGCGAAGCTACCTCTGATCGAAATTGAAAAAATAGGCGAGAGTGATCCAGAACCACTTTCCGAAGATGCCAAGTCTCCACTAGAAGGCGTCCGTGCCTTAGGACTTGCCCATGTTATCGCTGGTGCAGGTTTTGGAAGAGCGCTTGCGTTACATGGTGCAGATGTTTTAAACATATGGCGTCCAACGGATTGGGAACACGATATTGTATATGCAACATCCAATGTGGGAATGCGTTCTGCTACACTGGATTTAAAAATTGAAGAAGGCAAACATAAAATGAAAGAATTGCTGCAGGATGCGGACATCTTTTTTGCAAACCGCCGCTCTGGATTTATTGAGCAGCAAGAGCTATCTGCAGAGGATTGTGCACAAATTCGCCCAGGCATCATCCATTGCACGGTAAATTTACATGGAACGGAAGGCGAATGGGCAACACGTAATGGCTTTGACCAAACAGCTGGCTGTGTAACAGGCGTAATGGCTCTTGAAGGTTCTCCGGACAATCCTAAATTACCACCCATTTCAATTGTAAATGACTATGCAATTTCTTGGCTGCTTGAAGTGGGAGCTTTAGTAGCTATGGAGAGAAGAGCAAAAGAAGGCGGCAGTTATCGTGTCCGTGTCTCTTTAGACCGTGTGTCTTTATGGATTCTCTCCATGGGTATCTTTGACAAACGATTTGTTGAAAAAACAGCCGGATCCTCAGAGGAGCATGAATATATCGCACCAGACTTATTTACTGCTGAAACTCCACTTGGTTTATATCAAGGGGTAACGGACCAGGTGAAAATGTCAGAGACACCTGGTGAATATAACACTGTTCTAGTTCCTCGCGGGTCCAGTCGTCCGGAATGGCAATTTAGTGAAAAATGAAGGAGAAGCTGCGGCAAAGGCCCCTACATGAAAGCCTGGTTTCAAGGGATATTTCCCTCGAGCTAAACAGCTCCGCCCTGTTGAAAGCGAGTGCCCGTTTTTCCGGTAAATATTTATACATCATTTCTAAAGGCAAACTCCATACATCGAGTTTGCCTTTAGTCTTTTGATAGAATAAGATTCTCGAACCAATTGAACGGTTTATCTCTGAATCAGTGTATAGAGTTATTCACGCAGACTCCCGTTTTAATATCTCCCTTTCCATCCTACACGTGTTTCCTTCTTCAACATCGTTTTAGTACGATTTTTCGAACGTCTTCACACTAACAAAGAATACAAATTCGCATCAAACGGAACATTATCCTGATACATATAATTTCTCATTACCCCTTCTTTTTCAAAGCCCAGTTTTGTTAATAATTTTTTGGATGCCTGATTTTTAACAAAAACAACTGCACCAATACGCATCAAACCTAGCTCGTTAAAACCATGGGAGATCACTTTCCCAACAGCCTCGGATGCGTACCCTTGGCCCCAATGTTCAGAAAAAAGAGCATAGCTGATTTCGGCTCGTTTATGTTCTTGAGACCACTCTTGAAACCCAATCGTCCCGATGATACCATCCATACCTTTTCTTTCAACTCCCCATTTAATACCACTTTTTTGCTCGTAACTTTTCGAAAAGTTCCTGACAATTTGGTTCACCTGATTTATACTTGTTAATGGCCTTTGCCCGTAATAACGTAATACATCTGCATTAGAAAAGCACTTTAATATATTTGGTGCGTCCTCTTCAATAAGCTCTCGTAAGACTAAACGTTCGGTTTCTAATATAGGAAACATGCTTCCACTCCTTTTAGTTGCATTTATGCCCCTCTTTAATTTACATTTAATGGTAAAATACTCATCTCATTATACAACAAACCAGCCTTATTTAGTTCATTAAGGAAGCAACAACATTTCATAAAAGAGCCACATCCATCATTATCTACAAATTACCTTATGTAACCAAAATGAGCACCCGCATTAATGGGTGCTCCTCTACTTTAAAAATCAATAAACTGGCTTAATAAGATCTCTATAACCTTCCGTCAGGCTTGCTTTTTGTACGAATCGGAGGTTAACCGTTATAAAAGGAACTGCCATTGGTGGAAGTGGCAGTTTTTCCTTTAACCTGCTTTAACGTCGCTACTATAAGAAAACTGACAATCACTAATAAAAGCCATGAACTCACCTTGCCGAGATGAACGAGACTCCACGCATCGGTTTGGTTTGGGTATTCCCAAGCTCCAAAGAATGTTGCGATATTTTCGGCTATCCAGATAAAAAATCCGATGAGCACAAAAGAAAGCGCGAGTGGCATACGATAACGGGTACCATTAATTTCATACATGACCCATGATTGCCAAAAGACGATGATGACAAGCCCAGACAGCCCCCAACGAACGTCCATCCAAAAATGGTGAAGGAAGAAATTCAAATAAATTGCAGTCGCAAGAGGTACAACCACCAAAAATGGCGGCCACTTAACCAATTCAACCTTCAGCCTTCTCCAGGCCTGGCAAAGATAACTCGCTACACTTGCGTACATGAAACCGCTATATAAAGGGACACCAAAAATTTTGAAATATCCTTCCTCTGGATAGGACCAGGAGCCCATATGTACCTTGAAAAGCTCCAGTGCAAGACCAATAAGGTGGAACATCGTGATGACCTTTAGTTCATCACGTGTTTCAAGCCCGGAACGCACCATTAGCCACTGCATGAGAAGGCAGATGATGAGCAGCCAGTCATACCGCGGCAAAAAGGGAAGCGGCAGGAATTTTGTTAACGCCAAGGAGGCAAAGATGACGGCCGGAAATAAACATGATAGGGCCTGCTCCCAACCGAAACGAACGACCTGTTTAGATGCTGCCATGATTCGTGACTCCGCTTTTTTTATGGTTACATGCATGAGAACCTCCCCTTTTCTTCACTGTATCTCTTCATCATTTCGGTATTCCAAAATATCTCCTGGCTGACATTCCAAAGCCTTGCAAATTGCCTCTAAAGTTGTTAATCGAATCGCCTTTGCCTTTCCGTTTTTCAAGATTGACAGGTTAGCCATCGTTATCCCGACCCTCTCCGAAAGTTCCGTTACGCTCATTTTCCTTTTAGCCAGCATCACATCAATATTGATTATAATTGCCATGTTATTCACCTCAGACCGTTAAATCATTTTCTGATTTTATTTCAATGGCATTTTTCAACAGACTTTGAAGTACAGCAGCAAAGACCGCAATCACCATAGATGCAAAAATAATGACCAACCCAATTATTATGATACCTGGAGCATCGTCCAGTTCCGCAGTGAAATAAAAAAATGGCAGACCTAACACATACAAAATACTGATTGCCATCGCACAATATTTTATATTTTTTAAAGCCACCACTGATAATTCCGAGAATGCCTTGTTCTTGTCGATATAGCTTAACAGCTTAAACGCTTGATATAAGGCTACATAAAAAGGGATCGCCGTTACATACATATAAATAAAAACAAGATCATTCAAATAAGGAATGTTTGGAAATAATTCTACGGCAAACTTCGCTATCACAGGAACCACAAAGATGCACAAAGCAAGAACCGGCAACCCAATAAGAAAAACAGCTATCTTCAAAAAGAGTGTTGACACTCGATTCATGAAAAACACCTCACTAATTTATTGTCAAATTGATTTTAATACAAAATTTATCGTTTTACAATAAATTAATGTTGTTTTTTATTATATTCTTAACGAATAAGAACAACTATTTGAACGCATCAAAATTTTCAGGAACGGATTAATTAAGCTGTGTAAAAAACTGAGAGGTGTTTTTTATTGAAGATTTACGCCAAAAGAGGGATGCTTTTTGAAGGTAGAAACCTTTTTTACAATTTCCTATTTAAAGGGTAGGGTATTATTAATGATGTGATTGATATATAATTAAAGGAAAAAGGTGGAACTGGGTATGACCAATGATAAAATTTTGGAACAGCTTACGAGAATTGCTGATGCTTTAGAAAGGATGTCGCCAAGTCCTGACAATCCCAATTCCATTCAGAAAGAAAAGTTTAATTACGAAAACAATTCAGAAAGTGTAAAAAATAATATCGAATTAAATAAAGGGATATTAGATTTTAATAAAGAGAAAAACCAATAAAATTAGGCGAAGAGATTACCTTGTGGCCTTTTTGCACTTCATTATTCCCTCCCCATCCGCTCTCTTCTTTACCTTTTCATCTATTAAGATTAATATCTTCTAAATAAGAGATTCTCCGAAAATTCTTGATAATCGCAGGAAATAACAAAGTTGATTAAATTGGCTGCACCTTAGTTGTATCGCCGTATGAGATTTCAATCCCCAACTTAAGCATCGATGTTCATACCGATTTTCAGGTTGAATTTTGGTATAATATACCTTATTAATCAGGAGGTGTTATGATGGCCAAACGACAAAAACTAATCGAGGTTTTAAATGAACTGAGACAATCCGCTTTAACAATCGATTCAAAAGAATCCTGGATAGAAGTCATGAAAAAATACGATATGATCATTGTTGGTGAAAAGTTCAATAAAGTCAGTACGATAGAATTGGAGCATTCATTAAAATCAACGTTTAATTATGAAATGGCTAATGATGAAATCCTTGAGTTAATTCCCCAAGCCTGTCAAGCACTTGGAATGAAAACAAAACCATTGGAATTATTAAATGAACCCTCAAAAATAGATGCATACACTATCGATTTATTTTAAATAGGATAGGTAGTCTTTCTAGTCACCTCAGTATCCTAATCTCAAAAACTCCTTTCCATTCATATGGTCCTTAAATCCTCACATTCTGATCGAACAGTTTGTGAGGAATTTAATGAACCTTTCTCTTAACGATCCTACATACCTATGGAATGTAAAGCAAAATCAAGCAAATTTTAATATTAGAGGACATATTTACCCGAATTTCCCCTAAGTTTACAGCTTGAATCAGTTCATGCATTGTCCAAATTCGAGTGTTAGCTGCGATAGGCAGGCCCACTTTTTAAAGGTCGCTTCCGCGGCGGCGTTGTCATGCGTACGACCTTTCACTCTAAGATAACGGCCACTTTTAGTCGAGTAAAGAGTAACCTCTTGCGTGACTACTAATAATCGGTAGTTCCATAAGCAGGAAACTAAAAATGGACGAATCAATCGGATTCCCGGACGGAAATCACTTCAAGAATACTTTATATCAACGCAGATTGTTTGCTTTCCCATACTGTACTGGGGATTTCACGCTTTAAGACTGGTATAACGTCAGTGGCGAATCGTTCAAGTTGCTCTCGTTGCTCCGCTTTACTGATTCCCTCCACACTTATACTTTGTACTTGATGTCCGAAGGCTTGATGATACTTTAATATCTTCTCTATAACCTGATCAGCACTTCCGACCAGAGCTGAACCATTTTGAATGTGATCCTCAAGGTCTTTAAATGGAGATTGATTGAACTTCGACGCATCTGTGTTCATATAAATATCATAGTATGGACGATAGCTTTTGATTGCTTCTTCCGTTGTATTGGCCAAGTACAAGCCTCTTGCCCCAGCACCAACGAATGCCTTCTCGGGATCATATCCATAATAATCCAATCGCTCACGATAATGATCAATCAACTCTTTATACTTCGCCAATGGATGAAAAGTATTCGAAGAGAATATCGGTTCACCATGTTTTGCAGCAAGTTCAGTAGAAAGCGGACTAGATGCACTGCCATGCCAAATAGGAATCTGTTTTTGAAATGGTCGGGGTTCGGTCGTCACATTATGTAAGGGTGCACGATATTTTCCTTCCCATGTGATGTTTTCTTCATTCCATAACCGTTTTAGAAGTTCGTATCGCTCAGACATGGACAACCATTGCTCCTCCTCGGTAATACCAAATAGCGGATAATGGCGAGGATCATTGCCTTTACCAATCATCATTTCTAATCTTCCGCCTGAAAGATGATCAAGTGTTGCATAGTCCTCAGCGACACGCACTGGGTCAAGCACACTCAAAACGGAAACCGTGGGCAGCAAACGGATTTTGGATGTTTTGGCAGCAATAGCGGTTAACATCAAGGCTGGAGAGGAGGACAAAAATGGAGCTCCATGACGCTCTCCCACCCCATAACCATCAAAGCCAAGTTTTTCAGCATATTCGGCCTGATCAACGACTTGTTGAATTCTTTGCTGTTGAGTCATTACTTCTCCTGTAACAGCGTTGGGATGATTACCCATAAGGTCAAACAATACAAATTTCAATGTTATTACCTCCAAATTTAATGTAATGTAATAGAATTCAATTAACCTATTTTCCTTGACAGCCACATAATATTAAACCGTCCCCTTTTATGGGTACAGCATACAGTTGATGTACGTTTATTTTTTTCGATCGAACACGAGTGTAGAATGGTGGCATGAAACGAAACGCCCTGGTTCAAATTCTTTTAACTCTGGCACTTCAATAGTGCAACGTTCTGTTGCAAATGGACAGCGTGTGCGAAATCCGCAGCCTGATGGAGGATTTGCTGGAGATGGTATTTCCCCATGAATCGAATGATCATTCTTTGTTTGAAATAGATCAGCATGAGGAATGGACTTGATCAATGCTTCCGTATAAGGATGCGCAGGGCGGTTAAATAATTCCTCACTCGGAGCAATTTCAACCATTTTCCCCAAATACATTACACCTATTCGATCAGAAATATATCGGACTATGTTTAAATCATGTCCGATAAATAAATACGTTAACTTCAATGATTGCTGCAGGTCTTTTAGGAGATTGATGATTTGCGCCCGTACAGAAACATCCAGGGCCGAAACCGCTTCATCGGCAAGAATGAAAGTCGGGTTTACAGCTATCGCTCTCGCTATCCCAATCCTTTGCCGCTGGCCACCTGAAAACTCATGGGGAAAACGACTATACCACTCAGGTTTCAATCCCACTTTTTTCAAAAGTTCTTTTACTGTTGTTTCTACCTGCTTTATCGTCAGATCAGGCTGATGTACTTTTATCGGTTCGGCAATCACTTTTCCGATGGTCCAGCGCGGGTCAATGGAGCCATAAGGATCTTGAAAAATCATTTGCATATTTTTCCTCATTTTCCTCATTTCCGAACTCTTCAACTGAGTTAATGATTGTCCCTTGAACACTACATCACCCGTTGTCATTCTCTCCAATTGAAGGATCGCTCTGCCTAATGTGGATTTTCCGCTCCCAGATTCTCCTACTAATCCAAAGGTTTCACCCTCAATAATGGAAAATGACACATTGTCTACCGCTTTGATTTGTTTACTTGAATGTTTCAAAGGATAATACTTACTTAGTTCCCGTATCTCAAATAAAGCTTTTGTTTCGATAACTTCCCTTGTTTTTTCTCCTGCTGGAGATTTATCTTTCCTAACTGAATCGTGATCAGCCAGTGAATCACTAAACCATCTTTCGTCCTTTACTAACTCTTTTGCATACCAGCAAGCACTGTACCTTCCATTCACCAAAGATAGTGGCGGACTTTTCAACTGACATTTTTCTGTTGAAAAAGGGCATCGCGGATGGAATCGGCATCCTTCAGGCATATCCGGTAAGCCAGGGATCGATCCTTCAATGGAATGGAGCTTCGTTTTACTAGTAGAATCGAATTTTGGTATCGATTGTAAAAGCCCACGGGTATAAGGATGATACGGCGTTTGAAATAACTGCTGGACCGTTCCTTCTTCCACTACTTTCCCTGCATACATCACAACAATTCTGTCTGCTAACTGCAGGGCCACGCCTAAGTCATGTGTCACAAGAAGAATGGCCATATTAAATTCTTTTTTTAACTCTTTAAGCAAATCTATAATTTGCGCTTGTATCGTTACATCAAGAGACGTTGTCGGTTCATCGGCAATCAATAACTCCGGCTCACAAGCAAGAGCCATCGCAATCATTGCCCGTTGCAGCATTCCACCTGATAATTCACTTGGATATTGCTTCATTCGGATTTCCGGTTCTGATATTCCCACTCTTTTTAATAAAACAGTCCCCTTTTCCCACGCTTGTTTTTTTGTAACCTTTGTATGTTGGATCATTGTTTCCGTTAGCTGATGTCCTATTGTAAAGACAGGATCAAAAGCTGAAAGCGGTTCTTGGAAGACCATGGAAATTTTTTTGCCTCGTACTTGATTTAAACCTTTTTTTGACATCGAGACTAAGTCTTCCTGATTAAATAGGATCTGTCCACCCGATATCTGTCCATTCTCATAATCAATCAATCTCATAATTGCCTTAGAAGTGACGGACTTCCCACTCCCTGATTCTCCAACTATACAAACCGTTTCTCCATCGTTTATTTGTAGGTCGATTTTCGAAACAGCCGTTAATAAACCGTTTTTCGTTTTAAAATCAACAGTTAGATCCTTAACATCCAATAACGAATCCAAATCTATCTCTCCTATTCCCACCTTACAGGCAGCAAGAGAACCCCACCTTACAAATGAGTTGGTGAGAAACCATGCCCGTAAAGATCTGATTCGTAAAACAAGGGCTATTCTTCGGACTCTTCAGTCATTAGAAAAATCAACCGGCTCTGCTCCACCACCATCATGCCATTCTTTTTTTAGGGTCAAAATAATCTCGAAGACTATCACCAATAATATTCACTGAGAGTACAAATATCGTGATCGCTATACCTGGAAATGTCGCAATCCACCAAGCAGAAGCTAAATAGCCTCTTCCTTGTGATAATAAACCGCCCCAATCGGGAATCTCATTTACAACACCGAGTCCTAGAAAGCTTAAACCTGCTCCTGTTATAATAGCCGTTCCAAGACCGTTAGATGCCATAACTACTAAAGGTGGATAGGAGTTTGGCAAAATATGCTTCATGAAAATCTTTACATTGGAAGTGCCTATGGACTTTGAAGCCATTACATACGGACGATTCTTTATGCTGACAATCTGCCCACGCATAACCCTTGCATAGCCCGGCATGGAAGCTACGGAAACCGCCAGAACAATGTTTAAAAAATTAGCACCTAGCGCCGCTGCAAGTGCCAGTGCCAATAACATCCCGGGAATCGTTTGTACGATTTCAATCATTCTCATAAAAATCGTATCTATGATTCCCCCAACATGACCGGCGACTGCGCCAATCAAACTTCCAATAATTCCGCCAACTAGAACTGCCAGTACACCGATTAATAAGGAAAAGCTGCTTCCATTTACAACTACACTAAAAACATCTCTTCCAAAATAGTCCGTTCCGAACCAATGATTTCCTGAAGGAGGCTGCATAATTTGATCTGAAAACATTTTTGTAGGAGAATAAGGGGCAATCCACTGTGGCACAATCGCACAAATCGTTAAAAAAAGGATACTAACTATACCTAAGTAGACAAATACATTTTCCAAGCGAAAAAGCTTTATTCTGAATTTTTTTTGTTGAACTAACGATGCAACTCTTTGTTTGACGGGTACTGAAACGACTTCTCTCATTCAATCAACCTCCTAACTGCGTGCGTCTGATTCTGGGATCAATCAATGAGTATGAGATATCTACCAACAAGTTTATGGAGACATAGATAATCGCCGTGAAAAAGACAACCCCTTGTACAACCGGTAAATCTTTTGCCATGATGGCATCAGCGACAATCCGTCCGATTCCTTGTCTAGCAAACACGGTTTCAATGACTACTGCTCCTCCAAGAAAATCTCCAATAATCATGCCAATCATTGTAACAGCAGGAATAAGTGCATTTCTCAAAGCATGACGGTACATAACGACCCGTTCAGAGATTCCTTTTGCTCGTAACGTTAGAATAAACGGTTCATTAATCACTTCAAGCATACTATTACGGACAATCCGAACGATAAACCCAGATCCGACTAATCCTAATGTTATAGCTGGCAAGACCAAGGTACTCAAACTCTCTGATCCCATAGCTGGGAACCAGCCTAAATGAATCGAAAAGATTAAGATCAGCAAGATACCTGACCAAAAGGTTGGCATCGAAATTCCAAATAAACCAACAATTCTGGCCACAAAATCAATCATGCTGTTATGATGAATGGCTGATACTACGCCTAAAGTTACCCCGACCGAAATGGCGATAAAGGCACTGGTGATCGTCAGCATGATGGTTGCTGAAAATTGAGCAATAATTTTATCGATTACAGGCTCACTATCGACTATGGACTGCCCAAAATCCCCATGAAGAAGCCCGGTTAGATAATTCAAAAACTGCTCATGGAAAGGTAAATCCAGTCCGAGCTCATTTCGGAGGCTCTCCGCTAATTTTTCATCCCCTCCATTGTCAGCCAACAACAGATCTACTGCATCACTGGGGAGAAAATAATTGATGGAAAAAACTAAAAACAAAGTGCCCACTAAGACGATACATGCAGTTATCCCTCTGCTTCCTATTAGCCGCAACATAATGAACGAACACCCGCAATCCTTTGACTTTTACTTAACCTAACAACAGTTGATATGGATTTCCCCAAAAATGATTCCTCCTTATTACTTTCTTCATTACTCCTATCATTCATGATTTTAGTCCAATTAAATAGTAAGAAAGGATCTTCCATGCAGGCTTCCATGAAGATCATTGACTAATGACTATACAGCATGGTTATTTCATTTAATAACCATGCTGTATAGGACAACCAAAGCTTATTTTGTCAAATTCACATCGAAAAACAAAGGATAGCCAATTGAATCGAATTTTAGTCCTTGTACGTTTTTCGTAGCGGCCACAGTATAAGGAAAATCATAGACCGGTATAATGACAGCCTGCTCGATTAACTTTTGTTGTACTCGCTTATAGATGTCTGACCGTTTTTCAGGATCTACCTCTACAGCTCCCTGCTCAACCAAAGTATCAATTTCATTGTCCCTTAACCATGCAATATTCCCGCCACCCTTATCCATCGTATAATCAGAACCGTAAAAACGACGAAGATCATCCGGATCTAGTGCCACTCGACTATTTCCACGAAGATCATATCCTTTTGGATCTTTTAAGACACTTTGGCTATCACTCGTTGTGATTAGCTTAACTTTCACTCCAACCTCTTTTAATTGTTGTTGAACCATTAATGAAATATCCTGTCTTTTCTCACGGTTAACGGCGTCATTAAGGATTCGCAAAGTAAGCGTTTTGCCATCTTTTTTCCGTATCCCATCCGCTTCTTTTTTCCAACCCAATTCATCAAAAGCTTGATTCGCTTTTTTCACATCATACGTCTTTTTATTTTCCAGACTTTCATCATAACCAAAGGTAATTGGGGCTAGCGCAGACCAGGCTCTTTTATAGGTTTTTAAATATAAGGTATTTACAATAGTGTCTACATCAATGGCTGCCTTTAAAGCCTGTCTTGCTTTCACATCACCCCAAGGTGCAGACGTCTGATTGATGAACAATGTATATGGAAGCCCTCCTGTCGCTGCCTCGAGAATATTTAATTGATCATTCTCTTTGATCGAAACCACATCCTGTGGCGGTACTGTTTCAGCTACATCCACCTGTCCACTTTGGACACTGCCAATGCGTGTTGCCTCTTCAGGAATAATTTTAAATATAAGTTTATCCAAATAGGCTGATCCTTCGTGTTCCGCAAATAGATATCCCCCATGATAGCCTTCATATTTTTCCAATACGACCCGGTCATTTTCTACCTGTTCAACAAATTTAAATGGACCTGAACCTACAGGATGGCTAGCAAATTGATCTCCATACTTTTCCGCAGCTTCTTGTGACACAATGGATAAGTTCGTATGACCAAGTAAAGTTAAAAATGTAGCCGATGGCTCGGATAAGGTGATTTTAACCGTATACTCATCCAATACTTTTACAGAATCAACCTTCTCCATATAGGAAGCCGGTGTTATCGCCTTGGTTTTCGGATCGAATATTCTGTCAAAATTATATTTCACCACTTCGGCATTGAATTTTGAACCATCGTGAAAAGTGACATCTTCTCTTAGATTAAATGTATAAGTCTTTTGATCTTTTGATATCTCCCAATCTGTAGCAAGCCATGGTTCAATTGAATGATCCTCGTCTTGATAGACTAAAGTTTCAAATATGCTTTTAAGGACCCTGTACGAAACAGCAAAGCCACTTACATGAGGATCTAATGTATCTGGGGCAGTGGACAATGCATAAGTGAAATCACCACCAGCAACTGGCTCGCTGGTTGAACTTTCTTTGGAATTTATATTTGTTGATGTTGATTGACCGGAATTCGTGCAACCAACTAAAAGAAGCAAGAAACAAATTAAAAGGAAAGACAATATTTTGCGTGACTTTGTTCTAGTGGACATCAAAACTCACCCTTCTTGACTAAGAATTAACACGCTAACTAAGATCAATGATGTAAAGATTCCTTCGCATACCGATTTTTTGGATAAGAAAGTCCCAAGTTCCCCCGAAATGTATCCGATTCATACTCTGTCCGGAAAAGACCGCGATCCTGAAGAATGGGAACAACACCATCGATAAAGTCTGTCAAGCTACTTGGAAGGTTGGCATGGAAAATAAACCCGTCCGCTGCTCTTCCTTCAAACCACTCTTGAATAAGGTCTGCTACTTTCTCAGGTGTTCCGATAAATGGAGTACGCTGCGTGGCAGACCTTAATGCCACTTGCCTAAGGGTCAAGTTTTGTTCCTTTGCTTCTTGTTTAATTCGATCAGTGCCGCTTTTAAAGCTGTTTGCTCCCAAATCACCCAATTCAGGAAATGGCGCATCCAATGGATATTGGGAAAAATCATGATGTTCAAAAAATCGGCCCAAATAATTCAGTGCCTGTTCAATCGATACTAAATTAGCAATATCCTGATACTTCTGTTCGGCTTCTTCGTCCGTCTTTCCTATGATTGGTTCGAACCCAGGCAAGATAAGAATCTCCTCAGGGTTCCTTCCAAAAGACGAAGCCCTGCTTTTAACATCTAAATAAAATGCTTGAGCCTCTGCCAATGTTGCTTGACCGGTAAATACGGCATCCGCTTCTTTCGCCGCTAAATTTTTCCCATCTTCTGATGAACCAGCTTGGATAATGATTGGGCGTCCTTGCTTCGATCGACCAATGTTAAGCGGTCCTTGCACAGAGAAAAATTCACCTTGATGATGTAATGGATGTAATTTCCCTGGGTCAAAGAAGACACCTGATTGCTTATCACGAATGAAGGCATCATCTTCCCATGAATCCCATAATCCTTTCGCCACTTGGAGATATTCAGCTGCAATTTTGTATCGTTTAGGATGATCTGGATGTTCTTCTACTGTTTTATTAAAATTTAACGCCGTATTCTCTAGCGGTGAAGTGACGACATTCCAGCCCGCACGACCATGACTGATCTGATCAAGGGAAGCCAACTGACGTGCGACATTAAATGGCTCACTATAAGAGGTCGACACCGTTCCAGCCAGACCAATTCGTGAAGTGACAGATGCGAGTGCCGATAAAATCGTAAGTGGTTCAAAACGGTTCAAAAAGTGTGGTAAGGATTTTTCGTTTATATGCAATCCATCCGCTATAAAGACAAAATCGAATTTCGCATTTTCAGACTTTTGTGCTTGTTCCTTATAAAAATCCAAATTGACACTAGCATCAACCAGAACCTCAGGATGCCTCCAAGCAGCAATATTTCCTCCTACACCATGAATAATCGTTCCTAATTTTAGTTTTCTTTTTTCAAACCCCATAATTTCTCCCCCTTTAACTCTATATCCCATCCAAATAACTGAATAATCAGATATTTAAACCCCCAATTGGACTCTAGAACACTAAATTGACAATGACTATAAATGCGTTCAACAGTTCAAACTATTTTCGATCAAGACAGGATCATTGATTCCATCATATTTTTGTTCTTTCTCCTCTCCTGTTCACCTAAGATCAAATAATACATATGGAAAACGAAAAATATCTCCTTTTTCCCATCCTTTCTAAATCCAAGTTGACAGATGTGAATAATTTAATTAATTGAGGTTAATCCTAACACTGGGAATGGGAAACTGGCAATACTTTGGTTGATAGAAAATTTTAATGTATTCATTAAGAATTCCTTTCACTGCTGTATAGTGACCGTTTTGTTATCCTTCGAAACGGAACACCCATAATACCAAGCTTGTTTTTCTGTCCTTTCTTCTTATGTATTCCTTTTCCATAACAATCGGTAATTTTACTTGAGGTGTCATTTAGCTGAAATAAAAGAGCACCAAATGAATGTTTTCACATTTGTTTGATGCTCTTTTTTGCTTATCAACTTACCAAGCCTCCTCCAGGTTACATAGAGGCTTCCTTAAGTTCTAAAACCCTTTTCACACTGACCGCGAATGCTGTCCTTCGGCGCCTTGTCAAACACTCTTTCTAATGTGCCTAAATGGTGGAAGGTTTCTTCACCAATTCCCACGTTGACGGCAGTTTTCAGGGGTATGCTCATATACGCCTTCTTGTTTCTCAAGCAAAAAAATAATCTGACCCTTATTAAAACAGGTCAGACTTTTCTCATTATCTTCTTTAGCTTGAAGGGAGAGCAGCAAGAATTCTGTTCGGTTGCTATGAATGAAGAAAAATTTCAGGATCATAGTGCAGCATCAAGTTTATTCCTGATAGTGGTCAATATCCCATTAAAATCATTTCCGTTACCGCGAGATCATCACCTTCCGCTTCCTAGATAAAACTTCATTTTTTCCCAATAGGATTGTACATATCAATATTCAAGTTAAGGATTTGTTCAATTCTGGCTAACTCATCATCTGTGAATGTAAGGTGATTCAACGCCTTGACATTCTCTTCTATTTGGCTCACTTTACTTGCCCCGATCAGGGCAGAGGTGACTCTTCCTTCACGAAGTACCCAGGCCAGGGCCAATTGAGGCAAAGATTGACCTCGCTCATCTGCGATTTCCTTCAATTTCCGTACACGGTTCACCGCTTCTTGCGTGACTTCATTTTCCTTTAATGCTCCCGTTGGCTTACTTGCCCTTGAATCAACCGGAACACCTGAAAGATATTTATTCGTAAGCAGACCTTGAGCTAATGGACAGAACGCTATGGATCCCACTCCATTTTCCTGCAAAACATTTTGTAATCCATTTTCAATCCACCGGTTGAACATGGAGTATTTTGGTTGATGAATGAAAAGAGGCGTACCTAGATCATTTAAGATTTCTACCGCTTGTGCCGTTTGTTCAGCAGTATAATTGGAAATGCCTACATATAACGCTTTTCCCTGCCGGACGACAAGGTCAAGAGCCCCCATCGTCTCTTCAAGTGGTGTGTTTGGATCAGGACGGTGTGAATAGAATATATCCACATAATCAAGTCCCAGGCGTTTCAAGCTCTGGTCGAGACTTGAAACCAAATATTTTTTGGAACCCCAATCCCCATATGGCCCGGGCCACATATGATAACCCGCTTTCGTGGAAATGATCATTTCATCTCTGTATGGGGCAAAATCCTGTTTCAATATCCGGCCGAACAAATCTTCTGCCGAGCCTGCAGGAGGTCCATAATTATTGGCAAGGTCGAAGTGGGTAATCCCTAAATCAAATGCCCTCCTGAGCATGGCGCGGCCATTCTCCTCAATATCCACCCCTCCAAAATTATGCCATAACCCCAACGAAATGGCTGGAAGCTTAAGGCCTGACTGTCCGCTTCTATTGTATTTCATCGTTTCGTACCTGCTTTGATCTGCTACATAAACCATGATTATGCCTCCTTTATGGGTTGAAATACTTTAAGCAAAATCCCCCCGTCATTCAGCTGACGGAGTGTATGAGTGCTAAGTGCTTTGTATGGTTAACCAAGATTTTTCTTTCATGATCATGAACAATTCGTGCACTTATCATCCAGCCTAAATCCTTGCAGGAATCATTTATCATTTGACGACCTTTTCACTAAACTGCAATGGCGAACAATGATCCAGCAATTGGGACTGAAAAAAAGATCCCTCCATCATTTGGATAGTGGATGTTTCTTCACTGACTGACATGTGGAATTCCCTTTAACCAAACATGCCGGGAATTCAACCTTTTCAATGGAACAGTCCCCGTTTATCATTTCCAATAACCTTCTGACCGCCGTTTCACCAATCGTTTTTGCTTTCTGGTGCAGGTGTGTGAAAGTCAAACTGTCCCAATTATTTTCCGGCTCATCGAAGCATAGGATCGAGATATCTTCAGGTATGCGAAGGCCCATTTGTTCAATAGCTTTTTGTGCAAGCTTCGCAATTTTATATTCGATCGTAAACAGGGCAGTGAGATCGGTATGTGCCTTAAGGTAGGTTTTGATCAATTCAATGTCTTGTTCACAGGTTGCTTCAGGGGTGGGAAGTGTACTCTTTATTTCGGTAAACCATAATTCACGATTAACCCGAACATTCCGTTCAGAAAAGGCCTGGACGATCCCAGCGAACCGATCTTCAATCGTCGTCGTCGCGATTGTTGTTGGAGATAAGACACCGATGTGTTCATGACCTAAATCAAAAAGATGTTCCATGCCGAGTTTGGCAGCCTGTACGTTATCAGTCGATATGGCAGTTGCGGCAACCCCTTTGAACGAACGGTCGATTAGGACGAGCGGAAATTGGTCCACGACCATTTTGAGGATTTCCGAACTGTAGTGCTCAGCTTGAGCAGGATAGATGATCAGTCCATCAACGCCGAAATCAAGCAACTCCTTGATTATTTTTTCCTCTTTTTCAGCCGAGCCGAAGGTCTGTTTTAAAATGACCATGCATTTCTCATCCGAAGCAGATTCTATGCCTGAAATGAGCCTAAAACTATGGCTGTCATCAAAGGTTGTCATGATGAGACCGAACAAGGGCTTTCGAACGTGAGCCAAATTGGTTTTATTACTGCCCGCTTCAGAAACGAAAGTACCCTTCCCTTGTGTGCGGTAGACAACCCCATCCTCTACCAATTTGCCCAAGGCCCTCTTGCTTGTGATCCTGCTGATCTCGAAGATGTCCGAGAGTTCTTTCTCGGAAGGGATGCGATCGCCCGGCTTATATTTCCCCTCTTTGATATCTTTCTTCAATGATTGATATACTTTCTCATATAAAGCTGTTATTGTAACCACCCCAAACGATATATTCATAGCCAAGAAGGGGAAAATCCCCTAATTGGCATGTGGTTAACTTTTCAGTTGGACTACGAATGTCTTAATCTCATACGGTTTGATGTCAAAGGCCAATGTCTGATCTTCCCGCTTATCCTCTATACTTTTTTCCATTAGGTTGCATTCCTGCCATGAAATGATATCTAATTCACTTCTTACCTCCACAGCGCCTCTTGCTCCTGCAAACTCATGCAGGCGGATAACTACTTCATCAGTATTTTCCCCTTTTTTCACGGCATCGATCATTACATTCTCAGCATTAAGCGAAAACATGGACAATTTTTGGGATTGTCCCTCCATGTATGAGAGCGGGTTATTCAGTGCCCACGCTTCCTGCACCGTTCCCCCTTCATACCAGCTCCCTTTATGCGGTAGCAACGAATAGGTGAATAGATGTTCTCCCTGATCAGCTTCGGTATCTGGGTATGTGGCCGATTTTAACAAGGTCAGCCTCATCACATTGTCCTTAATGTCATGTCCGTATTTGCAATCATTCATGATGCTTATGCCATAGCCACTTTCCGATAGGTCAGCCCACTGATGTGCGACGGTTTCGAACCGAGCGTAATCCCAACTTGTGTTCCAATGAGTAGGCCGTTTGACATTTCCATATTGGATGTCATAAGTAGCCTCCGTAGCACGGATGTCTACAGGGAATGCCGTTTTTAACAACTGATCCTTTTCACGCCAGTCGATGTTCGTTTTAAAATCGATGCGCGGGTTCTTGGCATACGTTATCATCTTTTGTGTAATCGTTGACTTTCCAAAACCCCATTCAAACTCGATTACGCAACGTATGGGTCCGTTTTCGACTACTTTGCTTCCTATTAAATTGCTTACCTCTTTCATCTTTTCTTGGTAAAAAATATCGATATCCCAGGCGTCATACTGCATGGGCTTGTCCTCAAATACCTGGAGTACATTTGCAAGAGAATTCGATGCTAAAACATCTCGCTGGTGCTTTCGATCAAAAACTCTCGTTAGCTGCCCGTTTTCATTCCAGCTTATCTCATAGTAAGGAGTCGAAATGTGATTAGTCGACACATCAAATGCCGATTTCGATATATTTTCCGCTTTCTCGTAACGGATCGTGCTCTTGCCTAGCGAAGGCACTTTTTCAACGTTTACGAGCCATTCACCATCTGCTGTGTTTTGGGAATCGAGAATTTCACCTGTCTCATCGGTCCAGACACCTTCTGCATGAAGATCGGTCTTAATAGTAATGATATCATTTCGGATCCATGAAGAGGAATTGAAAATGGTAAATAATTGCTGATCACTCCCTTTCGCCAGCGAACGGGAAGCATGGTTCCAGGCATTAGCTGCCAATTGATGTGCCTCTGCATATTCCAGTTTACTATCTTCATAGACTTCCCGGATGGAAGATCCAGGGATGATGTCATGGAACTGATTGCGCAGCACGATCTTCCAGCTTTCCTCCAGATCTTCTGACGGATAAGAAGACCATGTTCCTTCAAGCACACTGTTCAGGGAGTGAAGCCATTCCGTTTCCCGTAGGAGCAATTCCATCTTGCGGTTCATCCTTTTATTATAAGCTTGGCTCGTATACGTTCCACGGTGGTATTCCAGGTACAACTCTCCGTCCCATGTATGGACATACTGATCCGTATTATCTATCGTCTCATGAAGGCGATTGAAAAACTCATCGGCCCTTCCCGTTTTCACTGCCGGCAAACCTGGCATTTTATCCAAGCGCCTGCGCATCTCAAGCATCTCCCGATTAACACCGCCGCCGCCGTCCCCGTATCCATAGGAAAGCAATAATTCCTGATTGACGGCTTTATCCCGATAAGCCTCCCAAATTCCTTTCACCGTGCGCGGAGTGAGGCGGCCGTTATAGGTGTAGAACCAGTATTCGTCTTCCGGGGTGGTGACGAAATGGGTTAAGATTTCCGTTCCGTCGATTCCCCTCCACTTGAAGGTGTCATGAGGCATTTTATTGAACTGGCTCCAACTGATTTTAGTGGTCATGAAGGTCTTGATTCCTGATTTAACTAATATTTGCGGCAGTGCCCAGCTGTATCCGAAGACATCCGGCAGCCATAGATATTCACATTCCTTCCCAAAATTCTCTTGGAAGAATTTTGTCCCGAGTAGCAGCTGGCGGACAAGCGATTCACCACTTGTCAGGTTGCAATCCGCTTCCAGCCACATTCCACCTTCCGTTTCCCAACGGCCTTCCTGGACCCTTTTTTCGATTTGCTCATAGATTTGCGGGTAATCATTTTTAATATATTCATATAATTGCGGCTGTGTCTGCAAAAAGGTGTAATCTGGGTATTGTTCCATTAAACGCAACACAGTTGAAAATGACCTTGCCGCTTTCTCACGAGTATGCTTTAGGCGCCAAAGCCATGCGACATCAATGTGGGTATGGCCGATGGAAGTGACGGTAACGGGATAATTTTTTGGGATCTTTTCAATTTCCGCATTTAAAACAGCTTGCGCTTGATAAACCGAGTCATAAAAGCTTCCTGAACCGGGATTCGACCAGTCGATCAAAAGGAACGCCCTATCCAGACCCTTCAATAGAGTTTGTCTTTCAGGCTGGTTTTCTTCAAGATATTTTATCGTATCCAATGCTGCTCTTGCGGTATAGTATAAATCGTCGGTGCGTTCGTCCAGACAGGCAACATAAGCGACCTTCAACTGATGCTCCTGGATCGTCTGCACCCCTCCGCCTTCAAGCCCGGACCAGAGCCTGAAACAAAAGTCGACGGTGCTTCCGGCAAGTTCCCCATCCAAAAACACTTCCTGATGGTTCATATCAACCCCTTGATACGGTTGGCCGTTCAAGTACAAAAGCGACTCAAACCCGGAATTGCCACCGCCTCCGGTATTTCCAAAATCAAACACTCCGACAATTCTTTGTTTGTTCCAGTTGGATGGAATGGGTACAGCTGCCTTAAGCCATATGTATTTGTCACGGCCTTCCCATCTTTCCCGTACATTCATTGTTTTCCATGAGCCTCCTTCAGGTGGCCCCTGCGCAATCGCTCCCTCTTCGTCAGTCTGAGCTTCAAACGACACGACTGGCTTGACGTCCTGATAACGATACGGCTGTAATTCCTGTATCCGCTTTTCTAACTTCTCTATATTCCAAAACATTCAATGAAACACTCCTTTTTCCTCGAGATTTTTAACCTTTCGTTGCACCGCCAAGACTGAAGCCCTGGGACATAAAACGCTGTGAAAAGATGTAAAGGACGACAGCGGGCATTGTATAGATCAATGAAAAGGCTGCAAGTTTCCCATATTCAACCATACCGTAATTACCGAAAAACTGGAATATCGTTACCGAGGCAGGAAATTTTTCCGGAGTCTGGATCAAGATGTAAGGTACGAAAAAGTTGCCCCAGCTTCCTGAAAACGTAAAGATGGCAACCGTGCATATGCCAGGAATCATTAATGGGGCCACGACCCTCCGTAACCCTGCCCATACGGATGCCCCGTCAATCCAAGCCGACTCCTCCAATTCAAGCGGGACGGCATCCATGAAGTTCTTCATCATCCAGATCGCATACGGCAAACCGGAAGCCGTCAGGAACAAGACAGTTCCGATGAGCGAATCCTGCAAATCGATATAGACGAATAGTTGGTAGACAGGGACCATTACAGCTGTGATTGGCAAAGATGTCATGAATAAGATGGTATACATGAACGGTTTTTTGAATTTCAAAGCATACCGGGACAGCGGATAGGCTGCCAGCCCTGCAAACAAGACCACAAGCACAGCCTGACCTAAAGAAAGGAATAATCCAATCGCAAAGGAACGAAGAATGGCACCATCTTTTAATATGGTTGTAAAATTCGATGTTGTCAGGCTATCCGGGGTCTTTAAGGCCTGTTGCGCATTTGGATCAACAGAAGCTACCAACACCCACAAAAGCGGTAATAGAAATAATATCCCTATCAAAGTTAAAATGACATATGGAACGATTTTCTCGAGTTTGAAACGATTCACTCAACTCACCCCCTAAATTTCGACCTTCATATACCTGATATAAATCGTGCTTGAAATAATCCCTATCAAAAGTAAAATGAGGGAAATGGCTGTTCCGTATCCAAGTTGATAGTTAACAAATGCCTGGTTATACATGAATATCGGAAGGGTCTGCGTCGATGCTCCCGGACCTCCGCCTGTCATGGCAAATATCAACGTGAAGACGCCCAATGTTTGTAAGGTGACGAGGATCATATTTGTGACGATGGACCCTTTCATCATGGGCAGGACAATTTTCCGTAACATTTGGAAACGTGACGCACCATCTATAACGGCTGCTTCTTCCACGCTTTTTGGAACATCGTCCAATGCAGCCTGGTATACCAGCATCGAAAATGCTGTTCCATGCCAGATATTTGCGATGATTACACTGATCATCGGGAAGCTATACAACCAGGTCACAGGTTTCATCCCCATATTCCCCAGAATCATATTTAACGTTCCGTTATCACTTAAAAAAGCCACCCAGCAAAATGCAACGACAATTTCTGGAGTAACCCAACCGGCTATGACGATGATGCCGATGATCCTCCTAAAGGAAGTGTTTTTCTCCTTCATCAGCAGAGCCAGGATAAACCCAAGCACCTGCTGGCCGATTACGGCTGAGAATAAAAGGAATACGATCGTGTTTACCATGCTGATACGAAAATTCGGATCCTGGAACATCGTGAGAAAATTTTGGAATCCAGTGAACTCCAGGCTTTGCGCTTCCGTTCCGGTTAACGAGAGATTTGTGAAAGCAAAGTAGAACGTTAATAAAATAGGCCCGACAAAAAAGATAAGCAATATGATCCATGTAGGCAGTAAAAACAGAATGGAACGTAATAATGTATAATCTTTTTTCCGTTCCTCCTTGATTCGAATTCCATGTGACTCAACCGGATTAGTATTCATTCCACACCCCATTCCTGTACATATAAATCATGGTTCCTCCCTGCTTGGACAGGGAGGAACCCATGATTTTCTTTATTTTTCCATCACGTTTTCTTTACCGACAATGCCCGTTACATTTTTTTGATACTGAGCTGCTGCCTGTTCTGGAGTAAGCTTGTTCGTTACGACATCCTCAACAAGAGATTGAATTTGGGTTGAGACATTTGGGTACTTATCGACAGCAGGACGAAACTGAGCATTTTTTAACAGTGCGGTTGCTTCATCGAACATCGGGATCTTTTGATAATCCGGATCTTGTGCTACATCATCTCGCGGGGTTAAATTGCGGTCTTTTAATTGTAGTGAGAGATTCTTTTCTTTGCTGGATGCGAATTTAATGAATTCCCATGCCAATTCCTTACTGCCTGAATTTTTCGGAATGGAGAAGGCCCAACCTCCAGACATCGTAACAGTTCCTGCACCATCACCATTTTCTGTTGGCATTGGCGCGAACCCTAAAGTATCAACCGCTTCTGCCCAAGGAGCAGCACCGTTTTCTCCCCATGTACCCGATTGCCAAAATCCGTCAATCCCCATGGCGAGCTTACCTTTCGGCATTAATTGTTGATAGGCGATACTGCCTCCCTGTCCATTTAATACCTGTGAAAGATTTGGGCCGAGCTTTTCTTCGTAGACGGTATCAATGAACTTGAACGAATTAACAAGTCCTTCGCTTTTCACGATCCATTTCTTTTCGTCTAAATCATATAGAGGTGTTTTCGTACCATAAAGGAGCATTTCAAAAGTTTGCATCGATGTCGCTTCCCCTGTAGCTTTTCCGGAATTCATCCAAATCGGAATGACATCAGAGGGTGATTTTTCTTTAATTGTTTTGGCAGCTTGAAGAATATCCTCCCAGCTTTCCGGTTCCCACGGGACAGACAGGCCTGCCTTTTCGAATAGATCTTTGTTATACCAAATTCCCCGTGAATCCGTGTTATAAGGTACTCCATACACTTTGCCATCTTGCGCGATGACACCCTTCTTCACATTTTCCGTGAAGTTCCCCCAGTCATCCCAAGCCTTCACCTTATCATCAAGCGACTCCAGATACCCAGCACTTGCATCAGAATTGACCATGAACGTATCTTCCGCAACAAGGTCTGGTGCGGTATTTTTCGATTTCAGCATCAGGGCAATCTTGGCGAAATAATCCCCCTCTGAAACATTTAAGGGAGCAAGCTTGATGGTTGAACCCGGATGCTCTTTTTTGAATTCCGGAATGACTTCCTTCTCCAGCCAATCTGTCAAACCTTTATTGGTGCCTCCTCCAGAACGGTATGTAATGCTAATTTCATCTTTGCTTTCACCCTTACCACCCGAGGAAGCGCTTTCATTTGAACACGCTGAACTTAACAAAAGAGAGCTTGCAAGTAATGAATAAGCTGCCACCTTTTTATACTTTTTCACTTTCATGAGTACCTCTCCCATCCTCTATCTGTATAAAAACTCCAGAAAACAATGACTTATGAAGCGCTTTCAATGACAAGCGAAACGCATGGTAGAACCTTTAATTGACCGTTCACCTCATTTCTATTAATTGGTAAAGCACTTGATATACATATAATGTAAATGACATAGTTGATATAAGTCAATATATTTTTTAAAATTTCTGAATATTAACCGAGTGATCAAGCTTTGAGCTACCCGCTTCAGTCGGCCCCGCTTTTTAGATGGCACCAATCATATTTCACCATACATTTTATAAAGAAATCGAATCAATTCTAGCACTGTTCGCTTAAAGCCAAAGATATGGATTTCCTACTTACATCTATAAAGCAGAATGACTTATTCATGTTTCTGTCCTAAAAATCCTGTCCGGATTAGTGCAGGCGATTCAATCTTACAACCATTCACTATACCTAGCTTCACTGGTTTACATTTATATCCGATAAATTCTTTGTACTATTCTCTTTTTCTCCTAATAAACTAATTGAAATAACTGTTTAGGAGTGGTGCAATGTTTAATCAATCTACAAATGGAAAACAGCATATCACGCCCATTATATGTAAAATGAAAAACATCACTTACCAAAAGTACCATCTATACAAGAAATCATATGAGCGAGAGGTTTTAGTCATAAAAAATCACGGTGAAGACCGTGGCGTAAACAATAAAAGCATTTCGTTATTCGAGGCAGTTAACGATCAATTTGACCGTTTTAAAATAGCAAAAATGTCAAAAGAAATCGATAGCGGTCTCATCCTTATTGACAAAAAGGGGAATGAACTCCACCTCTCCGGATGTAGTTGCGGGTACGCAGGAACGGATTCCCATGCAACACTTGAGATACTAAATAAAGCAGGGTTCGAGGTAAATAGAAGGTTCGTGTTTTGTTCAAAAGGATTTACTCTCTTTCACCCAAATGAAGAAATAGAACTATTCGGAGAACGTTTATAGGTTTAGAGAATCAAGGCGGTAAGGAGACATCATTTGATATAGGAACAAGGTTTATAACATTTCTATCTAATTTTCAAATGGAGTAATATTATGGTTTAACACTGGAAATGGAAATATAGATATATACGGGTACACTAACCGCAACAGCAATTGAAGGGGGTTCTTCCCGCATGGTTCAAGGAATATCAACATGGTAGACATTCAAAAAGCCCAAAAAAAGCGGTGGAAGTTTAAGGATTAAACTTCCACCGCTTTTTTTTGTAAAATGCTAACAGGAGAGGTTTGAGACTCTTTCTTTCAGTTCCCAGTTCCTTTAGTCCTTTAAAGCCTTACCTTAATTGCTTTGTTCATAACCTGTAACTGTTATCCCCAATACTTACAGCAGCTTTTATTCCTCAAGCATGCCCTCCACTCGCTTTACTTTGTCTTCCATCTTGCGTTCTTTATCACGACGGTCATCGATACGGATATTCGTACAAACTCTAGCAAGACCTTTTTCAAAAGGTACTTCGTGCATCGCTTGAATCACTTCAAACAACTTTGGCAGGTCGCCTTCAATGATCGTATTCATGGGAGTCAGTTGAAATCGAATCTCTCCCTTATTTTCATATTGCTTTAATACTCTTTGTATATCTGCCACATAACTGCTCACACTTGGAGTTTGTGTACCGACAGGAATAACCGTTACATCAACTATTGCCATTCTTATTCACCCATCCTTTTTTTGTATTTCTATTTCAATCAAGAAGCTCTCTTACTATCCTATAATAACGTATTATAGCTCAAACTTCCCACCTACGTAATAGCATTCATATCGCAGCCATTTTTCATCTAATAACTTATTGTACCCAATCCTTGAATTCTTTTACCTCACCGCCCCCCTAAATAAATACCTGATCGCGTAACCAACCAGAAGTCTACACGATTTTTTTAAATTATGGAAAATGGTACATTAAAACGCCTATCATTTGATAGACGTTTAAAAAAACTTTGTTAGCAATGTAACACTCTAGGCTTACCACACGATTCTGCTTAATTATAACTAATAAATTAAAAGTTATAGCCTTTAATATTTAAATGATATCATAGGAACATTTGCGTAGCTTTTATTTATGTTTCCTCCGACAAGAACTTGTCCAGTTGTAAGTGTTAGGCTAACTTCGATAAAACTAATAGAACTGCCCTTGATAAAAGGTGAATGTGGTAACCACCAGTAAAAATAAAAGTAGTTATGCGGTATGTCTAATTGATCAGGTAATTTATAGCGAAGTAGTTGATATTCCTGAGTTAGTTAAGATTTTTAAAACAAATCCTTTGTTAAAGCTTATTGTTGATTTTGGGCAAAACAAAGAGACCACTTATCGTGGTCTTCTTTTATGCCCTATGGAACTAACGCACCTTTAGTTTACATGCAATATTTCAAAAACTATTAGTAAATGAACCATTCTGGGCTACGTTATCTTGGTGGTAACATGGCCAGGCAGGTAGATTATAGAAGAATAACAACTATTTCCTTATTGAAATTCAATTTCTATTGCTCCCAGTCTGCCTTTGATTCGTTTCTTTGACACTTAAAACCACACCTAATATTACAATTATTCCACCAATAACTTGACTTATTCGCACAACTTCATGAAGAATGATTACTGAAAATAGCACACCAAAAATAGGCACGAGGTTCATTAAGGTAACGGCAGAACTAGAAGATAATTTGCGTAATCCATAGTTATATAATAAAAATGCTATAACCGAACAGAATATTCCTAAATATAGCAACATTAGAAAGGATTCCATACTTGGCATCTTCCAACTAGATTTCTCTATAAAAGCTAGTGGAATAAAAGTAATCGCTCCTGCTACAGTTTGATAAAAAGATATAGTAATCATGGAATATTTTTTTACAACTTTACGGGTTGTAAAGTTATAAAAAGCAAAAACAAAACCTGCAACAATTAATATGATATTCCCAATTAGTTGTTGTTCGCCTTCTTGACTTTGAGGATTGTACGATATTTGAAAAACACCAAACATGGCTATTGCTATTCCAAGACCCTTTATCCAAGGGATTTTTATTCTATAAAAAAGAAACTCTATTAGCGCCGTTATAGCAGGATAAGATGCTACAATAATAGCAGCATTAGATGCTGTAGTTATTTCAACTCCTATGTTTTCCAAACCAAAGTAAATAGTAGTACCTAAAACCCCACTAACAGACATTAACCCTATATCTTTAATAGGTGGCTTTGTTTTATCTTTTTTACATAAAAGAATTATACCTAAAATAACAGCAGCAATAACAAAACGAGCTGCACCTAGTGTAAGTGGTGTAAAAGAAGTATATGCTATTTTGGTAGCAACAAACGACGTACTCCATAAAAGCACGGCAACTATAGAAGCATATAGATATATACTGCTTCCTTTTTTTGTTTTTGCATTCTGTTGATATTTATCTAAGGTTTTATTCATTCCAGATCTCACCTCCTGAACCTATTTTAGTAACTATATATGTAGTGACTGAAATTAAGGTATAATTTTTACATAATAGCTGTCAAGTGCCTTCTTAAACGACTTTATTTGTAATCTGCCTTAAACCAACCTGCCTCTTTAGTTTATCAAGAAATTCAACATCACATTTACAGAGCTTCAAGAAAAAATAGGTCCTACTCAAAACGAGTAAGGACTTGGTTATGTACGTGTATACCACACTTCTAATCACCTCACAAGTACTTTTTCCTATCTATAGAGTTTGAGGATTCACCTTAGGATTTATTCTTTATAACGAGTAAAATGACATTACGGAATTAGTTAAGGAAAGTTAGACCTGTATGGAAGGATTTGCATTTTACATCGAAACTGAAACGGGAGGATTATACTGGATAAAGGTGAGATAAAAAAAGCAGATGAATCCTGTGAATAAAAAAATTCATGTTAGAATTTTCATATAAATAATCATTAATGTTGTTTTCACACAAAAAAAAGACCACTTTATTTGGGTCTTTTTTTGTGCATCCTGTACAATTAACCCAACCGATAAATTAGTTGCAGAATGGTCTTTTTCACTTCAACTACTA
>NZ_PHNG01000475.1:0-876 GCF_002803435.1 Bacillus sp. mrc49 | reverse complement strand
TTTCCATATCATCCTTAATGCCAGGCGTACTTGTTACATTCTTGCCAGCTAGAATTTTTGCGGAGATCAGCACCCAGCCAGCATGGCAAATTTGCCCGATCGGTTTTTTAGATTCTTCCATGCTTTGGATTAGTGAAATCACTTCAGGGAACCGACGGATTTTGTCAGGGGCCCAACCGCCCGGTACGAGAATCGCATCATAATCTTCCGCTTCGATGCTCCCGTAATCATAATCGGATACGGCGGGTACACCATATTTGCCAATGTATGTTTCATTCGCCTTCTCTCCAGCAAGATGAACGATCGCACCCTCTTCTTTCAATCGTAAGATCGGATACCAGAGCTCTAAATCTTCAAAATCATGGTGCACAAGACTGATAATTTTCTTTCCGGCTAACCTCATGAAAATCTCCCCTTCCTTCGTGCTATTCAACTTTACCATTCTTCCCTGTTTCTTCACTTTTTCAACCATTTTCTCCAGACAACCAGTCCAGCCATATCCTGTCTAAAAATCAACCTTTACTAAATGCAGCCCGGCGGCATCCGCCATACGGCCCGTTTGGACTCTTGCCTTCGACTCCAGAATGCCCGGGATTTGCTCAGCGTCTATTTCACCAAGACCGACCTCTATCAGCGTTCCGACCATCTTTCTAACCATATTATAAAGAAAACCATCCCCACGCACACTAATTTCGATGAAGCCGGCATTTTCCACTATATCAATCACATATATTTCACGCACCATTGATTTTTTCTTGGACTTTGCATTTGAAAAAGCAGTGAAATCATGTGCACCTATAAAATATTGACACGCCCTTTTCATCCTTTCTATATCCAGCTTTTCCTCAACATGCATACTGTACTTTCTCATGAACG
>NZ_PHNG01000474.1:0-200 GCF_002803435.1 Bacillus sp. mrc49 | reverse complement strand
GCCCGATGAATATCGAACATTGCATGAAATAAGTAATCTCTTTGATCATTAAAAACAGGTATCAGAAGCTCTTCCGCATATGTTTTCCCAGGAAAAGCACTGCCTTCATTTTTGATAAATTCATCAAGCTTACCCATTTTTGAACCTCCGATTTATAAAGCTTTTTCCGCCTTGATTCCAAAAAACTTGTTTGAAATGAA
>NZ_PHNG01000473.1:0-28045 GCF_002803435.1 Bacillus sp. mrc49 | reverse complement strand
AATCAAGAAAACGGTTAACCAAGTGAGCAGGCTGATTATGGATGTGATGATGAAAGGTAATGATTGATTGAATTCAAGAAGCTTCGTCATTAGCGGACCAACCATGAAGCCAAGGCTGAAGAAAAGGCCGTAAATGGCAAGATTCCTTCCTCGCTTCGCTATTGGTGAAATAGCGGTGATCCAGGTCTGGGTGGCAAAGTGAAGTGTATGATCGCCGATGCCGATGAAGAAGCGCAGGAGGAACCAAAACCAGAATGATTCCCATACAGGAAATAGGGCCAAAGAAAGGATGACGGTGGCTCCCCCAAATAATATCAATGGTTTATATCCATACTTACGGAGGGGCGCTTCCATAAATGGAGAAATCAACAGAATTCCAATATAAAGCGAGGCAGCATGAAAGCCGTTTAAGGAAGAGCTGATTCCGTCACCTTCAAAGATGATGGCAATGACCGGCAAGAGCATTCCTTGAGAAAAACCCGATATGCCGACAATTAAGATTAAAACACGTATAAGCAGTTTATGATTCATATATTCATGTCTCCTAAGAAATGTGTACCTTGTTGATGTTACATCCTAAGGACAGGGTTAAGCAATTAAATTTTGGGTAAATATTGACAAGAAGGAGTGCTGTGATAAAATTTTCCTTTGGCAATGACTTAAGATTATGTATGATTGTTTTTGTTATATAAAAAGTACATATAAGATTGTGAGGAGAAGTATCGTGAATAAAATATTTTTGGGACTTGTCGTACTGGGTGTCCCTATATCCGTCATTGGTTCTTTGCTGCATTGGCCAAGTGTAATCATGTTCATCGTATATTGCTTGACGATCATCGCGCTTGCAGGATTCATGGGAAGGGCGACGGAGAGTTTAGCGATTGTCATGGGGCCGAGGATAGGCGGGCTTTTGAATGCTACCTTTGGTAATGCAGTCGAATTAATCATTTCCATCTTTTCTTTGAAAGCGGGACTTGTGGGGGTCGTACTGGCTTCTTTGACGGGTTCGGTTTTAGGAAACCTATTGTTGGTGGCGGGATTATCCTTCTTTATCGGTGGTACCAAATACAAACGGCAGAAATTCAACGTTTTCGATGCGAGACATAATGCGGGGTTGTTGATTTTCGCCGTTATTGTGGCCTTCGTGATCCCGGAAGTATTCACACAAAACATGAGTGAAACAAGCACCATGTCGTTAAGTGTCGGAATCTCGATCATTTTGATTTTATTATACCTTGCTGCATTATTCTTTAAATTGGTTACTCACCGCGGGGTCTATCAGCATAATGAGAAAAAAGAGGAGCATGAAGATGAAGTGCCGGAGTGGAGCAAGAAGAAGGCCATTATCGTTCTTGCCCTTGCTACTTTGGCTGTTGCTTATGTATCGGAGAAACTTGTCCATACGTTCAGCGAAGTGGGGGAAACCTTCGGATGGACGGAGTTATTCATCGGTGTCATTATCGTTGCGATCGTAGGTAACGCAGCTGAGCATGCATCCGCCGTTATTATGGCGTATAAAAATAAAATGGATGTCGCTGTGGAGATTGCGGTCGGTTCCACGCTTCAAGTCGCGATGTTCGTAGCTCCTGTACTCGTGCTTATTTCGTTAATGTATCCGACGCATATGCCGCTTGTTTTTACATGGCCAGAGCTCATTTCAATGGTTACGGCCGTCTTTTTGATGATCATGATATCGAATGATGGGGAAACGAACTGGTTTGAGGGGCTAACGCTATTGGCTGCCTATTTCATTATGGGCATTGGCTTTTACTTATTATAGGAATACAAGGCCTTCCGACGCGGAAGGTCGTTTTTATATAAATAAAAATGACTCTGCTCAGGTTAGATTTAGCAGAGTCATTTCTATATTAGTAAAGTACCATTCATAAGTTATTCCAAAATTTTTCATCATGCTTTGTGAAAGTTGAGAAATATTCTAGAGTGTTACACCATCCTTTTACATCAGATTTAAGTATTGGCGATTTCGTTTTCTGTTATCCTTTAAAAAGGTGTCATGGATTGTTCGATAAGCATACCCCCTGAATGTGTAATAGGTATGAACGATTTCGCCTCCTTTTTATAATGTAAATGAAGTATAACAGATACCAAAAGAAAAGTAAATATTCTGAACTTTACAAATGCATTACAAAATCGACATTTGATTGAAATGTATAATATGCTGCCTAAAAACAAAATCTATAAACAAAATGATTGAACCCTTGAAAAGGAGTGCGACAGCATGAGAAGAATAATTCTTTGTACGATGATTGCGCTAATTGCTTTCATTCAGGCGAATGTTAGCTTTGCGGCCGATAAACCGGGAGATAAGGCAGCTCCGACTAAGGTGAATATCCCGCCTTCCGTATTGAATATTGCCAAGGAAAACACATACCCTAACTCGACTCAAGATCTTCCGATGCTGCAGCCGAGTAAGTTTGCCGAACAATTGATCGATTCGTCTGATATCAAGATTGAAAATCCAGAACTTATCCATATGTTGAATGAATCGGCAATTGCAAAGGCTCCGCTTGCTTTTGGTTACAGGGCGACCATTTATCTTGGTCATTGGGCCTTGAATTATGAGTCATCGGAAACGGCCCCGAACTGGGAATATCAAAAAATCAATATGAATTATTATGATAATCGGGGCGGGGAAGTCCCATACAGGATTCGTTATGTCCAGGAAAGCCAGAAGGCAGTAAGCGGAGGCTTGACCGCTAAAATCCCGAAGGCCGAGGATGTCCAGAAGATGATGCTCTTGAAGGCTACGGAAAAGACGAATTTGCCATTGGCCTTCGAAACCATCATCGGAGCTGGCACGAAAAAGGATGAAGTATACAATGTGGCTTCGAACAGGATCGGTTACTTATCGAGCTATGCCTCGGCAGTAAATGAAAAAGGCAAGGTCACTTATGGTGAAGTATATTTGAACTTGAAGGGCAATAAAAGAACGATTACGATCAAGAACATCACTTCACAGGGCATCGGGGCCTGGATACCGGTACAGGACCATGTTTCCTTCAGCTTCACCGTATCGCAGCAGCCCAGGTAAATGAAAAGAACTCGCCTTGATTGGCGAGTTCTTTCTCATATGTTTGAGCTTCTTGTCCTGAAGTCTTCCTTCGGATAATAGGCGTTTTTGACGAGAACGTTAGGACCCAGGCATTTGACTGCCGGGCAGTGGCAGTTCAATTCATTGGCCAGTCTCGAATTCATCCAGGTTTCATACGATTCGGTCAATGGCTGGTCTTTAATATTACCCAAGGTCGGCGCATCGCCGAAGTCGGTCACGATGACTTCACCCGTAAAAATGTTGATATTCAAGCGTGACCGTCCATCTGGGTCGTTGCGGACTGTCACTTTATGCGTCCCATAAAGGCGCTGAAGCAGTTCTATATCCTCTTTATTATCATTACAAGGATAAAATGGCAATGTACCGAAGAGCATCCAGACATTTTCATCACGGATATCAAGCAAATGATGGATCGCTTCACGCATTTTGTCCAAGGATAAAGTCTCAAGCGCCGATGCGAAATCACTCGGATACATCGGGTGTATTTCATGCCTTTGACAGCCCATTTCATCAACGATCTGTCTATGGATATGCTCAAGATGCGGCAAAGTCCGTTTATTGAGCATCGTTTCTGCCGACACCAGTACACCAGCTTTTGTGAGGGCACGCGAATTTTCAATCATTTTATCAAATAATTTCTTACGCTGTTCCCGTGATGGTTTACGATCCATCATGGCGAAGCCGATATCGATGAATTCATCAATCGTTCCCCAGTTATGGGAAATGTGCAGCACATCCAAATATGGAATGATTTCCTCGTACCGTTCCAAATCAAGGGTAAGGTTGGAATTGATTTGTGTCCGCACTCCCCTGCTTCGGGCATATTTCAATAGAGGCAATACATAATTCCTGACTTGTTTCCTTGATAGCATCGGTTCCCCGCCTGTTATGCTGAGTGAGCGAAGCAAAGGGATTTCATCAAGCCGTTGAATCAGCAATTCCAAAGGAAGGGCATCCGGGTCTTTTGGCTGCAGGGTGTAGCCGACAGCGCAATGCTCGCAACGCATATTGCAAAGGGTGGTGGTGGTGAACTCCACATTGGTCAAATTGATCTTCCCATATTGTTCAACGTCCATATATGCTTCCCAAGGATCATACTTGGGTGTAATTGGTGTTAAAAGATCTTGCTTGATTATTGACATGTATTAAAACTCCTTACGTAATAGTGCACTAACTCATTATGAACAATGCGGACAAAAATTGTCAAATGGCGAAGAGCTGCATTTTAGCTTGCCATTGCACTTTCATGCAGATTTCGTTACGATGATATTGAGAATGGAAGGAGAGTGCCTCATGGGAAAATCCATTACAGGTAAAAACGAACAATTAACTTATTTAAAAGAACGCCTCACGATGTTTATGGAGGTTTTGGACCATATTGAACCGGAAAATACGGAATTGGAAGATATAGACCGCTTGATCGGCATGCTAGATGATTTGGAAGGGAAAGTCGAACAATTCAAAACCCGCGAGGAAGAATGATATCTGTTTCGATAATATGATGTTTTCGATATTTTTATTCATGAAGGGATGGCAAGCAACATATGCCATCCCTTTTTTCCTTGCTATAAAACACTGATTCATCCTCCATTTTTGCATTCTGTTATTTCGTTCCATGATTCATTTACCGCCAAAATGGCTTTTCATTAAGAAAAACAATTACTTGTTTTCGAAAGAATATGTTAGATGTATAATAAAACGGGTGTTGTAACATTCGTTTTTAACAGAGAAGCAGGGAAAAGGTTTAAATATAGGGGAAATAAGAGGGGGAAGAGAAATTTGGATATTCAAAAATTCCAAGAAAGTATGTACAGCCTTATCGTTGAAACTTCAACGAATCTTCCAAAGGATGTTCGTCGGGCGGTCAAAAACGCTAAGCAGCGTGAAAATGCTGGTACTCGTTCAGCCTTGAGCTTGGATACCATCACCAATAATATTACGATGGCTGACGACAATGTATCTCCGATTTGCCAAGATACAGGTCTGCCGACTTTCAAAATTAAAACTCCAGTTGGCGTGAACCAACTTGAAATAAAAAAAGCGATCCGAAATGCCATCATTTTAGCGACGAAAGGCGGAAAGCTTCGTCCTAACGCCGTTGACTCCCTATCGGGTGAAAATAGCGGGGATAACCTTGGGGAAGGTCTTCCTGTCATGAAATTCGATCAGTGGGAAAAAGACTACATCGATGTCCGCCTGATTTTAAAAGGTGGCGGATGTGAAAATAAAAATATCCAGTACAGTCTTCCTATGGAGCTTGAAGGATTGGGAAAGGCAGGCCGTGACTTGGACGGAATCCGCAAATGCGTCCTGCACTCCGTCTACCAAGCACAAGGACAAGGCTGCAGTGCCGGCTTCATCGGGGTAGGTATCGGGGGGGACCGTTCATCCGGATATGATTTGGCTAAAGCCCAACTTTTCCGCAGTAATGAAGATGTGAATCCGAATGAAGATCTTCGCAAGCTTGAAGAGTACATCATGGAGACAGCCAATGAGTTGGGAATCGGAACGATGGGCTTTGGCGGCGAAACCACGCTGCTAGGCTGTAAAATCGGTGTCATGCACCGCATTCCGGCAAGCTTTTTTGTTTCCGTTGCCTACAATTGCTGGGCATTCCGCCGTTTAGGAGTGAAAGTGAACCCTGAAACAGGTGAAATCAATGAATGGTTATATCAAGAAGGCGAAAAAATCGACTTTGCTCTAGAAGCTGAAAAAGCGGCTAAGGAAGAAGTGGCGGCAGCAGTAGAATCAGACGTTGAAGCTCCACGCGAAATCACCTTACAAGCACCAATAACGGAGGAACAAATTCGTGAATTGAAAGTGGGGGATGTAGTTCATATTAACGGCAGGATGTATACCGGCCGGGATGCCATCCACAAGCACTTATCTGAAAACCCTGCCCCAATTGATCTTGATGGTCAAATCATCTACCATTGTGGACCGGTCATGCTGAAGGATGAGGAAGGTAAATGGCATGTGAAGGCTGCAGGACCGACAACAAGTATTCGCGAAGAACCTTACCAAGGCGATATCATGAAACGATTCGGCATACGTGCCGTTATCGGCAAGGGTGGAATGGGACCAAAAACCCTAGAGGCACTAAGTGAACACGGCGGTGTTTATCTCAACGCAATCGGCGGCGCTGCCCAATATTATGCAGATTGCATCAAATCCGTAGAAGGTGTGAACTTCACCGAATTTGGCATTCCAGAAGCGATGTGGCACCTGAATGTCGAAGGATTCACAGCCGTTGTTACCATGGATTCACATGGAAACAGCCTGCACAAAGATGTTCAGCAATCTTCATTGGAGAAGCTGGCACAATTTAAAGAAGCAGTATTTAAATAAATATATGGAAAAGACGCTCACCAACTCGGCTGAGCGTCTTTTTTTAACCTTATTCCTCTATTTCTGGCAATGGATCGACCTTTGTTGAATCCTCTAAATTCAAACCACTATTCACGAAATGAACAAACAACCCTGCGCCTAAGCCTAGACAACCAACAAAGCCCAATGTAATTACCCATTCAAGCATGTCATCCGCCCCCTTCGTACATGTATATGAAAAAAAAGGCGATAATTGCCTCTGAAAAGTACAATCTTTTGGAACGGACGCACATACATTAGTAGAGAAAGGGGGGATTTTCATGCAGAATAATTACTTCTTATTCTTTCTTGCCGTGTTAACTGGTTTTGCTTTCATCCAACTTCCTGTAGCTGGCACCATTTTCTCCGGTCTTGAAACATTCCTAGATGTAGTCGGAATTGTAATCGTTATCATTTTCGCAATTGCCATCGTTTGGAAGGCGGCACAGGCGTTATTTAAAGGATAAAAAACAGGGGGGCCAATCCTTTTTGGAGGAATGGCCCTTTTTTTGTTCATTCAGATTTGTATGTTGGATTCGCACCCAGATCGGAAAAACCGAAAAGAATCCGTCCGTCCTGCGAAGAATTCGGCCAAACATGGAAAGAATCCGTCCTACTCGCGAAGAATCCGACCAAATCGGGAAAGAATCCGTCCGTCCCGCCAATAATTCCGTCCAACCTCGAGTGAAAATCGACCAACGATAGCATGCATATAAATCTTCATGTTCCAAACACTAAGAAAAAGGACATGGGGGATATTCCAATGAAAAAAAAGGCGATGTTAACTGTTCTCGTTTGCTTGATCTGCTCTTTGGGGAGCCCAGCTTTTGCGGAATCCTATAATTGGGGTTTCAATAAAGGGAAAAATGAGGTACCTGCCGATGCAGGAAAAAACTTCAATGAAATGCTTCCTAGATATGAAGCGATTTATAAAGGGGATACAACGAAGAAGGATATATATTTGACCTTCGATAATGGGTATGAAAATGGTTATACGGCACAGATTCTGGATGTTCTGAAGAAACATAAGGCACCTGGGGCTTTTTTCGTTACGGGACATTATTTGAAAACGGCGCCTGAGCTAGTCGTAAGGATGGCAAATGAAGGTCATATCGTCGGGAACCATTCCTGGAACCACCCTGATATGACGAGCGTCACGGACGATGTGATCCGCACCGAGCTGGAGCGGGTTAAGAAAGCGACGGAGAAGTTAACGGGGCAAAAGGAAATGAATTATTTGCGTCCTCCTCGAGGGGTGTTCAATGAAAGAACGATGGAGGTCGCAAAGAAAGAAGGGTATTACCACATTTTTTGGTCGCTTGCCTATAAAGACTGGATTGTAGACCAGCAGAAGGGAGCGGCATTCGCTCATGATGAAGTGCTGAAGCAGATTCATCCAGGTGCCATTTTATTGCTCCATACAGTTTCCAAAGATAATGCGGACGCACTGGACTCAATTTTGACGGATCTTGAAAAGCGAGGGTATACTTTCAGCAGTCTGGATGATTTGATGATTGAAAAACAATTGCCAAGCAGAATGCTGTATTAATAATGAAAAGCGGGTACCTGTAGCGACATTTCAGGTCCCGCTTTTTTCCATTCTCCTCAATTCCAAGTATTATTTCAGGAAACGTGCTATAATACGTGGAAAACTGCTAAAGGATGGATCAGTTGTGTGGACAGAAAAATTACAGGTTCAAGGGCCTTATAATTTCGATCTAGTTCTCGAACGGTTATCGTTAGACCCACTTCAAGTAGTTGATTTTACGAACAGGACGGTCAAAGTTCCGCTATATATAGAAAAAGAACCTATCGTTTTACAGGTTCAGGCAATTGGAAGCATCGATGAACCTTTCTTTATCATTAAAGGTCATTCAGAGGCGTACAAGTCTAAAGCAATTGAACGGTTAAAAAAGGTTTTTCATTGGCATCAGCCATTGGAAGGCGTATCCCGGCATTTCCGGGAATCCGATTTGAGTGATATCTTCGAAGAACATCGGGGAACGGCGATTGTTCTGGATTTCGATTACTACAGCTGCCTCGTCAAATGCATCATACATCAGCAATTAAATTTATCCTTTGCCCATACGCTCACGGAACGGTTTGTAAAAACCTTTGGTTACCAAATGGATGGTGCCTGGTTCTATCCTACACCGGCGACGACCGCCCAACTAAGGATCGAACAATTGAGAGCGATTCAGTTCAGCGGGCGGAAAGCGGAATACGTCATCGGCCTTTCCGAGCAAATCACCCAAGGTCATCTCCAACTTGATGTATTGGAAAAGCTATCCGATCAAGAAGTTATGGATACACTAATAAAAATACGCGGTATCGGCAGATGGACGGCTGAAAACTTTCTGCTTTTCGGACTCGGAAGGCCGAATCTATTTCCTAAAGCTGATATCGGCATTCAAAATGCCTTGAAAATCTTATATGGCTTACCGCAAAAGCCGACCCAAGAAGAAATGGAGACCTATAGTGTCAACTGGGCTCCATATCTAAGCTACGCTTCCCTCTATTTATGGAGAAGCATTGAAAAACGGAGTGAAAAGAAATGACAAACATTCAAGATACACAATTGGAAGTGAACCAAACCCTTCCATTGACCATTAAACGACTTGGCATTAACGGAGAAGGAGTCGGTTATTTCAAAAAGAAAGTCGTCTTTGTCCCAGGAGCCTTGCCAGGTGAGGAAATTGTAGCCTCGGTCACAAAGGTACAGCAAAACTTCACCGAGGCGAAAATTAAAACCATCCGGAAAGAATCACCGCACCGAATCACCGCGCCCTGCCCGGTTTACGCAGAATGCGGCGGCTGTCAATTACAGCATTTAAGCTATGACCAGCAGCTTGTTGAAAAACGCGATATTGTCATTCAAGCGATGGAGCGTCATACGAAACTTCCGGTTTCTTCATTAAATATAAAAGAAACGATCGGCATGGAAAACCCTTGGAATTACCGGAATAAAAGTCAGTACCAAGTCGGTCAAAAAGATGGAAAATTGATTGCGGGCCTATACGGTTTGAATTCCCATACATTGATCGACATCCCGAACTGCCTTGTACAGCATAAGGCAACCAATAAAGTGACACGTACAGTGAAAAAGATCCTGAAAAACCTGAACATCTCGATTTATAACGAAAGAAAAAGAAAGGGCGTAATCCGTACGGTCATCACACGGGTAGGCTTTGAAACTGGCGAGGTGCAGGTCGTCCTTGTGACGGGAGCGGAAGAAATTCCCCAAAAGGATCAGCTTCTTAAACAAATTCGCGATCAGCTTCCTGAAGTGAAATCAGTCGTACAAAACATCAACAACCGAAATACCTCGCTTATATTTGGTGAGAAAACGATTCATCTTGCTGGCGGTAAAGTCATCAATGAAACATTGGGTGACTTATCATACGAACTATCAGCCCGTACCTTCTTCCAGCTTAATCCTGTCCAAACGGTCCGCATGTATGATGAAGTGAAAAAGGCAGCAGCACTGACCGGTACGGAAAAAGTTGTCGATGCCTATTGCGGAGTCGGAACGATCGGACTATGGCTTTCTGAAGAGGCTAAAGAGGTTCGTGGAATGGATGTCATCAAAGAATCGATTGAAGACGCCAAGAAAAATGCAAAAAAACATAAGCGAAGCAACATGCACTACGAAACAGGAAAAGTTGAAAACATCCTGCCTCGCTGGATCAAAGAGGGCTGGAAGCCGGACATGCTCGTCGTCGATCCGCCAAGAACAGGCTGCGATCAAGCGCTGCTTCAAACAATTTTGAAGGCAAAACCGAAAAAGATTGTGTACGTTTCCTGCAACCCGTCCACACTTGCAAAGGACCTGCAGGAATTGAGCACCATTTATGAGGTGCAATCCATACAGCCTGTGGACATGTTCCCGCAAACGAGCCATGTGGAGTGTGTCTCGCAACTCATCTTAAAAGAAGGCAACTAACCCGATACGGGAGTTGCCTTTTCCTTATTGTATTTGTCTGAATAGGAAGGCTACCATTCATGACCGATTTTCGTTAAAATAAACATTGCCGATTTTCACGAATTGTAAATGTTCTTGTGTTTGATAATGAATTATTAAGCATGATATACGTGTAAAAGAAGTGTAGCATTTGACTGCTTATTTTCTAAATGAGAGTTTGAAATTTTATCCATAGTGAGAGGATTTGAGTTTGTAATGATAGATAATTTTTGGCGTGATTTACCACGGCCATTTTTTGTACTTGCACCAATGGAAGATGTGACTGATGTTGTTTTTCGTCACGTAGTAAGTGAAGCCGGTCGACCGGATGTATTTTTCACGGAGTTTACAAACTCGGATAGCTATTGTCATCCAGAGGGGATGAAAAGTGTGCGTGGCCGCTTGATGTTTACAGAAGATGAACAGCCAATGGTGGCACATATTTGGGGGGATAATCCCGATTATTTCCGTCAAATGAGTATTGGCATGGCGGAGCTTGGGTTTAAAGGAATCGATATCAATATGGGCTGTCCTGTACCGAATGTGGCTTCGAGAGGGAAAGGCAGCGGCCTTATTCTGCGTCCAGATACTGCGGCAGATCTTATCCAAGCGGCAAAAGCGGGCGGACTTCCTGTCAGCGTGAAAACACGACTTGGCTTTGAGGATGTGAATGAGTGGGAGGAGTGGCTAACGCATATTTTGAAACAGGATGTTGCGAACCTTTCCATTCATTTACGTACAAGAAAGGAAATGAGCCAAGTGGATGCACATTGGGAACTCATTCCGGAAATCAAAAAATTACGTGACCGCATTGCACCCAATACACTTCTAACAATCAATGGAGACATTCCGGATCGTCAAACCGGACTCCAGCTTGCTGAAAAATATGGGATTGATGGCGTTATGATCGGGCGAGGCATTTTTAAGAATCCTTTCGCTTTTGAAAAAGAACCAAAAGAGCATAGCAGTAAAGAATACCTTGATCTTTTAAGGCTGCAGCTTGATCTTCAAGATCAATATGCGGAAGTGCTGCCACGTTCCATCACAGGGCTTCATCGCTTTTTCAAAATTTACGTCAAAGGATTCCGCGGAGCTGGTGAACTAAGAAACCAGTTAATGAATACGAAATCAACTGATGAAGTGCGTGCATTGCTTGATAACTTTGGAAAACAAAACGGCGACAGTGAACTGAGATAACTCGCAAAAGGTTTGTCGTGATGAAACTGAAAATCCGGGAATCCGTAATGGTTCCCGGATTTTCAGCTGTGTTTATTCCCAGCCATTTGTGAAATAATGAAGGTACTGTGAAAAAAGAAAACGATACAGGAGGTTTATGAATGCATAATCATGATATATTAATCCGATTAAGGTATGCGCTCGATATAAAAAATAAAGATATGGTAGAGATATTCAAACTTGGGGATATTGACGTGACAAGGGAAGAAGTCATGCAGATGCTCACAAAACCAAAAGATGGATTCGATGATGAATACGAAGATGATATCGATGATGATGGTATAAACTGCAATAACATGATGTTGGAGTCCTTTTTAAATGGCTTGATCATTTTTAAAAGAGGGAAGCAAGAGCCAAAACCGAACCAGCCCGAAAGTCCAGCACCAGTTCCAAGGATCAAGGAAAGCATGAATAATATTTTGCTAAAGAAATTGAAAATAGCCCTGTCGTTGACCAGTGAGGACGTGATTGATATTCTGGATGAAGCTGGGGTCATGATAACTAAAGGGGAACTAAGCGCCATCTTAAGAAAAGTGGGGCATAGGAATTATAAAGAGTGCGGGGATAAATACGCTAGGAATTTCTTAAAAGGATTAGCTTATAAATACAGGGGATAAGGTGCGGAGAAGAAGTGGATTACCCCACTTAGCTGCTGCACCTTATCAAGATATTGAAGAGACGCTTTTTCAGGTACATTCCGAAATAGCGTTCGTGAAAGGCTTGGGCGATAGGCTCAAGCCTTTTCCTATGTTCGGGGATGCATCAGGCAAGCCATCTGGACAATGCGAAAACCTCTACATGCATCACGGTGAAAAGTCGGGTTTTGCGAATGGGGGGCTGGGTTGAATCCTTCTCCAGCACCTGCCCATTTTTCCTTGATCGATATAGTCCATTATCAAGAAGTTCGCCAATTTTACAAGCTCTGGTTTACCTGTCGCATCTGCTTTGGCAAATGAAGGATATATGCTGTTTTTTGGTCCAGAACCACGTCTAACATGGAGACAGGTCCTGGCGGTGCTCCTGTGGCAATCATCCACGTGTTATCATTGGTTTCCGTATCTCTTATTCCAGATTGCTGTATATATAATATTCAGAAAAATATTATTATTTGAAGATATTACTTTATATATAAGCATTTCTAAAACCTACTAAAAAAACTATATAAATTAGGATTGTATTAATATAGAATAATATGTATTATTATTTAAAAATAATAATTTAAAGAATGACTATATAAGTGTTAACTTTTTGTATAAGGAGTTTTGACAAAAGATGTCTAAGGAAAAAAAAGGTACTGAAAAGAAAACGGGCATTAACGCACATGTGTTAATCTTCTCGTTAATCGTTATTGCAGCAGTTTTGACATATATTGTCCCAGCTGGTCATTATGACAAGGTTGAGGTTAAAGGACATAGTGAGATTGATCCGGATACATTTAGATTCATCGATAGCGATCCAGTGGGGTTATTGGAGTTGTTCAGTGATATTCATACAGGTATGGTCAACGGTGCAGGGACGATATTTTTTGTCTTAATCATCGGAGGGGTATTCGGTATTATCAGCGCAACAGGGGCACTCGATACGTTTATTACCTCATTCGCCCGGAAGATGGCGAATCGCGAGAAGCTAATCATACCGGTCTTGATGCTGTTTTTTGCGATTTGCGGTGCGACGATGGGGATGTCTGATGAGACGGCAGTTTATGTGGGGTTGCTTGTGCCATTAACGATCGCTTTAGGATTTGATGCGGTAACCGGTTTTGCGATCGTTGTGGTTGGTGCATCGATGGGCTATACAGCGGGGTTCATGAATCCTTTTACAGTTGGCGTTGCACAGGGCATAGCGGAGCTGCCGACCTTTTCGGGTATTGGCTATCGTCTGATCGTTTTCGCTATCTTCTATATTATGGCCGTCATGTTCGTTTACCGTCATGCGATGAAGGTGAAGGCGAATCCGGAGCTTGGCAGTTATGGCAAGTTCGGGCGTTTAAATCGAGATACCAAACAACAACCAGCAGTGAAAATGACTTTTCGTCATAAATTGGTACTAGGTGCATTTTTACTTAACTTCATCATCTTAATTTTCGGGGTGATGAAATATGAATGGTATGTTACGGAGATTGCCGGTCTGTTTTTGATGTTCGGAATTATCATGGGAATACTCGGTAGACTAACGCCATCCAGCATTGCCGATAGCTTTGTGAAGGGAGCCGCGGAACTAATTGGCGGTGCCATCATTATCGGTTTGGCACAAGCAGTCCTTGTTATTTTTGAGTCTGGAGGATTGATGGATACAATCCTTTACTATGCTTCTGACTTATTGAATTTGATTCCTTCGGGGTTTACCGCGGGGGGCATGATGATTTTACAGCTCATCATTAATTTCTTGGTTCCTTCTGGAAGTGGACAAGCGGCACTTACCATGCCTTTAATGTCACCTCTTGCGGACCTTGTAGGTGTAACAAGGCAAACGGCCGTGCTTGCTTTCCAATTCGGGGATGGAATTGCGGCAAGTATATTCCCAACGAATGGTGCGCTCATTGCATCACTTACGATCGCGGGAATCCCATGGAACAAATGGGTGAAGTGGTATATTCCATTCTTCATCATCCAATTGATTGTCTGTGCGGTATTATTAGTTGTGGCAGAGTGGATCAACTACGGACCATTTTAAGAAAAGGAAGTTCTTTCAATGTTTGAAACGATAGCGAAACAGGCGGTAGCAGATCGGCGCTACCTACATGAAACCAAGAGCTCTCTGGAAGCGAGTGGGAAACAAAGACATCCATACGTGAGCGGCTTGAAGCATTAGATCTCCGGGTTTTGGACTTCGATCTCCCCGCGGTTACATGAAAGGAACGCAGGGCGAAAAGCCGATCGCCCTGCGTTCAGCTATCGTCGAATTGCCAATCATCCTTGAGGAAGGAAATAAACCGAATACCAAGTTGAAGGACTTCCCGCATGCTTCCGGGCATGACGGTCATACAGCCATTCTGTTTGCGACTGCGGAATGGTTCCTATTCATCATCCAATCGGCAGAGGTTATGCCAAGTGGTACCGACCGCTTCGTTAAATGGGTGTGTTGGAAGGTGTAGAAGCGATTTTGGCATTCAGTTGTGGCAAAGCATGGAAAAGGGGAAGAAGGGCTTGAAAGCCGGAGGTTACGGCAATCGTTAAAGAATATCGCTAATAATTCGAATGACTCCGGCACGGCTTTGGAGTCATTTTTTTGATGGAAGAATGGAAGTGTAAGAGTATGTTGACGGGCAACTCCATTCAGCTGGAACATGACGAAAACCCGCATTATTTGAAATGCGGGTTACATCGTTTAAGATGGCGCTTTTTGGTTTAGATTGACAACCAACTCCGCCACTTGTTTTGCCTGACCCTCCAGATGAAGAGATTGCTTCATCAAAGATTCCATCAAGAAAGCTTGTTCACTTGTAGAAGTCGCAATCTGCTGGTTTGCGGCACGAGATTCCTGTGAATCATGCAGGATGGACCCAAATACTTCATGAACGTTCCTGTTCGTCTCTGTTAGTTGATATATGTTTGATTCATAGAGACGCAATAGCTGGTTCACATCTTCGTTGGATGAATAAATCGATCCGAATACCAGCTGGGATTCATCAGCGATTTTCGCTCCTTGTTCTACATCCATGATGGAATGTTCTACTTGTTTCTGGATCAATTCCGTTTCGTCTTGGATTTTACTGACCACACGGACAATTTCCTGGGCAGATAGATCTGACTGGTTAGCGAGATTCCTGACTTCTTCCGCAACGACTGCAAATCCCTTTCCTGCATCTCCCGCACGTGCTGCCTCTATGGAAGCATTAAGGGCTAAAAGATTAGTCTGATCGGAAATACGGTTAATCATGATGGTAAATTGCTCGATTTCTTGCATTCGCTGTTTAAATCGGTGAATCGTACCTGCCAAACCTGATACATGTTCAGTGACTAACTCGAATTGAATATGAAGCTTCTTCATCAGCTGCTGGCCGGTATCCACATGAGTGCTGGTGGAATTGGAGCTTTCGGCAACCTCATGCGTACGATTTTTAAGATCGAGGACCTGTTCTTCCATGCCCTTCAGCTTCAGCATATTGGATTCCGTCAGGTCCAAATTACGTTCCGTTTTTACAGACATGTCCTGGATATTGGCATTAATTTGAGCTGAGGCACTATTGGTTTCCTGACTCGTTCCTTTTATCTCCGATGAGACAAGCAGCATTTCTTGTGACATTATATCCAATGCCGTAAGCAGCTCCATTGTTTTTTGCTCGATTTTGCGGTTTTGCTCCGATAGGTTTCTTTTCATTGATTTTTTATGCAAAAGCAGGACGATCGTTGCCCCGCTAGTCAAAATTAGAAAGACTGCGTGTACCAGCAGAAGCGAAAAGGCATAATTGGATGTTCCGCAAAGCAGCTCCGGAAATAAGAAGTAACCTGCCAGATGTTGCAAGGCAAAAATCATCGTGCTCAACAGGACAAGCTGGATGGAATCGAAGAAAGCGATTAAAGCAATGACCATAAAAATTGAAAAATGATACTCAACCAAACCATTTCCCCCAGCTATCATGGATATCGAGGAAAATGTGAGGCAGAGCGTGATGGACCAAGGCAGCAACGGATGATTTCTATTTTTCTTATAGAAGATGGTTGCGATTAGGAAGAATAAGATAGGCAGCATAAACAATAGGACAAGCGAAAATTCCAGGTAAGAAGGAAGTTCTGCAATTCCCCTCATCATGAGATAGTCCTGTAAAAACCTCGTGTACCTGTGCAAGAAGTGAATGAAAATCCCCATTAAAACCGTTCCTGCACTAAACATCAACATTAAATAATTCCCTTTGAATTTATTCATGGTCAGACTCCTCAATCAGTTAATAATCCAGATAAAAAAAGCCAACTAAACATAACGTTTAATTAGCCGGTTGCGCTACTGACTCCAAACCATCCAAGCGCCCATATACGGATAGTTCTTCAAAGTCTCAGGATTTAGATAATAACTATATCGGTTCGGATTTAGAAATCTTGATGGTTTAAAAAATGGTAAAAAATAGAAGGCATCCAGGGATAATGATTCAATACCTTGTGAACCCGATTCCCCATTTTGTTTTATTTCGAATGCTTCTCATTCCCGTGTTTAAAGTTACCCGTAATTTTGGCGAGAAGCAATTGTACCTCCAATATGCTGTGTTCACAGTTTTTAATTTTTTTTATCAGCCGCTCGGCTTGTTTATCCTTTACGACCATGATTTGCTTCTGATTGAAATAAATGATTATGGTTGCTTTCTTTGTGAGGATATAAGTGAAGGGTTCTTCCAATAATTTATTTCTTTTATCTATTCCGCTCATTGAAATGGCTCCTTTTTATAACGTTTTTGCCTTATGTGCCACTTTTTGGTTTTTAATATTCCTATTTTTTAGAAGAGTTAAGAAAAACACAATAAATATTATTTGAAGAAAATAATATTTATTCTAAAAATTCATATTATAATACTTTATTCTTATGCTATATTATAGGGAGAATTATTTATTATCACGCATAATCAAAGAATTGGAGTGATTTCAATGAAGAAACTTGGTTTACTTAGTTTGTTTTTGATTTTGACTATCTTTATCTCGGCTTGTGGGAGCAATGATGGGAAAAATGCTGGTGACGAAAAGAAAAATGAAAAAGTATATAAAGTTGGCGTGGATACGACATATCCGCCGTTTGAATTCAAAGAAGGAAACGAATATAAAGGCATTGATATTGATTTAATCAATGCAATTGCGAAAGACCAGAATTTTAAAATCAAGTTATCTCCGATGGATTTCGGCGGGATCATTCCAGCGATGCAAGCAAACCAGCTTGATGTGGCCATTGCAGGCATGAGCATTACCGAAGATAGAAAAAAGGTTGTTGATTTCTCGACGCCATATTTCGATGCAGGCTTGACTGTCGTCGTTACGAAGGATAATAAGTCCACTAAATCGGTTGCTGACCTTAAGGGGAAGACGGTAGCGGTCAAAAAAGGGACAACTGGTGCCAAATATGCACAGGATAATGCTGGTAAATTAAAGATTAAAGTGGTTCAGTTCAATGACTCTCCAGCGATGTTCCAGGAAGTGTCGAATGGCAACGCCGATGCACTTATCGAAGATTATCCCGTTATCTCGTATGCCATTGCCCAAAAAGACCTTGGCTTGAAAACCGTAGGTGAGCGCTTGAATGGGGATCAGTATGGAATTGCTGTATTGAAAGGCGAAAACCAGGATCTATTGAAGAAAATAGATGCGGGTCTTGCCAATCTGAAAAAAGACGGCAAGTATGATGAAATCATTAAAACGTATCTTGGTGAATAGATTAAAGGCTCAATAAGCGCGCCTGAGGCGCGCTTTCTTTTTCGAAGGGGTGAAAGGAATGGATATAATTGTTGCGGCTTTGCCTATGTTAGTAAAAGGACTTCAGGTGACGCTTTACATCTTTGTGATTGCCATTATCCTAGGTTTTTTGATTGGTTTAGTAGTGGCCTTGCTGCGACTTGCCCCTATCAAGATCTTGAACTGGATTGCAAAGGTTTATGTGGATGCGATACGGGGGACGCCGTTCATCGTGCAGCTTTTCTTTATATATTTCGGGGTGAATTCACTGAATCTCATCTCATTGAACAGTACGACAGCGGGAATAATCACCGTTGCAATCAATGCAGGAGCATATTTTGCTGAAATAATAAGAGCGGGGATACAATCCATCGATAAAGGCCAAACGGAAGCGGCAAGGTCAATCGGGTTCACTGGAACCCAAACGATGCGCTATGTCGTGCTGCCTCAAGCCTTTAGGAGGATGCTTCCTACGATTACGAACCAATCGATCATTAGCTTAAAAGATACTTCCCTATTGTCCGTCATCGGGATTGCCGATTTAACCCAGCAAGGCCAGATTCAAGCTTCGGCAACGTTTGAGGCATTCAAGATTTGGTTGGTTGTCGGTGTGATTTATTTCATCATCATTTATGTGATAACCTTAATTGCCAATTTCATTGAAAGGAGGGTTCAAGTGCGATGAGCATTATTACCGTAAAAAACCTAAGAAAATCTTTTGGAGCTGTAGAGGTTTTAAAGGATATTAATGCAGAAGTGCAGGAAAAGGAAGTTATTTGTGTAATAGGCCCTTCTGGATCAGGGAAAAGTACGTTTTTGCGTTGCCTGAACCTTCTTGAGGAGGTTACTGGCGGTGAGGTGATCGTAAACGGACATAATATAACCGATCCCAAAAGGAAAATCAATATTAATAAAGTGAGGCAAGAGGTAGGGATGGTCTTCCAGCATTTCAATCTATTTCCCCACAAGACCGTGCTGGAAAACATCACATTGGGCCCGATTAAAATCCGCGCAACCGATAAAGCCGAGGCGGGCAGATTAGCACTTGAGCTATTGGATAAGGTGGGCCTGAGGGAAAAGGCGAATAGCTATCCAGGAGAACTTTCCGGCGGACAAAAGCAACGGGTTGCCATTGCAAGGGCACTGGCGATGAATCCAAAGATCATGCTTTTCGACGAGCCGACGTCTGCGCTTGATCCTGAAATGGTCGGAGATGTTTTAGAGGTAATGAAGCAGCTTGCCAAAGAGGGAATGACAATGGTCGTCGTCACGCATGAGATGGGCTTTGCCCGCGAAGTCGGTGACCGCGTCATTTTCATGGATGGCGGGTACATCGTTGAAGAAAATGAGCCGAGTGCATTATTCGGCAACCCACAGCATGAAAGAACCAAATCCTTCTTGAGTAAGGTGCTGTAAGCAGGACGCAAGGATGGACAAGAACCTTCGGATGGCCCGGCAAATAAGCTGGCCATGAAGGAAGTTGTGCATAAAGTGTGGACAAAGGAATGCGCGACACGAGGGGAACCTCGATCGCGCATCCGTTCCCCTTCACTTTGTGCATGACTTTTTTTAATTTAGGGAAAAGAAGCCTTTTGCAGGTGCGGGCAAAGGGTTAGATCATTAATATGGAAAGTGTCTATAGTTTGTCGTGGTGTACTTACCCCGTTTCATTGCACTGCAGGCACTCGCTTATTTTGACTATGGGTTCTCCTTCTAACGCGTATCCCAGCAAGACTCTCGCACACCCGCTCCTATCCACTTTGCGTGAAGACAAAGAGGGGCTAAGCCTAAATTCGCGAGTAAAGTCAACAAATTCGCGAGTAAAGCAAGAAATGGACGCCGTTTGTGCCTTCGTGGGTGAGCGGAACGAAAGGATTTATGTTCGCATTCGTACCATCTTTTGTCGCAGATGGGGCTTGCAATACAGCCAGCTTCTGCAAGCATGACTACGTGAATGATGCAGCTCTCTAGAACTACCATAATTCCAAATAACGAAAAAGAAACCTATACACCTGCATAGGTTTCTTTTTCGTTATTTGGATCCGTAACTGATCAGGTTCGTCATGATTCGGTATCCTCCTGGAACCTGGCCTTGAATTTGGCGGTAGAGGACAAGGTTGGTGTAGAGGTAGGTGCCTTTACCGTATTTGGCCATCAGGATTCCGCCATCGAATGGCGCTTCATTTGGATCGGCCATGGAGATGAATGTTTCGAATGAGGGGTCCCATTTCATTGGGAAGTACAATCCTCTTTCCTGCACCCAGTTTTCCCAGTCAGCCGCTGTTATTTTGTTTGGATAGTTGAAAAGCGGTGATTCTGGTTTCAGTACGTTTACCGCTGTCTTTTCATCCGTCACCCTCCACCGAATGGAAGGATTTCCGAGAGTAAGTGGATAGGGAGCAGTCGTCATGGCATCCCAGCCATCGCCCGGTTTGTGGTATTGAACGACGAGATGACCGCCGTTTTCCACATATTGAAGCAAGCGTGCGTTATTGGCCTTTAAATCTTCCCTGGATAAATAGGCACGTATGCCTGTGACGATCGTATCGTATTGGCTCAAATCAGCTTCAGCCAAATCAGCAGGAGTCAACTTTGTAATGGTAAACCCTGCATTGCTCAAATAATCTGCGACCTTATCAAATCCACTGTCGATGTAACCGACTTTTAACGATGCGGGCATTAAAAGCTCAAATGCAGCGGTGTCGATGGCTGCAGGATATTGGTAGTAAAACGTCCCGATATGATCATAGGAAATTTCCTGGATGGTCGATTTGAAGGTCTTACCGTGAACGGTGGCAGAGGCCTTGATCTGATAATCGCCATTTTGAATCGTTTTAGGCGGCGTGAGAGTGAATGTCACTTGCTTTTCTTCTAATTTTTCATTAAAGGATACAGTGGTTTTTTTAGGATGGACCTTCCAGTTATTTGGAATATTCAAAGCCACTTTTGCAGATGCTTTTCCTTCTGAATAATTTTTCAGTGATACGGTCACGGGGATTTCTTCCTTTACATCAGCTGTATTCACCACGATATCTTCTGGTGAAAGGGAAAGGGCGACGTCGGGAAGGACTGCAATCGTTCCATCCAATTCTTCCAGGATGGATGTTTTTGTGCTGCCATACTCATAAGTAATGTTGGCTGTAATGGTTGGTCCGTCATAAGCCCGGTAATAGGAGGCATCTTCGGGCACTTTAATTTGGTATGTGATCTTTGCCGCTTTATTCGGTGCAAGGCTGCCACTTTTGGATGTTGGTTTCGCCCTCCACCCTTTAGGCACGTTCACAGCAGCCGTCACTTTCTTTAATGTTTGCTTGCCATTATTTTTAAGTGTGATGGTCACCTTCGTTTTTTGTCCCCGAGTGAGGATCCTTGAATCTGCTGTAGCTTGAACATCCAATCCTGAAGAGACATAACTGACTGCTTGTAATTGCTCTTCTTTTAATGAAAGCTTATGGAGCAGGTCGTTCTTCAACGCAGTGCTTAACTTGGCTTTTTTAACTTGTGCCCTAATGTTCCGCAGATGGGTGAGGGCTGTCTGGGATTTAGTGAAAATTCGTTTCTCATTTGGATAGGCTGCAATGACAGCATCCAATTTTCGTTGGATATCGGTCAATTCTTCCTTCAATCTTGAAGCCGATGGCGGGAGTTCTCCAGCCCATTCCGTGAAATTGTAAGGTACACCAGCAAAAAGGTCCTTATTTTTCTTGATATCGACGGCGCTTTGCTTCAAATCCAGATGGATTTGGCGGGGTTCTGCAGGAATATCGGAACCCATGCCTTGGCTTTTATGGAGGTATCGGGATTGTTCCCCAAGCTGTGGATAAGTCATGCCATAGATGGGATCATATTTGCCTATTTCAATGGAAGTGGCGGCTTGATCTGCTGAGGAAACAGGTACATACAACTTTTTAACTTGCCATACCGATAGGCCCTGCTTCAATTGTTGCGGAAAAATGGCCGGATCTGCCGCGTCCTTAAAGGCACGCTCACTTAAAATGGTCATCGTGCGGTGATGTCCATGCTGGGTATCATCGTTTTGGAAGGATGGCATCAAGATATCGGGCTGGTATGTTCGGATAAAGCGGATGAGCCGTTCATACGTAAGCTGTTCTCCCCATTTTTCCAATGTCTCCTCAGGCGTTTTCGAGAAGCCGAAATCATAGATCGGGTCGGACGTCGTTTCACTTAGATGATAGGCCTTCACTCCAGTAATTTTGGCGGCCTCTATCATTTCCCTCGAACGGATGATTCCAAGCGCATTGTCCAGTTCATCGCCGATTTCGTTTTGTCCGCCTTCACCCCTGTTTGCAATCAGGCTCGAAGTCTTCACGCCCAATCCTCTTGATAGGTAAGCGAGAAAGTCACTGCGTTCATCATCTGGGTGGGCACCGCTGTTTAGGAATGTAACGGTTGTCTCTAGCGGCTTAACAGCATTCCATAACGCGACATTGGTTTTCACCGGCTTTGCTGAAACCCCATCGAACCGCAATGGCACGAGCACCAACATAAGGGAAAGCAAAGCTATCCATGCTTTTTCCATTTCTTATCAACCCCCTTCGATTTTTAAAAAGATGTAATGAAGCAAGAAAATGTAGGTTAGTATTCATTTCTAACTAACCTGAAAAAGAAGATATATAATGAATAACATTTATGGTTATATTTGTAAATGATTAGAAGTAACTATTATAATCGGGCGGTTTAATCGAAAGAAATTGCCGAAATGAATTAGTCATATTTACTAACTAACTAAGGTAAGGCCGTGATGTGATGAGTATGAAAAGAACACCTCGTCAACAAAGATATATCAATAAAAAAAGAATCATTCAATGCATCCGAGAATGTTCACCGATTTCAAGAGCAGAAATTGCCGGTAAGCTTCAACTTAGTAAGCCAACTGTTTCCATGGCGGTTGATGAGCTTATACAGGAGGAATGGATATATGAGAAGGGGATAGGCGAATCATCCTCCCAGGGAGGCAGGAGGCCCATTCAGCTCTTTTTCAATGAAAAGGCGGCATATATCATTGGCGCCGATATTGGCGGGACGAAGGTGAAAATCGTGTTATGTGATTTATCCGGCAACATCCTGGCTGAAATTGGCTTTTTAACAAGTACTTATCTACAAACGGGTCTACTTAAACAGATGGCGCATGAAACGGAACGATTGATTGCCAAGAACCAGATTGTCAGAGACAGGATTTTAGGGATGGGGGTTGGGATTCCTGGGATTACGCAAACGGCAAGTGGATTGGTAATCGAGGCACCGAGTTTAGGATGGGTGCAGTATCCGTTTATAGCGGAAGCGAAACGTTTTTTCGATTTTCCGATTCATATCGACAATGATGTGAATGCGGCGGCCCTCGGAGAACAGTGGCTCGGCAATGCACGTAATAAGCGGAATGTACTGTTCATTGCAGTTGGTACGGGGATTGGAAGCGGCATTATCTTGAATAATCAGTTATACAGGGGAGCTTCCAGCGCAGCTGGGGAAATCGGGTATATGGTAACGGACAAAGAGGATATGAAACGTGAGTTCAAGCCGGTTTTCCGAAGATACGGCTACTTGGAAAGCGTTGCAGGGGGGAAAGCGATTGGCGATCACTATACCGAGGCTGTACGAAACAATCCTCATCATTCCTTGTTCGGGCAGGCCCAGTCTTCACAGCTTTCAGGGGCAGATGCTTTTTCATCCGCAGCGAAAGGTGATGCGACAGCAATCGAAGTCATTCATCAAGCGCTCGAACATTTAGCTTGCGGCGTTGTCAATGCGGCCAGTTTGTTAAATCCCGAGGTGATCATTTTAGGAGGTGGCGTCTTGCATTCAGCTGCATATATTTTACCTAGAATACAGGAGATCATTGATCGCTATCTTCCAAGTTCAGTAGAAATCAAACCAGCCAGACTGGGAGAAAACGCAGGTGTATTAGGAGCGGTTTCCCTATTTTTGAGGGAGCATGATAGTGTCTTGAATTTACGTGATGAGGAGGATCATATATGAAATACAGCAAAAGATTGTATCTTTCCTTATGGGCCTTATCGACGGCCCTATTGATTTCCGGTTGTAACGGAGCAGATACGGAAACGAATGGCGAAGCTGGCGGTGCCAAGGGAGGATTGGAAGACAAAATTGTGGTGTACTCGCCGCATGGAAAGGATATTTTAGCAAAATATGAAAAGCAGTTCGAAGCTAAATATGGGATTGATGTCGAGTGGCTTGACATGGGGTCCCAGGAAATCCTCGACCGAGTTCGATCAGAGAAAAATAACCCGCAGGCAGACGTTTGGTGGGGAGCTCCTTCAACGAGTTTCAATCAAGCTAAGGCTGATGGGCTGCTAGCTGCATATAAGCCAACCTATTCAAATAGCCTTGATGAAGGATTCCACGATCCGGAATGGTTTTGGACGGGAACGAGCCAGACACCCGAAGTGATCATGTATAACAGCAACGAGCTTTCAAAGGATGAAGTTCCGCAAGATTGGGATGAATTGCTCGATCCGAAGTGGAAAGAAGAAATCATCATCCGCTATCCGTTAGCCTCAGGTACGATGAGGACCATCTTTTCTTCGATGATCTATCGTACGTATAAAGATGCGAAGGATCCAAAAGAAGGATATGACTGGTTAAAGAAGCTCGACCAAAACACAAAGGAATATTCAGCAAATCCGGAATTGATGTATAACAAGATAGCCAAAGGAGAGGGCTCCCTTTCCGTATGGGCCATGCCGGATGTCGTCATGCTGAAAGAAAATAAAAAGTATCCGTTCGAGTTCGTCATTCCGGAAAGCGGGACGCCGGTACTGACCGAAGGAATTGCCATCGTGGAAGGTGCCAAGCATCCGAAAGCGGCCGAAGCGTTTTATGAGTTCGTCAATTCGAAGGAAGCGGCAAAAAATCTTGCCGAAGAATTTTATCGGATCCCGACAAGAAGTGATGTACCGGATTTACCAGAATGGATTACGAGCACAAAAATCAAAGCGATGGATATTGATTGGGATGTTTTCCAAGAAAAAGGTGATGAGTGGATGAAATATTGGGACGAAAACATTAAAAGTGGGGATAAGGAAATTAAAGAATAAGGAAGTGTCGTTGGATGGCTTCAATAAAAATGGAAAATGTCCAAAAAGCCTTCGGAAAAACGATAGCTGTTGACCATTTAAACCTGGAGATTAAAGAAGGGGAATTCTTTACCTTTCTTGGACCGAGCGGCTGCGGTAAAACGACGACGCTTCGGATGATTGCCGGCTTTTATTATCCTACGAAAGGCACCGTCCGCTTTAGCGACAAAGATATGACGCGCGTACCGCCGGAAAAAAGAAATACAGGCATGGTATTTCAAAACTATGCTCTCTTTCCCCATATGACTGTTTTTGAAAATGTGGCATTTGGCCTGCGTGTTAGAAAAATCCCATCGTCGGAGTTAAAGACGAGAGTGCTTGATGCCCTCCAAAAAGTCAGGCTTGGGAGCTACCCAAACCGCCAAGTGAGCCAGTTAAGCGGCGGTCAGCAGCAGCGGGTGGCCCTTGCGAGAGCACTGGTGATCGAACCGGAAATATTGCTGCTTGATGAACCATTAAGTAATTTGGACGCCAAGCTTCGTGATGAAATGAGGGTGGAGATATTAAGGCTTCAGCGTGATTATAAAATCACCACCATTTATGTCACACATGATCAAGCTGAAGCATTATCGATGAGTGATCGAATTGCTGTGTTCAATTATGGTGTATGTCATCAAGTCGGTACGCCGTCCGAAATTTATAATCAGCCGGCCAATGATTTTGTGGCTGGTTTTATAGGTGAAAGTAACCTTTTACCCGTTCAAGTCAAAAGTGTGCAGCAAGAGAATGTAGTGGTCACGCTTAAAAACGTTGATCATCCGATTACGATTGATGTTCCCAATCACGCTGGAGAGGGAGAGTCCATTTTGCGGACGGATAAGGACCTTGCCGTTTCGATTCGTCCCGAAGCCATCCGAATTTTGGATGTGGCAGAAGAAGAAGTGAATAGCTTTAAAGGGAAAATCGATTCCGTCCAATTTTTTGGATCTGTGGTTACTATCACCGTGGCTATTCAAAACGTGTTACTTAGAGTGGATGTCTTGAATACTCATGAATTTGGACGCTTTTATCAAGGGATGGAAGTGCATGTTCAACTACCCCAGAATCGGCTTCGGCTCATTCCGATTATAAGCGGTGATGTTCCATGATTAAAAATCGCGATACGAGATTGACGGTTTGGCTGCTTATCCCAGTTGTATTGGTGCTCGCGGCATATGTTCTTTATCCTTCATTAAGGACTTTCATCGAAAGCCTGCAAAAAGACGGGGCAGCATCCCTGGGTAATTACCAAGACTTCTTCGTACAGGAATCGAAGACGAACCTGGAGGCGCTTTGGAATTCCGTTTATATCTCCGGTTTGAGTGTAGTTGTCAGTGCGATGATAGGCATTCCGCTCGCATTCATTTTTAATCGATTTGACTTTCCAGGCAGAAGCTTCTTTTCATCTGCAGCGATATTGCCGATCGTTTTGCCATCATTGGTCGGGGTCATGGCCTTCCTGTTTTTATATGGAGAATCGGGATTGATTCCGAATATCATCAAGGATCTGTTCGGCCTCGAGCAAGTGCCTTTCAAAATCGGCGGGCTCTCGGGAATCTTGATCGTCCATGCCTATACAATGTATGTCTATTTTTATATGACTGTCTCCGCTGCAATCCATAAAATCGATCCGTCATTGGAAGAAGCCGCTCATAACCTTGGAGCTGGTAAATTCAAGGTATTTTGGCAAGTGACCTTTCCGTTGTTGACGCCTGCCATCGTTGCCGCTTCTTTGCTTGTTTTCATGATTTCAATGGCCTCCTTCAGTGCCCCGTTTTTATTGGCTGGCGGGTACCGGGTTCTGAGCCTGCAAATCTATTTTTCGAAGATTAATGGTGATATGGAGATGGCTGCAACTCAATCTGTCATTCTAACCATCGTTTCAATTTCCTTCCTATTGTTCATGCGATGGTATCAGAATAGGAAGGACTACCGCATCGCCTCGAAAGGGATTGGGGCACATAGAAGTGAAGTGAAAAACCCGCTTATGAAGTGGGCGATGGTCATAACGGGCATCATCGGCGTGATCATCCTGCTTTTACCCCACTTCACGATTTTATTGCTTTCACTTGTACCGGATGGAACCTGGACATTTCAAACGTATCCATCCGTATTCAATATCGAAAATTACCGGCTATTATTCGAAGATCCCAATATCTTTAAGCCGCTCCAAAATAGCTTGCTGATGGCCGTTATTGCCACACTGGCAAATCTGATATTCGGTGTGATCACTTCGTATGTCCTTGTTAAACGGAAATTCGTCGGGAAAAGCATTATGGATATTTTGGTCATGATTCCCTGGGCCTTGCCGGCAACGGTCATCGGGATGAACCTGATATTCGCCTTTAATGAACCGAGCGTGTTTTCTTTTGGCCAAATATTGGTGGGGAGCTTCTGGATATTGCCGCTTGCCTATTTCATCCGGCATATCCCACTTGTTGTGCGTTCGACTAACGCCGTTTTGGAGCAGCTGGATGACTCGATCGAGGAAGCGGCCAGGAACCTGGGAGCGAAGTGGTTTTATACCTTCAGAAAGGTCATTTTGCCGATCATCATGCCTGGCGTGTTGGCAGGGACATTATTGGCATTCATCGAGTCAGTCGGGGAATTTCCAACGTCGGTGCTGTTATATACGATTTCCAATAGGCCGATATCCATTGAAATCATGAATCAGCTGCGGATGTTCAATATGGGGCAGGCCGCTGCCTATGGGATGATACAAATTACGCTTATTGTTATCGTGCTTTTCATTTCAAACAAGTTTTTTGGAATCAAGGCGGAAAAAGCTTTATAAATCGGAGGTTCAAAAATGGGTAAGCTTGATGAATTTATCAAAAATGAAGGCAGTGCTTTTCCTGGGAAAACATATGCGGAAGAGCTTCTGATACCTGTTTTTAATGATCAAAGAGATTACTTATTTCATGCAATGTTCGATATTCATCGG
>NZ_PHNG01000472.1:0-564 GCF_002803435.1 Bacillus sp. mrc49 | reverse complement strand
TTTATCCATCGAATATTTCTCCAATGCTTCACTGATGGCAAATAAGATGACGACAGTCGCCCCTTCGCCCCATTCACCGAGCACCGCCGCACCGATGATGGCAACTGTCATCAAGGTGTGCATATCGAAGCGAAGTTTGAAGAGATTCTTCAAGCCATTGAGAAATAATGAATACCCCCCAATTATGATGGCCGCCGCATACCCAATTACCGGAAAGATGCTTCCTTCCCCAAATTGGTTTTGCAATATCCAGCTGATCAGCAACAGGATGGCCGAGAATGCCACCTTAATATTTTCTTTTTGTTTCCAAAATGGCTCCTTAAGGGACACCTGTTCCTGCTCTCCCCGGATTCTCAGGTTATCGAAGGCTCCTGCCTTTTCTATCTCTTCAATCGTCGCACTTCCCTGTACGGAAATCTTTGAAGCGCCAAAATTGATTTTAGCGTCCCTTACTCCTTCCAGGCCACGAACATTATTCTCAAACTTAGCCGCACAATTCGTGCAGGATAGACCTTGGATGCGGTACGTTTTTGAAGCCGGTTCAGCCATCGGACCTCACCTCCC
>NZ_PHNG01000471.1:0-1118 GCF_002803435.1 Bacillus sp. mrc49 | reverse complement strand
GGCGAGGGAGCCCAGGAATCGGCTGCGGCAACTGAAGGCTACAGCCCGAGCCTTATTGGCGAAGTCATTACGGAAGAAGAACTATGGGCTTGCACGACTTGCCGTAATTGTGAGGATCAATGCCCGGTAATGAATGAACATGTCGACAAAATCATCGATATGCGCCGATATCTAGTGCTGACTGAAGGCAGGCTTGATCCTGATGCCCAACGTGCAATGACCAATATTGAGCGTCAAGGAAACCCTTGGGGGCTGAACCGAAAAGAGAGAGAAGATTGGAGAACCTTGAGGGAGGATGTCAGCGTTCCTACCGTGAAGGAATTGCAAAAGGCAGACGAAGAATTCGAATATTTATTCTGGGTGGGTTCAATGGGATCTTATGATAACAGAAGCCAGAAGATTGCCCTTTCCTTTGCCAAGTTAATGAATGAAGCGGGCGTCAAATTCGCGATTCTGGGAAATAAAGAGAAAAACTCAGGGGATACCCCGCGTCGATTGGGTAATGAGTTTGTTTTTCAGGAGCTTGCCATGAAGAACATCGAAGAGTTCCAGAAGAACGAAATCAAGAAAATCGTGACGATCGATCCGCATGCCTATAATATATTTAAAAATGAGTATCCGGATTTTGGCTTGGAGGCGGAAGTGTACCACCATACGGAATTGCTTGCAAAGCTCGTCAGCGAAGGCAGGCTGGTGCCGCAATATCCAGTTAATGAAACGATTACTTTCCACGATTCCTGCTACTTGGGAAGGTACAATGAGGTATATAGCCCACCGCGTGAGATCCTGCAATCGATTGCTGGCGTGAAACTGATCGAGATGGAGCGCAACCGTGAAAAGGGCATGTGCTGTGGTGCCGGAGGCGGTTTGATGTGGATGGAAGAGGAAACAGGAAACCGCATTAATGTGGCTCGTACGGAACAAGCACTTGCCGTCAGCCCGACCGTTATCAGCTCGGGATGTCCGTATTGCCTGACCATGCTATCTGATGGGACGAAAGCAAAAGAAGTCGAGGAAGACGTTAAAACGTATGATGTAGCCGAGCTTCTCGAAAAAGCGATCATTGGTGAAAGCAAACCGATCGCATCTTAATCAATATATGATTGCCTGCTTCTTAT
>NZ_PHNG01000470.1:0-1105 GCF_002803435.1 Bacillus sp. mrc49 | reverse complement strand
CCAGTTGGCCCCGGAATCAAAGGATGTAGTGCAAGGTATCAAAAAGCTTGGAGAACAAGTTCCAGGCCTTAAAGACAGCCCTGAATATCAGCAGTTAGTAGCTGGAAGTGAAAGGGTCGCGGGAGGTTTGAGCGATTTGGCTGGCCAAACCCCAACCTTGGCTGGGGGAACGGACCAAATTTCACAGGGACTGAAAGACGCTTTAAAGGGCTCCACTGATTTAGAGGCAGGACTGAATGGGTTGCTGGAAGGGCAAAAAAAGGTATATGGAGGAACCCAAGGTGTCGTCCAAGGGGCAAACCAACTATCCGCTGGTGCCGAAAAGGTTGCCGATGGAACAAGCCGTGTAGCATCAGGCAATGAAAAATTGGCTGATAATTCAGGTGCTTTGGCCAAGGGTACGAAAGCTGTGGCCGATGGAACGAATTCAGTAGCTTCAGGAAATAAGAAATTGGCTGATGGTTCAGGCGCTGTGGCAAACGGCTCGAGAGCACTTGCCGATGGCACCCGTTCAGTAGCTGAAGGAAGTGAAGCCTTGACTGCTGGCTCAGGCGCGGTTGCCGACGGTACCCGTTCGGTGGCTGATGGCAATAAAGCATTGGCTGAAGGCACGAGCACACTGGCCGATGGCTCGGCAGCACTTTCCGATGGGATCGGTTCGGCAGCTTCCGGAAGTAATGAACTAGCAAGTGGTTCAGGCAAATTGGCTGACGGAACAGGTGAGCTTGCAGCCGGAACCGGAGCCGTAGCTGCCGGTAACCAAACCGTAATGGCTGGCTGGAATCAGTTAACAGCCGGTGCAAACAAGCTAAATGAGGGGATGATCCAGGTAAGTGACGGTACGAACACCGTAAAAACTGGTTGGGGCCCTTTAGCTGATGGTGTCCATCGAGTGGATGGCGGTTTAGGTGCCATCAAAGATGGCAGCAAGGAGCTGGCGGCTGGACTTTCAGGCGGCGCCGGTAAATTGAGTAACATCCACGCGGACCAACCGAATATCGACATGTTCGCCGCACCCGTCCAATTGAGCGGGAAAGCCATCCATGCATTCCCTAAATATCGCTATGCTAATGCGCCATATATCCTTTCATTAGCGCTATTTGTA
>NZ_PHNG01000469.1:0-1257 GCF_002803435.1 Bacillus sp. mrc49 | reverse complement strand
AGCGGATTTACAGTCCGCCGCGTTTAGCCACTTCGCTACCCCTCCGCATATGGATGAAACATGGTGCCGGCAAGAGGACTTGAACCCCCAACCTACTGATTACAAGTCAGTTGCTCTACCAGTTGAGCTACACCGGCACTACTATGGTGGCTCAGGACGGAATCGAACCGCCGACACAAGGATTTTCAGTCCTTTGCTCTACCGACTGAGCTACTGAGCCAAACTTTAAAAATGGCGGTCCCGACGGGAATCGAACCCGCGATCTCCTGCGTGACAGGCAGGCATGTTAACCGCTACACCACGGGACCATAGATTGCGGGGACAGGATTTGAACCTGCGACCTTCGGGTTATGAGCCCGACGAGCTACCGGACTGCTCCACCCCGCGACGGTAATAATGTTTCTATTCAAGAATCAAGTTTTCGTGTGAATTGTTTCTGTGGAATGATGACCAACCACTACCTGAAACAACCTGACCTTATGTAAAAATGGTGGAGGATGACGGGATCGAACCGCCGACCCTCTGCTTGTAAGGCAGATGCTCTCCCAGCTGAGCTAATCCTCCAATATGTTGCCGAAATGGTGACCCGTACGGGATTCGAACCCGTGTTACCGCCGTGAAAGGGCGGTGTCTTAACCGCTTGACCAACGGGCCAGGTATAAATGGCGGAGAGCAAGGGATTTGAACCCTTGAGACAGGGTTACCCGTCTACACGATTTCCAATCGTGCTCCTTCGGCCACTCGGACAGCTCTCCATTTATGGCTCCGCAGGTAGGACTCGAACCTACGACCGTTCGGTTAACAGCCGAATGCTCTACCACTGAGCTACTGCGGAACAATATAAGCTTGGCGACGTCCTACTCTCACAGGGGGAGACCCCCAACTACCATCGGCGCTGAAGAGCTTAACTGCCGTGTTCGGAATGGGAACGGGTGTGACCTCTTCGCTATCGTCACCAAACATTGTTTGCGTTTTTTCAAGACATATATTATTATAACGTCTTTTCGAGAAAATGCAAGAAGAAATTTTCATTCCTTCAAAACTAGATAATAAGAAGGTATTTCATTTTTTTCAGAAGCGTTGGTTAAGTCCTCGATCTATTAGTATCAGTCAGCTCCACATGTCGCCACGCTTCCACCTCTGACCTATCAACCTGATCATCTTTCAGGGATCTTACTAGCTTGCGCCATGGGAAATCTCATCTTGAGGGGGGCTTCATGCTTAGATGCTTTCAGCACTTATCCCGTCCGCACGTAG
>NZ_PHNG01000468.1:0-1127 GCF_002803435.1 Bacillus sp. mrc49 | reverse complement strand
TTACTGGAGCCGCCCATCATGCCGCTCATCATGTTTTCACCTAGTGTGTATTGGACTGTTTCCACATCATCTTTATCCATCAGGTACTTTTCTACTTTTTCCGTTTCCTTTTCAATATCCTCTTTTAACTCGCCAGGTGCTGGAGTATAAGTGACGATGATCTGCTTCTCTTCATCTGCCGGCATGAAGCTGACGCCGATGCTTGGAATTAGGAATAAGCTGCCGACCAATAATACTATAGCTGTACCGAATGTAATCAATTTATGGCTTAATGACCAGTTCAGTGCCCTGCGGTAGAAACCGGATAGCTTGCTTGGTTTTTCTTCATGTGACTTCAACTCTTTTTCGGAAAGGCCGTTTTTAAATAATGAGTCTGCCATGGCCGGTACAAGAGTGATGGCAATGATTAATGATGCGACTAATGCGAACACCATCGTTAAAGCGAATGGCATGAATAGCTCGCCGACAGGTCCTGTAACGCTTGCCAACGGCAGGTATACGGCTACAGTAACAATTGTTGATGAAAGAATCGGGATGAACATTTCCTTAGTGGCGGAACGTATCAATTCGCCGCCTTTCAATTGTTCGCCTTTTAGTGCCATCCTTCGATAAATATTTTCGATTACCACTATTGAGTCATCGACGACTCGGCCAATTGCAACAGTCATGGCTCCCAATGTCATGACATTAAGTGAGATATCCATTTGTTTGAGCACCAAAAGGGCTGCCAACAAGGATAGTGGAATCGAAATGACGGAGATTAGGGTCGTTTTGAAGTTTCTTAGGAAAAGCATGATCACTATGACAGCAAACAGACAGCCGAAAATGGCCTTGCTAATCATTGTTTCGACAGAGTCTTTAATCGGTTTTGCTTGATCAAGCGTAGTATGTATGCCCACGCCTTTAAATTCATCTTTAAACTTGGAAACTTGGTCTTGCACTTCATCGACAATGGCGACTGTATCGGCATCAGGCGATCTTGTAACCTGTATTCCAATTGATTCGCTGCCATTTGTCTTCGAAATGGACTCAGCCTTACCGATGATTTTCACGTCGGCAATGTCCGATAATTTGACACTTTGCATTTGGGGAGCAGTTGGTGCCGTTCCCGGGGCCGCTTGATTAGC
>NZ_PHNG01000467.1:0-877 GCF_002803435.1 Bacillus sp. mrc49 | reverse complement strand
AACGAAAGTTCGGCGGCTAAAACAGGGCCTTTTAAACCTCATACCCGATAGGTGATGTTGATTGTTATAGCCTGCTCGTTCCTGTTCCATATTTTTTTTAATATGAGAATAGGGCGGGCAACTCTGCCTATTTCCCTTTCCCCCCTCCTGGTTCCGTTGAATGTAAAAACCTGTAAACATTAAGTGATTAAAACATAAAGGCTTTAAGGTCTTAAGGATCTTAGGAGAAAAGAGATAAACAAAAGAAAAGGTAAATATAGATTAATTGGGGTTTGGTTGGGGAATGAAAGCCCCGGAGCGGGAGCGGTTAGCAACCGGCAGGGCGGTAGCATCTTTTAAATCCCCTACTCGTTTTATGCCACAAAACAAAAAAAAGCCCCGGATTTCTCCAGGGACACGACAGAAAAGGGTACTAAGCTTTCCTATCTTTTTTTAGCATGATAGTAGGAAAGGTGTACTAAGCCCTTCCTACTCTTAACAATGCTAGTAGATTAAACGTAGTATATCATACCCATTAGTAAACTACTATATAATTTTAATTTTTACTGTAATTTTGTAAAAGTATAGATATTTACTCCCTAAAATACATATAAAAAATACGTACTTTTTATATATTATCTATTGCACGTATAATATATACGTGTTATAATAAGTATATAGAAAGGGGGGAGAAAAAAATATCTTCTCGGGATATAATAAAACTCATTAAGAAAGACGGATGGTATTTAGATAGGGTCACAGGGAGTCACCACCATTTCAAACACCCTACAAAAAAAGGAACAACAACAGTTCCTCATCCGAAAAAAGACATTAAAACAAAAACATTAAACTCAATACTCAAGCAGGCAGGGCTTAAATAAATAGCCCTCCTGCAAAG
>NZ_PHNG01000466.1:0-845 GCF_002803435.1 Bacillus sp. mrc49 | reverse complement strand
CTGAGGGCAGCAATAAGACGCGTAGGAAGGTTAGAACGAAAGTTCGGCGGCTAAAACAGGGCCTTTTAAACCTCATACCCGATAGGTGATGTTGATTGTTATAGCCTGCTCGTTCCTGTTCCATATTTTTTTTAATATGAGAATAGGGCGGGCAACTCTGCCTATTTCCCTTTCCCCCCTCCTGGTTCCGTTGAATGTAAAAACCTGTAAACATTAAGTGATTAAAACATAAAGGCTTTAAGGTCTTAAGGATCTTAGGAGAAAAGAGATAAACAAAAGAAAAGGTAAATATAGATTAATTGGGGTTTGGTTGGGGAATGAAAGCCCCGGAGCGGGAGCGGTTAGCAACCGGCAGGGCGGTAGCATCTTTTAAATCCCCTACTCGTTTTATGCCACAAAACAAAAAAAAGCCCCGGATTTCTCCAGGGACACGACAGAAAAGGGTACTAAGCTTTCCTATCTTTTTTTAGCATGATAGTAGGAAAGGTGTACTAAGCCCTTCCTACTCTTAACAATGCTAGTAGATTAAACGTAGTATATCATACCCATTAGTAAACTACTATATAATTTTAATTTTTACTGTAATTTTGTAAAAGTATAGATATTTACTCCCTAAAATACATATAAAAAATACGTACTTTTTATATATTATCTATTGCACGTATAATATATACGTGTTATAATAAGTATATAGAAAGGGGGGAGAAAAAAATATCTTCTCGGGATATAATAAAACTCATTAAGAAAGACGGATGGTATTTAGATAGGGTCACAGGGAGTCACCACCATTTCAAACACCCTACAAAAAAAGGAACAACAACAGTTCCTCATCCGAAAAAAGACAT
>NZ_PHNG01000465.1:0-1080 GCF_002803435.1 Bacillus sp. mrc49 | reverse complement strand
ACCAGCCTGTTTGATGGGCGTACCTCCCAAGCGAGACCGTCTCCTTCACCGTATACGAAAAAGCCAATGAGGAATGTTGAGGAAGCACCGCAATGACCCGTGCAAGCTGTTTTGCCGAATAATCCTGCAAATCTTTTCCTTTGATCCGTATGCTTCCTTGCTTGTAAGCAAGCACCCCACTGAGCATACTCAACAGCGTCGTTTTTCCGCTGCCGTTTGGACCGAGGATCCCGAATAGTTCTCCTTTTTGAACGTCGAAAGAGACGGAATCCAAAACGCTTTTGTTATCGTATCCACCCGTTAACCCTTTAACTTCAAGCATCCGTCCTACCCACTCTCCGTCTCCTTAATAAAATGAGGGCAAATGCAGGTGCCCCGATCAGTGAGGTGATGACCCCGATCGGCAGTTCCGACGGGGCGATGATCGTCCGTGCCACAAGATCTGCCAAAATCAAGAACCCGCTTCCTACCAGCAATGATAACGGAAGCAGATGCCTATGATCTGGCCCCCATATCCTCCGGACCAAATGGGGAATCACCAGCCCTACAAAGCCGATCGTGCCTGAAACGGCAACCGCTGCGCCCGTTAATATCGAGCCCGCGATCAGGATCCACATTTTCCGCCTCTGCACGTCGACACCTAAATGTTTTGCCCGGTCCTCCCCGAAGGTCATCGCATTCAATTCCCTCGTATTCATGATCAGAATCAACGAGCCAATGATGAAAAACGGCAGAATGATTCCGATATAATTCCACCCGCGCATGGACACGCTGCCCATGAGCCAGCCGATGATTTGTCTTAATTCCTCCCCAGTCAACGCAATCATCAAGGATATGAAGGCGCTTAAAAACGAGCTGAAGATGATTCCGGTCAAAATGATCGTTTCGACCTTCATCGATCGATCCATTTTTTTTGCGAATGTCAGTACACAAAAAATCGTGATCACGGAACATAAGATGCTCAATGCAGGAAGCGTATATAAACCGATGAACGGGAGTGATATATTCAGGAATAACGTCACCACTGCCCCGACTGATGCTCCTGACGATATCCCGAGCGTGTAGGGATCGGCAAGCGGA
>NZ_PHNG01000464.1:0-961 GCF_002803435.1 Bacillus sp. mrc49 | reverse complement strand
TGAACCATGAGTTGAAAATCGAAGGTGTGCTATTGACGATGCTGGATGCAAGAACGAATTTAGGTCTCCAGGTCATTGAAGAAGTCAAAAAATACTTCCAGGATAAAGTATATCAAACGATCATACCCCGCAATGTGCGTTTGAGCGAGGCACCGAGCCATGGAGAACCAATCATCATTTATGATCCGAAATCACGTGGAGCGGAGGTCTATTTAGAATTGGCAAAGGAAGTGGTATCAAATGGCTAAAGGGCTTGGCAAAGGACTTAACGCACTTTTCAATAATGGTGAAATAAGTAAAGATGAAATCGTGCGCGAAATCAAATTAATGGAACTAAGGCCAAATCCTTATCAGCCCCGAAAGAACTTCCGGCTTGAAGCGATAGAAGAACTGAAGCAATCGATCGAGGAGCATGGAATCCTGCAGCCGATTATTGCCCGGAAAAGTATTAAGGGATATGAAATCGTGGCTGGGGAGAGACGCTATCGTGCCGCCAAGGAAGCTGGTTTGAAGACAGTTCCTGTCGTTGTCCGGGAGTTGAATGAACAGCAGATGATGGAACTGGCCATTTTGGAAAACCTGCAACGGGAAGATTTAAACCCGATCGAGGAAGCGGCGGCCTATCAAACGCTGCTGGAAAAACTGGAATTCACCCAGGAGCAGCTGGCCAACCGGCTGGGGAAAAGCCGGCCCCATATTGCCAACCATGTGCGATTGCTATCGCTGCCTGAAGGGATAAGGAGCCATATCTCAGCGGGCAAACTGTCGATGGGACATGGCCGGGCATTACTGGGCATCAAGAACAAGGAAATGCTTAAGCCTGTAGTGGATAAAATCCTCAAAGAAGGAATGAATGTAAGACAGCTGGAGCAATACATACATCAATTGAACGATCGCGTTTCACGTGAAACGAAACCAAATAAACAAGAGAAAAAAGATATTTTCATAAAACAGCGCGAGA
>NZ_PHNG01000463.1:0-1031 GCF_002803435.1 Bacillus sp. mrc49 | reverse complement strand
GGATGAGAAGAATGGTAAAATGGTGTTTGGGGTGATTGGATGATTTTGGTGAGTTCTTGTTTGGCGGGTTTTGAGGTGAGATATAACGGGACTCACAGCCTGGATGAGAGGATCAGGTCATTAATTGGCGAGAAAAAGGCTGTATCGGTATGTCCGGAGCTGCATGGTGGTTTTTCGGTACCGAGGGAGCCAGCGGAGATTGTCGGCGGTGCTGGTGAGGATGTACTTGATGGAAAAGCCAAGATCATCGAAAGGACGGGCAGGGATGTAACGGCACTGTACATAGAAGGAGCGAAGCTTACTTTATTGAAAGCCCAGGAGATTGGGGCGACGCTGGTCGTTTTAAAAGAAAATAGTCCATCCTGTGGCAGTGCGGCGATTTATAATGGTGAATTCATGGGGGAGAAGAGGGCCGGGAATGGAGTGACCGCGGCTTTGCTTAGGCGGCATGGATTCATTGTCACGTCAGAGGAGTGGTTATCCGATCATCTGGGAGAAAAATGAGGTGTAATGCTTTTGCTTTTGGGGGAGGGGAATACATGGAGGATATCAACCTCTATACGTTGTTATTTTTAATACTTGCCGGCTTTGTTGCTGCATTCATCGATTCCGTTGTGGGCGGCGGGGGATTGATCTCGATTCCAGCCTTATTGTTTACGGGAATTTCACCTTCAGCGGCATTAGCAACGAATAAGCTTGCAGGGACGATGGGATCGTTGACGAGTACGATTTCATTCATCAGGGCTGGGAAGGTGGACTTTAAATTCGTCATCAAGCTGTTTCCCATCACCTTGATCGGAGCGGCATTGGGTGCTTATATTGTTCATTTCGTTTCCGCAGAGATCCTAAAGCCGCTCATTTTGATCCTTTTGGTCATCGTCGCAGTTTATACGTTGATAAAAAAGGATTGGGGGAAAGAGGCAAAGTATAAAGGACTGAAAAGGAAAAAAATGCTTTTGCTGATTGGCATAATTTTTGCCATTGGGTTTTATGATGGGTTTCTTGGACCAGGGACTGGTTCCTTCTTATTA
>NZ_PHNG01000462.1:0-1022 GCF_002803435.1 Bacillus sp. mrc49 | reverse complement strand
GGTGAACGCCTTTCGATATTCTGCCATATTTCATCTTCCAGCAGACAATTTATGTCCGCTTCAACACGTGCCTTTATATCAGACAGTTTCAATAACTCGCTATACATCCATACCGTATAGCTCCAAATCGTTTCCCACAGTACAAGTTTCGATATTTTTGTGGTTTTGATAACCGGGGTAATGGCATCCGCACCAAACCTGCTTAATATCGTCTGGAGGGCAACGGAACTTTCCTTTTCCTGAACAATTCCCCACCGGTTTTTTTTCAATAAAAAATCCGGCAGCCAATGTTCATCTTCCGGATCATCCAAAACTCCCACGTCCCTCAGTGTGCCCTCCCAGGCAAGCCGATGCTTACTGACCATGTACAATTGTGCCGTAACAAAAAAAGCATATCGTCTGAACCACATCGACATGGCTATTTTTGACGTCTCCGCCCCTGTCCGGGCTTGTGCATACGATATTAGCTCTTCAACATTACAAATGGTCTTTGAGTCTTCGTTTCCACGTACCGATACGCGAAAGCCTTGCAGCTCTTTTTCCATGGTTGGTGTGAGCTTAACCATTGGCCATCGCTTTCATCCGGCTTTGTGCGTAACGCCCCTTCCCATATGGGATGCACATGGGACTGCCGAAAATGGGATCAAAGGAGATATGGCATTCCATCCCGAATACTTGCTGAACCAACCCGGGCGTGATGATTTCCTCTGGTCGTCCTTCCGCATGTATCGCCCCGTCTTTAACCGCAACCAAATTATCCGCATAACGGCATGCCAAATTCAAATCATGCAGAACCATAACGATCGTTCGATTCTCAAGCTCATTCAAATCGAACAATAAGTCAAGAATCTCGATTTGATGGGTCATATCGAGATATGTAGTCGGTTCATCCAGCAATATGATGTCCGTATCCTGTGCCAGCGTCATCGCGATCCATGCCCGCTGCCTCTGCCCTCCCGATAATTCGTCGACAGCACGTTCTTTCAATTCAGACAGGTTCGTTGCTTCGATCGCCTTCTGAA
>NZ_PHNG01000461.1:0-968 GCF_002803435.1 Bacillus sp. mrc49 | reverse complement strand
TTCACTAGTTCATACGTCAGATCCAGGTTTTCATATGATTCGTTCAAATCAGCCAGCTGGGTGACTTGCTCTTTCAGTGCATTCGTTTCATTGATGACAGTCTGCGCTTTTTGTTGATCATTCCAAAAATCAGGGTGTGTCATCTCATTTTCAAGCTGAGCGATTCTTGCCTCTTTTTCATCTAAGTCAAAGAGACCCCCTAAAGTCCGTTAATCGTTGCGCTGTCCGTTCAAGTTCATTTCTAATTTCTCCTAGTTCCATTTCCATTCACCTCATTAAGTATGTTAAAAAAATCCCTCCAGAGGGATTCGCCTCAGTACAATTAAGCCTCTTCAAACTATATGCAAATATACGACTTTATGCAAACGAAACATGAAAAGAGGCGGCAAGCCTTGCACTTGACCGTCCCTTAATCATTATACACCTAATATTAGCCTACGCTGCCATGGCAATTCTTATATTTTTTACCGCTGCCGCAAGGACATAACGTATTTCGCCCAACGTCATCCTTTTTACGGGCCGGAGCCTTTTTCACTTTGCCCCCGTCTTCTTCCTTCGGGTTCACAGCTTGTCCTTGTATGACTTCTTTCCGCTCTAAATTGTTACGGATTTCAGCTTTCATGATGTATTTAGCGACTTCATCTTCCATAGAGGCTATCATCGCCTCAAACATGGCGAAGCCCTCTGATTGATATTCACGAAGCGGATCGATTTGGCCATACGCACGAAGGTGAATCCCTTGGCGCAATTGCTCCATTGCATCGATATGATCCATCCATTTGCTGTCCACCGCACGAAGGACGATGACCTTTTCGAATTCACGCATTTGCTCTTCGGATAGCTCTTCTTCTTTTTGGTCATAGTCATTTTTCACTTTGGCTAAAATGAAATCAACCAATTCCGTTTCATTTTTCCCGTCTAAATCAGTTACGGAAATGGACCCCTCATCGAATAAGTTGCCATTCAAG
>NZ_PHNG01000460.1:0-1004 GCF_002803435.1 Bacillus sp. mrc49 | reverse complement strand
GAAGGGCATGGTAACTCGGTTCCGCGTTTTCATATAGTATGGGGAACGGGCCCGGGAATCGTAAAGCCGTTCGAGGATCGGGTCCGTAATGCGATCGGTAAAGGTCTGGTCGATTATCGCCCCCGCCATCGTGTGAATGAATTGTTAACGGAAGACGATTCTGTCATTGGTGTAGGTGGATCGGTGCTTGTGCCGAGCTCGGCAGCTCGCGGCGAGGCAAGCTCCCGGGAAGTGATCGGTGACTTTTCGTTTCATGCTAAAGCTGTGCTTGTTACAAGCGGCGGGATCGGGGCCAATCATGAATTGATAAGAAAGAATTGGCCTGCGCGACTAGGTGAAGCCCCGAAAAATATGATTTCCGGCGTTCCTGAGCATGTGGATGGGAGGATGCTTGCCATTACGGAAAAGGCAGGCGGAAGAATCGTCAATCGCGACCGGATGTGGCACTATACGGAAGGTATCAAGAATCATGATCCCGTTTGGGCAAAGCATGGAATCCGTATCCTGCCCGGGCCTTCATCTCTTTGGCTTGATGCAACGGGCCAGCGATTCCCAGCTCCGAATTTTCCGGGATTCGATACGCTGGGGACGCTTGATGCCATCATGGCGACAGGGTACGACTATTCATGGTTCATTTTGACGCAGAAGATCATCGAAAAAGAATTTGCTTTATCGGGCTCTGAGCAAAATCCCGATTTGACAGGCAAAAGCATTCGGAAGGTGTTATCCCGGGTCCTGCCTGGCGCATCGTCTCCCGTGCAGGCTTTCATGGACAAGGGCGAGGATTTTGTCATAGCGGATTCACTCTCGGAACTTGTGGAGGGGATGAATAAGCTCACGGAAGAGAACTTGCTTGTCCTTGCCGATATCGAGCGGCAAATAATCGCGAGGGATAGGGAGATGGATCATAAATTCACGAAAGACCTGCAAATCACCGCAATGCGTGGAGCACGCCATTATATCGGGGATCGGTTAATAAGGGTTGCAGCACCGCATAAAATCCT
>NZ_PHNG01000459.1:0-1049 GCF_002803435.1 Bacillus sp. mrc49 | reverse complement strand
GTTGCGCTGCATGTGGATAACTCTTGGAAGGAAGGAGTATCTACTTTTTTTCATGAATATACTGTGGTATTGTAGTAATTTAGGGATTCGACGATTTTATTATCAAAAATAATATAGAAACATCAATATATAAGAGGTGAAAACATGGAATTCGATACAATCACCGCTATCTCTACCCCTTTAGGGGAAGGGGCAATCGCCATCGTTAGAATCAGCGGTGATGAGGCCATAGAAATAGCCGATAGGATTTTTAAAGGACCAGGCGGAAAAGGATTGCTTGAGGTCAAGTCACATACGATTCATTATGGACATCTTATCCAGCCTAAAACGAGTGAAATCATAGAGGAAGTCATGGTTTCCGTCATGAAGGGGCCAAAGACGTTTACAAGGGAAGATGTCGTGGAAATTAACTGTCACGGCGGAATCGTTTCGGTCAATCGGGTATTGCAGCTCATCCTTTCTCAAGGTGCTCGTCTTGCTGAACCGGGTGAATTTACGAAACGTGCCTTTTTGAATGGAAGGATCGACCTTTCCCAAGCGGAGGCCGTCATGGATTTGATTCGTGCTAAAACGGATAAAGCGATGAATGTTGCTTTAGGACAAATGGAAGGCCGGCTTTCAAAACTAATCCAGAACCTTCGCCAAGAAATTTTACAGACACTCGCTCAAGTCGAGGTAAATATAGATTATCCGGAATATGATGATGTCGAAGAAATGACACATCGTTTATTTTTGGAAAAAGGCAGTTTTGTCAAGACCGAAATCGAGAAGCTGCTTCATACAGCCCAGCAGGGGAAAATCCTCCGCGATGGGCTTGCGACCGTCATTATCGGGCGCCCCAATGTCGGGAAATCTTCTTTGCTTAACAGCTTGGTTCATGAAAATAAAGCGATTGTCACGGATATTCCTGGGACAACGCGTGATGTAATCGAGGAATATGTCAATGTTCGCGGTGTTCCGCTTAAACTTGTCGATACGGCAGGGATTCGGGAAACGGAAGATATCGTTGAAAGAATCGGGGTTGAACGGTCTCGTGCAGTATTGAAAGA
>NZ_PHNG01000458.1:0-1013 GCF_002803435.1 Bacillus sp. mrc49 | reverse complement strand
CTTCAAGACAAGCACGGGTACGGTTTCCGTAACGAATTTATGGAGTCATGGGGGCATGTTCCCCAATGGCATTTCCGGTTTCCTGTTGTCTTTACAATTGGTCGTCTTCTCCTTTGTCGGTGTCGACTTGGTTGGGGTATCTGCAGCGGAAACGGCGAACCCCAGGAAAAACATTCCGTCTGCCATCAATAAAATCCCTGTCCGGATTTTATTGTTCTATGTAGGAGCCCTATTCGTCATCCTGGTTGTGAACCCTTGGACGCAACTGGATGCAACGAGCAGCCCATTTGTTGAAGTTTTTGCGTTAATCGGAATTCCTGTCGCTGCTGGAATCATCAATTTCGTTGTGTTGACATCTGCCGCCTCCGCATGCAACAGCGGATTATTTTCAACGAGCCGCATTCTCTATACGTTAAGCAGGAATGGCGAAGCCTCTGCCAAACTGGCCCATTTAAATAAACAGGCTGTTCCAAGCAATGCCTTATTCACATCGACGATCGTTGTCTCATTGGGGGCTTTGTTAAGCAAACTGATACCGGAACAGGCCTTTACCGTCGTGACCACGATCAGTGCCATCTGTTTCATTTGGGTATGGAGCATCATCTTGATCTCCCATATCATATATACGAAAAAACGGCCTGACTTAAGGGCCAAATCGACTTTCAGGGCACCCTTGACACCCTTCATCAATTACCTGATCCTAGGTTTATTCGCGTTCATCCTGCTCGTCATGCTATTCGCTGAGGCTACACGACTCTCACTGTTGATGACGCCGATCTGGTTCATCGTCTTGGCGATGCTTTACAAATATAAAAAACGATAACGAAAAGGAGGAAGCCTTGGACTTATTGGAGCTCAAGGTTTCCTCCGTCCCTTGACAGTGCCGCATAAATATATAAGCGTCCACATTAAATTTTATATCAAAATAGTGTAAGCTATATATCATCGGCCGATTGCCTAAAAAAGATGGCAGACGCTTCACTTTATATAAAACGGAGGGGTTTGTTTAATGA
>NZ_PHNG01000457.1:0-1025 GCF_002803435.1 Bacillus sp. mrc49 | reverse complement strand
ATTCCATTCCGTAGCAGATACGCTGGTCAAACTCTTCGAATTGAAACTCGTCTATAATCGGTTTTTGTTTGCGGTGATAATCCGTATCCAAATTACGCAGCATCTTCGTATATTCCGGTAGAAAGGCGGCCGGTGCCCACTTAAGCTTTCCGCGGTCACATATCGTCATATCCGTCAGTCCCTTCGTTATGGATAACGATATTATAACACGAACACACGTTCTTAATTCATCCAAAATAAAAATGCCACTAAAAACAAAGTGGCATTTTTTAAACTAAAGCCTGTAACTTGCTGAAATGTTTATTAATTTCTTCCGCCCAGAAGGAGATGCCCATATGTTGTGACCATTCAATATCTCTGTCAATTTTCGCCTGAACAGAATTTGAAAAGATAACTTTAAAAGCATCACTCAAAGGAACATCGAAAGTTTCAGCTAACTCCTTGGCAATTCCTTCTTTAAAAGTTGGATAACCATTTTCTTCCTCATAAAGAATTTCAGCTTCCAAGTTCTTTAATTCCATTATATTGCTTACTTTTGACATATGCATTCACCACCCCTATTTTGTTAATAATATTATAATCGAAAATCTCTTGATTGTGAATAGACAGCTGGTCATAATTTGGATAATTACAAACATATTTATAAAATGTCTCTGAGTCTATTCTGCCCTGATCTCGATTTTTTATAACAGTATGTATTTTCCCATCCGCAACCCCACCGTAAACATAATCATATCCATGAGTAAAGGTTTCTAGTTTAGAACGATTTAGATAAATAAAATCTGACCATTCCGGATTCATTTCTACCCAAATTTTACTAGAAAAATCACTTTTCAATTTACCTATATTAAGCTCAAAAACAAAAACTATCGCTTCTCCTTCAAACGCTACTCTGTTTTCTGCATGTTTGCTCGCTTGATTGAAATTCGATGTCAAATAAAAACCTTTACCGAAATCTGTATACTCTTTACATTGGCTTAAATCTATATTATTTGAAAGTGAGTCAAAATATTCGGATGAAGTAC
>NZ_PHNG01000456.1:0-487 GCF_002803435.1 Bacillus sp. mrc49 | reverse complement strand
TTCGGTCCCTATCCGTCGCGGGCGCAGGAAATTTGAGAGGAGCTGTCCTTAGTACGAGAGGACCGGGATGGACGCACCGCTGGTGTACCAGTTGTCTTGCCAAAGGCATAGCTGGGTAGCTACGTGCGGACGGGATAAGTGCTGAAAGCATCTAAGCATGAAGCCCCCCTCAAGAGGAGATTTCCCATGGCGCAAGCTAGTAAGATCCCTGAAAGATGATCAGGTTGATAGGTCAGAGGTGGAAGCGTGGCGACATGTGGAGCTGACTGATACTAATAGATCGAGGACTTAACCAACGCTTTGAAAAAAATGAAATACCTTCTTATTATCTAGTTTTGAAGGAATGAAAATTTCTTCTTGCATTTTCTCAAAAAGACGTTATAATAATATATGTCTTGAAAAAACGCAAACAATGTTTGGTGACGATAGCGAAGAGGTCACACCCGTTCCCATTCCGAACACGGCAGTTAAGCTCTTCAGCGCCGAT
>NZ_PHNG01000454.1:0-533 GCF_002803435.1 Bacillus sp. mrc49 | reverse complement strand
ATAGTACCGAAGTTCCTGATTCCACGCTGCCAAGAAAAGCCTCTAGTGAGATGTAAGGTGCCCGTACCGCAAACCGACACAGGTAGGCGAGGAGAGAATCCTAAGGTGTGCGAGAGAACTCTCGTTAAGGAACTCGGCAAAATGACCCCGTAACTTCGGGAGAAGGGGTGCTTTTTAGGGTGAATAGCACGGAAAAGCCGCAGTGAATAGGCCCAGGCGACTGTTTAGCAAAAACACAGGTCTCTGCGAAGCCGCAAGGCGAAGTATAGGGGCTGACACCTGCCCGGTGCTGGAAGGTTAAGGGGAGAGGTTAGCGCAAGCGAAGCTTTGAACCGAAGCCCCAGTAAACGGCGGCCGTAACTATAACGGTCCTAAGGTAGCGAAATTCCTTGTCGGGTAAGTTCCGACCCGCACGAAAGGTGTAACGATCTGGGCACTGTCTCAACGAGAGACTCGGTGAAATTATAGTACCTGTGAAGATGCAGGTTACCCGCGACAGGACGGAAAGACCCCGTGGAGCTTTACTGCAGCCT
>NZ_PHNG01000453.1:0-891 GCF_002803435.1 Bacillus sp. mrc49 | reverse complement strand
GATTTAATGGAATGGTGATGATATCCAAATCGCCTTCATAACCACCGGATGTTTCCGTTAAGCGAACGATTTCATCGGTCACTACATGTAAAACTCCCTCAAATAAATCACTGCTTGTTGCCAGTTTGACTGGGTTCCGATGTGTGTCTTTTGATTTAAAAAAATACTAGATAACAATGCATTCTCCTCCTTATATAGGCTCTCTAACAGAATTGATGGCACGGAATGGAACGAATACGACAGTCCCAGCTGCTTCGCTAATGACGATATAATCAGCTTCAATTGCACTTAAAATTCCCGTCACCGGTGCAAAATCAGTGGAAACCGTTACAGTTCTTCCTAGTAATCTAAATAAAACCCTTCTTAAATCACTGAATGGGTCTCCAGGAATACCCGGTGTATCTGGGAAGTCTGGTGTATCTGGCGTATTGTTGCCATTTTCAATAAGCCACTTATAATAGAGGTATTCGCAATAATTCTTTTTACATTCTTTCTTGCTGCTCATTTTTTTACCACCTTTTTGATTGTCTTTTATACGATCATCTTTTCTATTCTCTTCTTGCTTGTGTTCACACTTCTTACTCTCTTCCTTTTTGCAATGATCACCCTTTCCCTTTTTTAGTACAGCACTGAATTCGTTGTCGATCGCAAGCGTGAATCCCGGTATGGTTTCTATTGAAAATGAATTTTCGGTCTGCAATTTTGCTAATATTTTACCTAAATTCGATCTTCTTGAATTCCTTGATCCACTTAATTCCTTTGAGGATCTTGACATTTTGCTGCTCCTTTCTATATGGCTTCAAAAGTAGTATATTGACGAATGCTGTTTTCGGCTTGGACTAAACAACCTTTTTTTACTAACTTAATATTTTTTATGAAGGATGTTCAAAA
>NZ_PHNG01000452.1:0-77964 GCF_002803435.1 Bacillus sp. mrc49 | reverse complement strand
GGCAACCTATATCATTGGTTTCAGTCCTGATGAAAAAACCTTTCTTTATCACAAGCACTATGCAAATACATATTCCCTCCTCTATGCGAAGAGTGGAAGCTGTGAGATTTTGCTTACACCTCCATCCGAGAAACAACATACAGTCACACACGGTGTTTTCGTCTCGGATTCCCTGATTTATTTATTGACGGATTATGATTCGGATTACACTTACTTGGCCTCTTTTAATCTAGATACCAATCAATTTACGAAAATAAAAGAATTGAAGAGTGAAAGCTTTACGGCCCTTAAATATAATGAAGAATTACAACTGTTATTTGTTGCGAGCGAGAAAGGAGTAGTCGATCATTTATATGAGCATGATCTGAAAAATGGGGACTGGACGAACATCCCCATTCCATGCAGTGTCATTCAAAAACTTGAGGTTGCAAGATCAGGTGCACTCTACTTATCTGGCATGAGCGCAACCAAGCCTCATAATATTTATAAAAGAACGGATGATGAGTGGGAACCATTGACTGCCTACACGGTCCCAGGTGTCGAGACCACCGAATTGGTGGAACCGGACATCATTACCTATCCTTCCTTTGATGGCTTGGAGATCGAATCGTTATTTTTTCGCGCAAATAAGGAAAATGATACTGGCGAAGTCATTTTCTGGCCTCATGGCGGTCCTCAAGCCGCAGAACGCAAATTTTTCAGAGCATCATTTCAGTTTTTCCTGAACAATGGATATAGTATTTTCGCACCGAACTTTCGCGGCTCCACTGGATATGGCTTACAATTCATGAAAATGGTAGAAGGAGATTGGGGACATGGACCGCGCCTGGATAATATAGCCGGTCTGGATTGGCTGATTGAACAAGGATATGCCCGAAAAGGGAACATACTATTGATGGGCGGAAGCTTTGGCGGGTATATGGCATTGCTGCTACATGGCCGTCATGCCGAGTACTTTAAGGCGGTGGTCGATATTTTTGGTCCATCCAACCTATTTTCCTTCATCGAATCCGTTCCTGAAGACTGGAAGCCAGTCATGGATCAGTGGGTTGGGAATCCGGAAAAAGATCGGGAGAAATTAATCGAGTACTCGCCTATTACCTACCTGGATTCCATGACCAAACCCATGCTAGTCGTACAGGGGGCGAATGATCCGCGTGTCGTCAAAAAGGAATCCGATCAAATCGTGCAAGCCTTGAAGGACAAGGGAAGAGCTGTCGAGTATATGCTCCTGGAAGATGAAGGACATGGTTTTTCAAAAAAGGAAAATGAAATGGCCGTCTATCGAAAAATACTATCCTTCTTAAACCAATATACAGCAGTAACGGAGAACGTTTAAATAAATCTGGATTCAATAAGAAAAACCCTGCCAGTCACATATAGCAGGGTTTTTCTTATTCATCTCTTGTTGGTGTATCATTCACTTCTTTAATCAATTTTGTATCATGATCATTTCATCATAGACCAGGTTTTGTCTAAGCTCCGTAGCCGTTTTGGAGGATATCCGATCTTCTTCGACCAATTGCTGAATGATATCTCGTTCGATTTGCATGGCATTCAATTGAAAATGACTCACCATTTCTTGTAAGTTGGTGGCTTCCTTTTCACTTAATGTTCCGAATGGATTCAAGTACCGATTATATCTTTGGATGACAAGCATCACTTCATGGCGGTTTTCTGGTTCAATTTGTTGTTTGATTAAAGAAATGGCTGCCTTTGAAGCTTCTTTTTGTGCTTGACGGAATTCCTTGATCAGGTCCGCGTTTTTATCGAGGGAGCTCTCTAACTTTGCTTCCCATTTTTTATCCCATTTGACATTAAGCTTTTTCTTGAAAAGGATAGCTTGCAATGAAATCCAAACTCTTTGCAAAAATGATTTTTGCACATAATTCAACGTTCGTGAAATGTACACCTTATATAGCTCGTGGGTCGTTTCTGATATCGATCCTTTTTCGACCAATCCAGAAACGACTTCCAATTCAGCATTCGCCCCTAGCTTGACTAAATCCTGTATCGTCTTGTTATCCGGCCTATTCGTTATGCCTCGCTCCAAATCTATCAGTTGTTCGTTCAGATCATCCATCACTTGATAAACGGCTTTCTGATTATCGCTATTGGCTTCTTTGCTCAGCTGATGAATCGTTTTGTTCAATACGATTTTATAAGCTTCATCAGTGGTCAGGCGTTCGTCCTCAGATTCAGCCGGTGCCTTTACAAGTATCGGCAAAAGGACCGTGGCTAATAGGACACTTAACAAAATGACGCACGCTGCGATGAACAAGACTGTATTGCGCATCGGAAATAAAGTGTCATCCGGCATGAAATAAGGGATGGATAAAGCGGTAGCTAAAGTTATGGTGCCATGAATGCCGCATACGGATGTCAAGATGGCGTACCGTGTTCTTGTTAAATTCTTATCATCGCTGACTTTGATTTCATCTCGATGAATCCGGGACATAATGAATTGCTCTAGCGGATTGACCCTATTCTTGGTGAATGTATCATGCAGGAAGTATACCCAAATAAAACGGATCACCAATAATAATAAAACGATCAATACACTTATCCCAAAAAGGGAACCCCTATTTAAGTTGGACTCGATTTCCCGATAGACGCTCGGCAGCATGAATCCTAGTAAAGTGAACACAAGCCCATTCAATAGATATCCCAATACAGACCAAATATTCGTTGATACAATCTGCAATTTGGTTGTGGTATTTTGAAGGCGATCGCGTTCAATGCCATGAATGACACCTGCGGCCACTACCGCCAAGATACCGGAAACATGGAATTCTTCAGCTACCATGTAGATGGCAAAAGGTGTAATGACCTCCATTACGATGGACATGGGGATCTCTTCAAGTCCTTGAACCCGTAAAAACAATCGTAATTTAACGATTAAGTAACCCAAAAGGAGACCGATCAAGATCCCGCCCATGGCGACAAAGATGAAATTGAGCGAAGCATCTTTAATGGAAAATGCACCTGTCAATGCCGCAGCCAAGGCCACTTTAAAAGCAACGATTCCCGCTGCATCATTGAAAAGTGACTCACCTTCAAGGATTGGCAACATATTGCCGGGCAGCTTCAATCCCTTTGTAATCGATTGGACTGCTACAGCATCAGTAGGAGTGATCGTGGCAGCTAAAGCAAAAGCGATGGCCATCGGCATATCCGGTATCAGCCAGTGGATGAAAAACCCTCCTGCAAACACAGTGACGAAAACAAGTCCGAAAGCAAGCAACAAAATAGGCTTGCGCAATTCAAGCATTTCTTTACGGGATGTATTCTTTCCTTCTGTAAAGAGTAATGGCGCTATGACACAAATCATGAATAATTCCGAATGGAAATCAAGCGATAAGTGAAATGGCAATAATGAAAGTACTGCTCCGGCGGATATCTGGTATATCGGTAAAGGGATACGGGGCCATTTGGCATTCATTATGGTAGCGAGTATGGTGGAAACCAATAATCCGATCATAGTGATTAAAAATGACATAAAATCCTCCTATCTAAATGTTAGTCAGGCTGCAACTGATCCATTTATGAAAGGACAAAAAAACAGGGGGTTTTAAAGTGATGAATAAATCCTTTAAAAATGAACCCCTACTTCATGAGTGTTGAATTAATTTTCAGCATCGACCTTTGTGTAAATAGACATATTTTATTAACATACCCTCGCACGGATTCGTTAATCCTGTTGGAACTAAAAATTATGACAATAAGGAAAACGGATGGAATTAGTCCTTATAATCGGGGTCAGCGCGTCTGGACGATTAAGCAAGAATCATCTAGTTTCAAGAAGGATGGCCAGATGATTTCCATCAATATGTAGGTATATGACAGTACTGTGGATTTTATGGAGTTCCATAAGTGGGTAGTCCTTGGTCATATCGGTGATTCCTCTGTATTTTTACCTTCCATGTACATTATTTGGCCAAAGCGAAAAACACCTTCCGAAAGTACTTATTACTAACTCTTCAGGCTTGTTTTAACATGCTTCATTCTCTTTTTACCTTTTGCTGGTCCAAAATTCAGGGTGTTTTTTATCTGAAAAAATATGACATCATAATCAGGCTAACTTATTCCCATATTCAGTGGGGACTAAGTTAGTCTGATTTTTGTTGAACTCAATAGGGATTACAGTAAAGCTTGCTTGGAGCAATTCATACAGTGAATACATGTGAAATTGGAAATTGTTAGGTGTACCTATGTTGAGATTCATCCCTTACCCAATCCTGTTATTCGGTGTACATTCGCAAAGGAGGTATAAACGCTTCTTTTACATTTCCAAGCTATATTTATGCGATCGGTTTTATCAAGGTTTAGCGTAAAATCTAACAGTTTGATAGAGGAAGTTCAAGAAATTCGTCGAATTGATTAATTTAGCACCTTTTTTGTACTCATAAAAAATATGAAATGGAATGCTACATCGGAGGGAGAAGTTATAGTTGCTGAATGAATTGAAAGTTACGCAAGTTACCATTCCTTTGCCTTTTAGGCTTGATCATGTTCATTGTTTCCTAGCAGAAGGTGAAAAAGGATGGACGATCATGGATACCGGATTAAATAATGAAACGACAAGGGAAATATGGAAGCCCATTATCGGAAGGCATGATATTCGTGATATTATCATCACCCATTATCACCCTGATCATTTCGGTTATGCAGGGACCTTACAGCAACTAACCAATGCTGATGTTTGGATGACACAAGTGGATGAACATGCCGGGAAAACGTATTGGGAAGCGAAATCGCTCAATCTCCTTAAAGAAAGCTATGATGCATGTGGCTTGGAAGACGATATAGCCACTGCCTTATCGGGTGACGAAAGCAGCTTTATGCCACAAGTGAAACCATATCCTACGGTCAACCATCACCTTGAAGAAGGAATGCATCTGCGATTTGGCAAATGCGAGTATGAGGTGATTTTCACGCCGGGGCACGCTGATGGCCTGATATCACTATATAATAAGGAAAATAGTGTTCTGTTCTCGACAGATCATATATTGCAAAAGATTTCCCCTAATATATCTTACTGGTTTAAAGGTTTCAGTAACCCATTGGAAGAATTTTTTACCTCATTGAAAAAAATCCAAAAGTTGGACGTGGAATATGTCATTCCTTCACATGGAAAGCCCTTTCGAAATGCCAATGAAAGAATCGCAGAATTATTTGATCACCATCAAGACCGTTTGCAAGTCATTCATGAAAATATGAAAGAGCCGATTACGGTAAAAAGAGGATGTCAAATCCTATTTGGAAAACTACCCATTCACGAATCCAGGTTTGCGGTTGGAGAAACGTTGGCCCATCTGGAATACCTTCTTTTGAATGACCAATGCAGAAAATTTACTCGTGATGGGATTTGGTATTATCAAGCCATTTGATGGAATGATTGATGGGGGAGAGCATGTGAACAAATGTCATGAAAGCCAGTGACCATTACGAATGAGCGGTTGCTTTTCATTCATTGGCTCTAATTTGTCCCTTTACTTCCTTTCAGGATGTCTTCAAATGGTGTGACAAGCCCTTTATCGTCCTTATGGCAAATATGTTCCGGGCGAAAATGGATGGATGAATCCAGTCCAACGGCAGCTGAAATCCGAAACAATTCCTCTCTAATGGTAACAAGAAAGTTCGTGACGTGATATTTCTTCTCATCGATGACAAGTGCTTTCTGTATTTCTGGATCAGTGGTTGCTACCCCGACAGGGCAAGCATTTGAATGGGATTTCATCGTTTGGATACATCCTATGGAAATCATGAACCCTCTTGCAATGTTCACAAGGTCCGCTCCCATTCCTAAAGCTATGGCGATTCGATCGGCTGTGAACAATTTAGCGGAGGCAATAATTTTAACCTGGTCTCGGATTCCGTATTTTTCAAGGGTCGAAACTAAAATAGGCAAAGCGGATTTTGTCGGTAATCCCACACTATCGGTCATTTCCTGGTACGAAGCACCCGTACCCTTTCACCGCCATCCAACGTGATGAACGGCCCCATCCCGCTTTTTTTCATATACCGGGCAAGTTCTTCAACACTGTCATTGCCGCCGATGACCATCTTGATACCTACTGGAATCCCTGTATGATCCCTGATTCCACCGATAAAATCACACAGGGATTCTACATCCTCAAATTGATGGAACCGATTCGGGCTATCGATTGACTTATAGGGTACAACGCTACGAATCTCTGCGATTTCCGGATTTAGTTTTTTGCATCAATATGCCCTCCCCGGGTCTTGGCACCCTGAGCCAATTTAATCTCGAAGGCTTTAATTTCAGGAATTTCACTTTTTCTTTTTAACTCATCCCAATCCAATTCCCCAACACTATCACGGACACCAAACATGGCAGGACCGATTTGCATGTCTATATCGACTCCTCCTGCTAAATGAGGCGGTGACAGACCTCCTTCCCCTGTATTCATCCATGTGCCTTTTGCTTGAGCCAACCCTTCGGAAAGCGCAGTGATCGCGTTCTTACCCAAAGAGCCATAGCTCATGGCTGACATCCCGATCAGACCTTTCCATCTAAACGGATTTTTCGTGTCCGGACCAATGACCACAGTGTCAGCATCATCTAACAAAAATGCAGAAGATTCCTTATCCTCCAACTTTTCCACACGCTGTGAGAAAAGCGGGTCTTTTAATAGATTGTATCTTTTCGTCTTCACTTTTATTGCCCGATCGAACTTTGTTTCTTCGGTCAATTTTGGAAACATACTATTCTTGACAAATAAGCCTTCTTCCTCAAAATCTCGTTTAGATCCAAAACCAATGACATCAGTGATTCCATTGGTTGGCTGCTTTCAATTGGAGAAGTGGGTAAATCGAGTTGAGGAAGACGTGAAGTATGTAGCATGACCATCGCTCCCGCTTAAAGAGGGATATATCCAACATAACCATATGTGCGGATTCGCTTCTTTTCTTGACTCATGGAGAACTTAAGATAATAAGGTAAAAGATACCTTTGATACACCTAAATACGATCACTCATTCATACCAAACAACTAATTGGTAATATATACATATAATTACATAATAAAACAAGAAAATAAATAAAAAGATGATGAATGATACCTAGGTTTGTAGAGGGGGTTGTGAAAAATATCCATTAAAAAACTCGAGAAAACGGAGAGCTATGTTAACTTATGGCTTGAAAAATCTAATCGACAGGGCTGCTCGCAAAATCAAATGACGGAATATGAGAGGCGTATAGCGTTTCTTTTTTTTTGTCATGAAGAATATTTATATGTTGATGTTGGTGTTAGAACTAAAATAGTGTATGATGCATAGTATAAGATATGGTGTACGACATATAGTATAGAGAAGAGGTGATTGGATGAGTACATTGCTGAATTCTTTGACGACCGAGCTGCGAAGGGGCACTTTGACTTTAGCGGTCCTTAGTCAGCTCAACACTCCCCAGTATGGATACTCGCTGGTCCAGCGACTGGAAAAATCGGGAATTGCCATCGATCAAAGCACGTTATATCCCTTGCTTCGCCGCCTGGAGAAGCAGGAATTGGTGACAAGCACTTGGGATACTTCTGAAAGCAGGCCGCGAAAGTACTATGCTTTAAGTTTATATGGGGAAGAAATTTTCAATCAATTAAAACAAGAGTGGGAAAAAACGTCTCAAGAGCTTTATATATTATTAAAAGGAGAGGGAGAAGATGGAGCTGATTGAACTTTATATTCAGGAAGTGACCCGCAGGCTGCCAGAAAAAAACCGGGAGGATATTGCGCTTGAGCTTCAATCTACAATCGAAGATATGCTTCCGGAAGATTATAATGAGCAAGACGTGAAAGAGATTCTTATAAAATTAGGAGATCCTGTAACACTGGCAAGCGGTTATAGAGATCGGCCGATGCACCTGATTGGACCGCGTTATTACGATGTTTATGTCAGTCTATTGAAAATGATTTTACCAATCGCCGCTGTCATTTCATTGATTTCATTAATTGGAGATAGCACATTTGCAAATATCGGTGAAAAAACCGTAATGGAAGTGATCCTCAGCATCATTGGAAAAGGCATCGCAGGTATCATCAGCACTGCCATCCAAGTGTTTTTCTGGTTAACGCTTTTATTTGCCGTGCTGGAACGTACGGATACTTCAAAAGATCATATGCCTTTAACGAAAGGGTTTAAACGATGGACACCGGATGATTTAAAACAGATTCCAAATATTTCAAAGAAAAAAATGATTCCTAAAGTCGAGATATTTGGAAGCTTGTTAGGTATCGCAATTTTCGCTGCTCTATATTTCAATGCATCCAGCCTTCTGGGTGTCTATGAGACTGGTAAAGACGGACTCAATTTTGTGACACCTTCTTTTAACCAAGAAGTATTGAATTCCTATTGGCCGCTCATTTTCAGCATCATCATTTTAGGTGTCTGCCTTGCCATTTATAAATTATTGGCAGGACAATGGACCAAAAAGCTTGCTTGGCTTCACACCTGTTACCAACTGCTCACGACGATTACTCTCATCATCATCATCAGTAATCCGCAGTTACTGACGAACGAATTCATCGTATATATGACAAAACTTTTTTCGATTGATGAATGGGAAGGCCGGATATACTGGAGTATTATCCTCATTTCCGTATTTTTCGCCGTATTCGATTCTATTCAAGGTTTTCGAAAAGGGAAAACCCGCTAAGGCACTCCATCTTCACTATGCCCAGTTTGTTGAAAAAAGGTTTCGGAATGGTCTCCCATTCGAAACTTTTTTGATTTTCCCTTGAAATTTTCAGGGTTATAGTTTCGACTTTTCTAGTTCATCAAGCAGGCTAATGCATACAGAGGCGATTTTTTCAAGTGAACGAAACTCACTAGCAATGCAGATTAGTATAATGATTAGCTCTTGAATAATATGATATCATTTCTATAGGTTGGAAAAATATGCAAAGGGGAATATCGATGAAAGTGAATTTTGGAAGTGTGGCAAAAAATTATGCGCAATATCGAAATGACTTACCTATGGAGGTAATGGAAAGTTTAAAACATAGAGGAATTGATTTTACCAATAAAAAAGTAGCAGATTTGGGTTCTGGGACGGGGGTATTAAGCCGAGCTTTACATGATGAAGGGGCAGTTGTTGTGGGAGTGGAGCCTTCAGCAGAATTAATAGAGCAAGCGAAAGAATTGGATAAGAGTGAAGGTCAGGTAATTGAGTATATGAATACATGCGCAGAATCGACAACCTTGAATGAGGGGTTGTTTGATTATGTAACCGTTTTAAGAGCATGGCATTGGTTTAACCGAGAAAAAACCCTTGCTGAGATAAAAAGGCTTTTGTCAGGAAAGGGAAAATTGATCGTAATGGATTCAGGTTTCATATCCAACCGTAAAGTCATAGCTGATACACTTCAAATTATTAAAGCGAATATGCCTGGCGGAGAGCTGAGACCTGCGGGCGACAAAGCGCAATCAAAACAATTTATCAATGGATTTCCGGTGGAATGGTTCAAGGAATGGCAGGAACATGGATTTGACTTAAAAGAGACCTATAAGTTCCATTACGATGTGTCATTTTCAAACGAAGACTGGTGCGGAAGAGTCGGTTCACTATCCTGGCTTTCAGGATTTACCGAAAAGCGGCGAAATGAAATACTTCATGAAATCCTTACCCATATAGGAAAAGAATACGGAGAAATTCAACATACTATCCAACATGGATGCTATATAACCATATTGAATCAGTCATATTCTTAGGCACTTTTCTTGCCAGTATAATTCATCTAGGTGACTGAAAGGTAAAGCCCGTATTCACGAGTAAGGTCATCATACTCAGGAGTGAAGCTGTGCACATACAAAATAATGCACGAAACAGACTTGGATTTTTGTAGGGAGTAACGGTTCAAAAAGTATGTGAAAGCACAAAATCAAGCCAGATTCACAATAAAATGCATCGAACTGCAAGGAGGCGACCCAAACTTACCATAAAGCATGAACATGCTCTTACATCGAAATTCTTCTTAAGTATAAAAGATCAAGCACCAAAACTGTGAAGAATCAAGATTTCATTTACGTTTTATTCAGAGGAAACCGGAACAGAGGGCAAGGTAATGGCACTTGTATCAGGGAAGCTTTTACGGCCAACCAAAAGAATGCCCCGCATCTGACATGACAGATGCGGGGCATTCTTTTCTTAAGTTATTGGACTGCATCAAATTGATTTACTTTCCATGTGGATCCTGATTTGTAAAACGTAACTGTTCTTTTGACTGAATCGCCATCCACAGTAGGGACGGTTAAATTATAGGTTCTAACGTTTTGTTTTTGTTGGACCGATTTGATTTTGGATTTTTTCCATTCAAGCATGCCATCGCCATCACCGACTGGACGGGCCAATTTTCCTTTATGTGTAATGTAATTATAGTTTGTTAATCCTTTTTCAATAGCATTATTAGTGAATGTTTCTCCTAAATAAGTAACCAATTTATCTTTTGTATTGAATTCCTGACAAAGATACGAGTACTCTGTTCCTTTATAGTTGAATGTTTTTTGTGTGCATGAACGATTTTTGTAACCATGTAATGCATTCCAGAAATGTTTGCTGGCATTATCGGCTATTTTAAGTGCATTTGTGTCAGATAAATTCTGTGATGTGGTTTGTGCTGTAGCTCCCGTGCTCAATGTGAAAAATAAAATGATGGATAATAGCATACCTGATATTTTATTCATACTTTCTCTCTCCAATCCCTTTTAGGATGATTATGTAACGAAAGTGTAATTAATATTACAATTGTTACATTTATATTACAACAAGTTAGACAGAAGTAAAAGAAAAATCTTCTAAAATAATCAATATTTTTATGATTCTTTAAAAAATACATATTTTGTTCATTTTATTCCTACTGAAACGAATCATGTCCTTTTCGTTACTAAATGTTCCAATAAATGAGACATCCTTTCTGAACATGCAAGTAAGAAAGGTAAGGAAGAAAAATAGCATGGCTCCCTTTGTATATTTTATATTCCCCGAACATGTTCGCACAAAACCTTATATGATATCTGAATAAGATTCACAGTTTCCAATCCATATCATAAATTCGCCATACATAAAGGTTTGACAAACTTTCCAATCTTACCGTATGATAATGAGTATAATCTCCTAAGGGGAGTAGCTTTAGCAGCAATGTCGTCATTACGGAGCTCCAGGCTCTCGGCGTTGTTGGCAGCATAGTGCTGTTAGCCAGACCTTACCTATTGGTAAAGGTCTATTTTCTATTTGAAAACCTTTACCGAAATCGGTGAAGGTTTTTTTGAGTAGACCATCATCAATTGTTCAGCTGATGGCAAATGGTGATGACAAAAACAAATAAATATAAATGGAGTGTATTCTTTGATACTGAGAAAATCTTTGTTACTTTTAGGAATAGGGTCTGCACAAATCGATTTGATCCTTCCAAAAAATACGTATAAATCCGGGGAATGCATAAATGGGTATTTCTTGATTAAAGGTGGTACCCTAGAGCAAAGAATAAGGAGGATCGAATGCGATCTCATCATGGATACTCATTCTACGGGAATGGAAGAGATCCTGAAGACGAGTACGATTTTGTCTACCAGGGAAATAAATTCTGGGGAGAGTAATGAAATTCCTTTTAACTTTTGTCTGCCAATGTTCAAGGATCCATATAAAAAAGGTGTTTCCTATCGCTTGAAAACAAGGCTTGTCCTTGATAAAGGGATAATAGGCAAGGATGATGACTGGATTTTAATCGATTCGGAATAAAGGCGGAAATGGAGTTGGCAACTTGAATATCTTAGATGTTACGGAGCGTGCTTTTGATTACTTGGAAGAATTTTTATTAATGAGGCTATTCTTATTAGCACTGCTGCTCATGGCTGTTTATTATATTTTGAATAAAATGGTCGAATGGTTTTTTAAAAGGTCAAGTTTTTTTGAGGAAGAAGTGGAAAGAACGATACAGGGCGTTACACGTTCTTCTCTAAGGTATGGAATATCCGCACTTTTTCTCATATATGTGATTGGACAGTTTATAGACTTAAAAGGGATACTTGCCGGAGCCGGGATTGTAGGGGTCGTGATCGGGTTTGCCGCTCAGCAAATGCTTAAGGATATTTTATTAGGGTTTGTAAGGCTGTCGGATAATGAATTCCGCGTCGGGAATTTCGTGGCATTCAATGGGACAAGTTCCGGAACTGTGGAAGAAATCGGCATTCGGTTCATGCAGATCAGGGAATGGTCTGGAAAACTGCTGACCATTCCGCATAGCGAGATTAGGACGATTCAAAATTTTAATAAAGGGAGAATGCGAATTATCGAGCGAATAACGGTTAGTTATCAGGAAAATCCAGACAAGGTGAAACGATTGCTTGAAGATATTTGCCTTACCTGTAATGAGAAATTCGGTGAGAGCCTGCTCAGACTCGAGGACGGGACACCTGAAGAAGATTTTCGATATCTCGGCATTACCGATTTAAATCCGAATCTGAAATATGTGGGCTATGAGCTATGTATAGTGGGGCTTGTGAAGCCAGACGATTACTTTGAAACGTCAAGAAATGTAAGGTTTGAGATGATGTCCGCTTTACATGAACATCGTATTCTGATGCCATCTTCCCATTTACTGGTCCAGGCAGAGCCGAATCATGAACGCATGCTTGAAAAATAAAGCCTACTGCCCGAAAAGATTTATCCAATACTGAGGACTATCTTCTTTAAGAAACCTCTTAGACTGTAGACAAACTTGATGAAATTCGGGTTTGTCTTTATTTTTGGCTGTTTTCCTCATATTTTGTTGCTATATACCAAGTAATGCAGTGTGTTTGATTTCCCCTCCCATACAAGCTGAACGCGGGGCTCACATCTGTCCCGCTGCTCGCATGGGAATCTCGCACTGCACCTCAAATCACCCTTAAATCGTTTCGTTTTAAAAACAACAACCTTTATTTTTTTATTGTGTATTAGTAAACGGGAATGGGGTAATTTTCCGTGTTCTTTGATGCAAGAAAATACGAGCCAAATGGAGGCTGATATAGCCATCCGTCGGAATTTCCAGATCGGTTAATAAAGTGCGATTTAAAGGAAGTTAGAAGTTGGACAAAAACTTTGTTGGGATATCAACAACCTCCTTCCTTTATGAATTAGCAGTCATAAAAGCGTCACCGCCTTGAATATTTCACATGGGTTGAATGTATGATAAAAACACTATTACTCACTTTTTAGATAGTATCTATTAAAAAAGTGCATACTTACATTATTTATCACGTTTTTATATTATTATACTCGATCTTAAAAATCATATTAATTCAAGGGGGAAATACATTGAATATCATTGTTGTTACCGCTCATCCATATGAAAAAAGCTTTAACAGAGCTATTACAGATACTGTGGTTCAGCATCTAGAAAGTCGTGGAGCGGCTATTAAAGTAAAAGACTTGGTTAAAATGAATTATAATCCTGTTTTACAGAAAGAAGATTTAAAGGCAGCGTTCACCAAGGAATACCAACTAGATGTCCTAAAAGAACATGAAGACTTGTTATGGGCAGATGCTATCGTAAATATCGCTCCGCTCTGGTGGGGTTCGATGCCTGCTGTTATGAAAGGTTATTATGAACGATCACTAACATCGGGGTTCGCTTATGGAACAGACCAGCAACTTGCAGGAACAAGGTCGTATACCATTATGACCGCTGGGGCAAATCCAGATTATTTGGAGGACTCTAGACAAAAAACAATGATAGAGGGTCTAGTGGATAACATTTTCGGTGCGTGTGGTTTTGCAGATATAGAATTAAAATTATTCCTACAAGTACCAACTAGTACGGATGATGAGCGTCAAAGTATGTTAATTGAGGCAAAAGAATTTGTTGACCAAATTTTCGACAAAAAACCTAATGAAGGAAAAACTGCAGGGGAATATAGTATGGCTGTAAAGGCAATGCCGAAAGATCACATGAAAAGAAAGAACTAATATTTAGCCCCTGATCAATTATAAATGATTGATCCTTATTGCATCAGGTGTAAAAAACTATAGGTTTTTTTGCAGTATACATGTTAAGAAACAGCTTAGATAATCATTGGATCATTGAACATGTCCAATGATTATTTTGAGTAAGAATGAACAAAATCTTATTTCTATTAAAACGATAGTCCTTGTTAAGAGAATGACACACTTAAGCTTGAATCTAAATTTTGCAAGAAAGGAGCATCAACAAATTGAAATCCTCCAAAAAAATGATACTAGCGTCACAAAATATGAATTACGGTGCTTCTAGAGGAGCTTGGAGAACAAAGGGCGCCAATCCTGCTGCATTTGTAGATCCAGACCATTTTGTAAAGATGGCGAAGTGGTCTGAAAAAGGAAAGTTTCAATTTATTTTTATTGCTGATCATCCTGCAGTTCGCGAAGATCTAAATAACTATACACCATCTGCGACGATCGATCCTATTGTAGTGGCAAGCCAGCTTGTCCGTGAAACCCAGAAAATAGGAATTGTTTTAACACAATCAACCACATTTAATTTTCCTTATACAGTGGCGCGGCAATTAAAAGCACTTGATGTGTTTAGTAAAGGACGCATAGGTTGGAATGCCGTCACAACCAACGATCCATCAATTGCTGCCAACTACGGAGAAGCAATTGCGGATCGTAAAACGAGGTATGAACGTGCACATGAGTTTATTCAAACCGTTCAGGCCCTATGGGGAAGTTGGGGTGAGTCTGCTTTAAAGCTTGATACAGATAAAGGAATATTTGCGGACAGCTCGCACATTCAACCTATTCAGTTACAAGGTAAATACGTTGAATCACGAGGACCATTACCGATTCCGCCATCTCCACAAGGACAGCCGGTCATTTTCCAAGCAGGAGGAGGTCAAGACGGAGCCAATTTAGCTGGCATGTACGCATCTGGCGTGTACTCAATTGTAAACGATATCGAAACAAGCCATAACCATCGTCATGTCCTTAACCAAACAACTGAAGCTGTTGGCCGAAAACCTGATGAAGTGAAGCTTTTTATGGGGATAAACGTAACGATCGGTGATAGCTATGAAGAGGCACTAAAACGTAGAAAAGAGATGATTTCGTTAATGACTGATGAATTACCGGCACAAGTAAACCATCTGTCTGCATTGGTCGGGGTGTCCATTCCATTTCCCCATATCCATCAATCGTTACCGATGGAATTACGAAAGCGTTTAACGCCAAACCCTTTTCAGTTACATTCACAAAAAGCAGTTGACCTCCTTGAGAAGGAGTTTACCATTTTTGATGTGTTAGCTCATGGTGTAACAGACTTCCACCATACTATCATAGGCTCACCTGAACAAATCGCGGATGAAATGCAAGAATTGTTTGAAGCTGGTGCGTGTGATGGATTTGTAATTATCGCAGATCGAGCGCATGACGGATTGCCTGCATTCGTAGAAAAGGTTATTCCTATTTTACAGAAGCGCGGGTTATTTCATGAGGATTACGAGGGGACAACATTACGTCAACACTTAGGTGTACCTTATCAATATGGTCGAAGAAATTTTATAAACCTAACAGGGAGTAAAAAGCATGATTAAGCGATTATCCATCTTAGATAGGGCACTCGAAGGTTATCAAATGACTGGTAAAGGAGGGTGCACCTCCCATTAGCAAATAGATGAACTTGGTTACGAGCGTAATGGGTCATTGTGCATACTAATTTCCCTCTGTGCTGCAAGTGCTTCTCCTGATTTGCTTATACAAATTGCATACGTGTAGGATCAGGGGGTGTCATGCTTCCCAATCATTCTTCATTAACGGTAGCTGAAAACTATCTATCCACTTTTCCCATTGGTTCGTGGATTGCATGAAAACCATACAGTTAAACGTACAGAATTCATTATGACGACCTCGCATGAAGGAATGGAAAACCGGTTAAATATATATACAATGCCGCAACTTTATTCGCTAAACAAACAATAAAAGCGGCAGCGAAGCCTTCAGAGGCGAGCTGTCGTGTGCGAACAAGTTTTATTGACTAGATATGATGGCTTTTTTCTATTATGTATACTGAAATTTTAATGAGAAAGTTTAAAACCTCCTTTTTTGTTTTCTTCCATCTATTAAAAATAATATTGCAGTATATAATAAAGTAGATATAATATACCATCTAAAAGGAGGGTATTGTGGTGAATAAAGAAAATAACAAACTTGAAGAGATTAAATTTTTTAACTACACACTTTCTATTATGAGTGGAAAATGGAAAATGTTAATCATTTTCCATTTGGGATATAGAAAAGTCATGAGATATGGAGAATTAAAAAGGGAAATCAACGGGATTACACACAACATGCTAAGCAAACAGTTGAAAGAACTTGAAAAAGAAAAACTCATTATACGTAAAGAATATCCTCAAATTCCTCCGAAAGTGGAATATTTGTTGAGTAATAAGGGATTATCTCTTCTACCTATAACGGAAACCATGTGTAATTGGGGAAAACAGTACCCGCAATAAAAGAGTCCCGTTCCTTCCTTCCTAGTCAAAGTCGTACCCCAACTCCCAAGATATGATGTGTGTGCAAATTATCCATAGCATCTATTGTGAACCCTTTAACCTGTATCCTCAATCGATTAAGCACCTTACAGGAAATTCCGATAATTATAAAATGGAGGAATTCAACTAAGTTACCTCCAGACTGTAGGCAAACACGATGAAAATCAGTTTGTCTATATTTTTTATGTGGGTGAACCTTTTGAACGAATGCAGGTAAGATGGCAAATTGAACATGGCAATGTCAAAAAGGCCGGACATAGTGGTCTCGTTAGGACAATCTCATAACATAAAGGGAAATTTAAAAAGAAATACAAATGTAACTTGATTATTCAAAATGATTCGATTATTATGTAATTAACATAAAATGGAAGGGTGAATTTGAACAATGATCATTTAATCCTATTCTTGAAGAAAAAAAAAGCGTGTTAAAAATACGATTTTTTTCTGGATAGGATTGGTCTGTACATAAAAATACAAACAAAGATCATTGTGTCCCTTTCACGAGGGGTATTATGCCTGTTAATTTGTATTGTGCCGCCTTCTGTCCAGATATTAAAGCAGGAGGTTTTATATTGGAAAAAAATAAATCAGCACCTCTAAGCGAAAAGGAATCAAGCATATTCAAGAATCCTGTCTTTCGTGCGATCATCTTTTCCGGGTTATTTTTGCAAATAGGGATATGGGTCCGGAATTTTGCCGTTTTGTTATTCGTCATGGAACGGACCAATGGCGATGCTTTTGCGATTTCCATGATATCCGTGGCGGAATTTGCCCCCATTTTCATTTTTTCATTTATAGGCGGGACGTTCGCAGATCGCTGGAGACCTAAAAAAACAATGGTATGGTGCGATATTTTAAGCGCATTATCCGTATTCGCCGTCCTTATCGCTCTTATCTTCGGGACCTGGAAGGTAGTGTTTTTTGCGACATTGATTTCGGCAATCCTATCTCAATTTTCCCAGCCATCGGGAATGAAGCTATTTAAGATGCACTTACCAGAAAGTCAAATCCAAACTGCAATGTCCGTGTATCAAACCGTATTCGCCGTATTCATGGTATTAGGGCCGATAATCGGTACATTTGCTTTCCAATCATTTGGCATCAACATTTCGATAGCCATTACCGGTGCAGCGTTTTTACTTTCAGCAGCTGCCCTCACATTCCTACCAAAAGACCGGAAATTGGCTGAAGAAGCGGATAAAACGACCTTATGGCAGGAAATGAAAAGCGGAGTGAATTACGTGCTGCGGAAAAAAGAGCTGAGTTTGCTTGGATTATGTTTTCTCGGAGCTGGTCTTGGCCTTGGCTTCATACAGCCGCTCTCCATATTCCTTGTTACCGAGCGTTTAGGGCTGCCGAAGGAAAATCTTCAATGGCTATTCATGATGAACGGTGTCGGTATGATTTTAGGCGGGGCTGGTGTGATGATCTTCTCCAAAAAGGTGGCACCACAACGGTTATTAGCCCTTGGAATGCTTATAAATGCCCTTGGGTTGGCTGTACTGGGACTGTCGACGAATCTTTGGCTTACACTAACAGCCGAGTTCTTTAATGGACTAATGCTGCCTTGTATCCAGATCGGAATCAATACCTTGATACTGCAGCGGACGGAAGGTGCGTTCATTGGAAGGGTCAACGGAATATTAACGCCATTATTCACTGGTTCGATGGTAGTGACCATGAGTGTGGCAGGCATGTTGAAAGAGCAATTTTCACTCATTGCCATGTTTGAAACGGCGGCATTCTTTTTTATTCTTGGGATGGTTTTCATTTTGCCTTTATATAACCAAAAGGCGGAAACGAAATCCTTGGAAATTCAGCAGCAGGAATAAGAGGGAAGGGGAAGCAGGGAGCACACTCCCTGTTTTTTTGTCCGTTCCAAGATCGTAAGGATCCATCCTTAATGATTGAAAAGGTCCGGCACGATTTTACTTTACTTATGAAAATTTTTATTAAATATTTTTGAGCTGTATTACATAAAATAAATACAAATCTTCCTATAATAGGTTCTTCACATAACTAAAAGGAAGTTTTGAATAGGTATTGATCACATTGGAGGCTGATCATCCTTTTACACGTCGAGGGAGCTCTTCCGACGTTTCAGCTAAGAATATTGAGCAGGGAAGGATTGATAGAGGTGACGACAAACATCAAATGGACAGGTGAATTGGCTTTTACCGGATTCACCCCTTCAGGACATGAAATAAAAATGGATGCTGCTGAAGATGTAGGTGGACAAAATAGCGGAGCGCGGCCAACGGAACTACTATTACAAGCCCTGGCAGGCTGTACAGGAATTGATATAGTCATGATTTTGAAAAAAATGAGATTGGAACCGCTTACTTTCAGAATGGAAATTGAAGGGACGAGGGCGGAGGAACATCCTAAACGCTTTACGCATTATCATATCCACTATTTACTGGAAGGGGAGCTTCCGGAGGATAAAGTAGTACGCGCCATCCGATTATCGAAGGATACGTACTGTTCCGTGTATCACTCCTTAAATGCAAGCATTGAAGTGAGTTATTCGATCAATGGTGTCCAAGGACAGCAAAAAGTATAGTACCTCTCCATGGCCCTTGAGTTTCCGCTTCGAGGGCTTTTAATTGTGAGTTGGAGACATTTATTGGATGGCAGGTTGATAAATTCTTTCGTTTTCCCTTTGAACTTGTTAATATGGAAGTATTGATAAGTTAAACCAGAGGAGTGATGGATATGAGTGTACATAAGGACATTACGTTACATGCCCAAAAGCAAAACGAACAATTCACTGAATTTTCGCTGTTGGACCAAAAAAGGGAAGAATATATTCAAGAAGCTGTAGAATTATGTAAGGCCGATATGGATTTTTCAACAGATTCAATCAATCAGATCACCATGCAAATCAATGCCCTTGCAAACGAAAGATTTATACCCGCTCGTAAAATGGTTACCCCGGAAATGGTCCGTACATACGTGGGGACATTAGCATAAGCGACAGCCTTCAGGTGCAACATTGACTTGAAAAATGGCTGAAACATAACACTCATGATAAATGGGTGTTTTTTTATTTCTGAAATATTTCGATAATGGATTCGATATTGATCGCAATAATTTTCACTCTTGCTTTGTATATCGGTTGGCATAGCTTGAGGCAACGAACGCATTAGGTTTTATTTTCGGTTCCACTCCCATGGATTCCATCCTAGCGATCATTTCATTTACGAACTCACTTGTTTTGTTCCGTTTTCCAATGCCAATATCAATGTGGCCCTCCATAGTAAAGGTGGCTCCTTGATAGACGGCAGGGAGAACAATGTCGATTAACTGATTTTTTCTTTCTTCCGTAAACAGGGAAACGATCTCCTCTGTTAATGACAATTCATAGGAAATGCGTTCATGTAAATGCGTCATCCTTCGAGGAATCATCACTTTCCTGATACAACCCCAAACCCCATTCCCTACCTGCCGAATCACGATGCCGGTGATGAAAACTGTATGTTTTTTATGTACCTGGGAATCGGTGCCGACCATTAATTGATAGTTACCGGCTGGATTTACATTCATGAACTCCACAATATGGTTGAAGACGACTTCAAATGACATGTTTTTTTCCTGGATATTTTGAAACGGGATTTTATATATTGGAGATTGTCTCATAAAGCAGCACCCAACCCTTTCTCCGCCATTAATCTGGAATGTTCCATTTCCCCGTGCACCCCATAACACATCATATGAATGAGGGACTTGTTTCGTGCTGGGATAATTCCCCCATAAAACGGAAAATCGATTGATATATTTTACCAGTTAAAATATACTTTTGGTACGAGATGCTCTTTGGTATGTGCCTGACCATTTTTTATAGCTGTTGAATCCATTATAGATGAGGGAGGGATGATTTGTTTTGGAAAAATCGTCTTTAGGCGTGTTTAATTTTATGATTTACGTTCCTTTATCAAGTGATTCAGCTGGAATTGCAGAGGTAAAACCGGATTACAGATTATATGTCATGGCTCCACTAGGTGAAATAACGGATTGGGACGCCTTTAAAGCCAAGTTAATGCAGTTGAAGGAAAATGGCGTATATGCCATAACGACAGATATTTGGTGGGGATTGGTCGAGAGCAAGAAGGATAACCAGTTTGATTGGTCTTATTATAAAAGGTATGGCGCGGCAGTGGAATCCTCCGGTTTAAAATGGGTGCCCATCTTGTCCACACATCAATGTGGCGGGAATGTAGGTGATGATTGCAACTATCCCATCCCAAGCTGGCTCTGGAATAAAGATTCTGCCGAAAACATGTCATTCAAGAGCGAAAGCGGTTACTGGAATAAAGAAGTGCTGGCCCCTTGGTGGGAAGGGACCGCAACGCAATACGACGAATTGTACTGCTCCTTTGCAAAGAATTTCGCAGATAAAAAAGATTTGATCGCAAAAATATATTTAAGTGCAGGACCAGCTGGCGAACTAAGATATCCCTCCTACCAGAATGCAGATGGATGGGATTTTTCAGAAAGGGGGAAGCTTCAAGCTTATACAGAAGGTGCGAAAAGGGATTTCAGGCTTTCGATGCAATCAAAATATATATCGATAAAAAAACTCAATGCAGCTTGGGGAAAAAGATATAAGAACTGGGATGAGATTCAGCCTCCAGGTAACGGGGATCCATTTTTCATGAAAGGCGGTGAAATCGATACCGTCTTTGGAAACGATTTTATGCAGTGGTATCAGGGATCACTGGAAAAACATCTTGCAAGAATCTCGAAATTGGCCCATAAACATTTTGATGAAGTCTTCGATGTTCCCATTGGTGCTAAAATCTCAGGTGTCCATTGGAAAATGAATGATCCGATCATGCCGCATTCAGCAGAGTATAGTGCCGGGTACTATAATTATTCCCAACTTCTTGATCAATTCAAGGAATCAAAAATGGCCCTTACCTTTACCTGCTTGGAGATGGGGGACTCCGACGCTCAAACGGCACCATACTATAGCTCACCAAAGACGTTGGTTGCCCAAATTGCCACATTGGCGAAAGAAAAGGGTATTTCGCTGAATGGCGAAAACGCGCTGCCCATCAACAATGAAGGCGGATTTGATAATGTAGCGGAAATGGTTTACAACTTTGGTTTTGACGGTTTCACTTTCCTGAGGATGTCCTATTTATTCGATGACACAGGACAACCAACAGTTGAGTTACCAATGTTGGCGAATAAATTGCAAAGCAAATCGATCCCGGTTACATTCACGGTTGAAAATGTCCCTGCCGCACATGGTGTATACTTAATTGGTGACCGAGGAGAAATCGGAAGGTGGAATCCAGTTGATTATGAATACAAGCTCACTCAACGTGAAAAGGGCAGCTGGAGCGGAACTTTCCGTTTAGCGGCGGATCGATATTATCAATTCAAGTTCGTCATGAAAGATGAAAATGGTAAGATTACTTGGCAACAAGGTCCGAATGAAAGTCTTACAACCCCAGCCACCGGCAAAGGAGCTTATACATTCTTCTGGTAAGTCGTATGCCTGCAGAGGGGGGACGTAATCTAAATGTAATCGTTTGTCATTGGAATGCTCTTGATGTTAGGCGTTTCTCCATATACACTTTAAATACGATTGAGGAGTGGATAATTTGAAAGAAATAACGATGGATCAATTAATATTTAAAGAGCATTTATCGATGATCGAACAATTTTCATTGAAGGATTTTATGTTTAAGTGGCTCGGCAGCCCAGATGAAGGATTGGATCACTTACTGCCGCTTACGTACACAGTCCAAGACTTTGCAAAAATGGAAACGACAGCGGAAACCAATCTAAACATCAACGGCGATGAAACGTTCAAATATGTCACCATTACCAAAGATAATCAAATAGTTATGGGCGGCTTATGCAGCAACCAAGAATTGACCTTTCGGATTTTGTCCCTGGATGAACGTTTAGGGAGCTGCTAAAGAGCTGTTCGTGAATAAATAATATAAGGCAATGCTTTAAATGCCTCAGACCGTAGACAAACTCGATAATGATGGAGATTGTCTACGGTCTTTTTGGTTTTTATAGGAACTGTTGGAAATTCAGCTAAAGAAGATTATGTAAAGATATTGGGGCTAATATGGTTTGCACCTACGATACATTGGGGGAAATAGTATTAATGGAAACGAATAATTTGGGCAGCGTTGTTGGGACACTTGGTCAATTGGGCAATAGTAGTGGGCAAGCTGGCACGTTTAAAACAAGCGAAGGCCATACTAATTGTAGAAACATTAAAGGTTAGCTTGGGGGCGACGAGAAAACATGATCCAGAGCGATTAGCATCTGTCGCTGAAAAAATGGACACTGCCTATTGCTCAGCTCTTCAATTTATGTGATGCGGCACTTGCCCACAAATTAGTCATAGTTTAAAAACAATAGAATATTTACAAAATAAATCCAAATATGGAATTGACCTAGTGTATGATAAGGGTTGAAGCAAATTAATTAAAATGCTTGAAAGGGGATAGGGAAATGGGAAGGAAGTTGGCTGAATCGCTAAAAACGCTTTTGAATGAAACGTTTGAGGGACCGGGAAACGGAGGAAGCTATTATACTGATTCAAAACCAAATACAGGCATTTTTGGCACTCTCGAAGGGCTGAACGCGGAAGATGCATCTCTTTCCATTCACGGATCGACAATAGCCGCTCACGCTGACCACACCCGTTATTACTTATGGGTGGTCCGGACGATGATTAGTGGTGTGGAATTTGAAAAGGATTGGAATGCCAGCTGGACCATTTCTCAAGTTGATGAGACAAAATGGGCCGAAATCAAGGAAGGCCTACAGACTGAATACCACTCTCTTTTAGCCGAAATCGATACAATCGATTTAGAGGAATGGCTGACGAATGTAAATGCGATCATCGCTCATTCCGCTTATCATCTTGGAGCCTTAAGACAAATGATAAAAGAACTCGATAGTGAAAAATAAAGATTATAAGTGAATCTAACTGAAACCCAGCAATAAATGCTGGGTTTCTATTTATTGCTTTTTTCCTTAGGGGGGATTCGTAAACGGAAAAGGTGAAGCAAACGGCAGTCCATTGGCAGACGAATATACCTTGTAAATTTTTGCTGGAATGTGTCAGGTTATCTCGTAATCTAAGACTTTATAAAAGGGTTCAAGTCGTAATTGGAGAAATAGTAAGTATCATGACGTTTTTGGGCAGAGAATGATGCCTGCATGAAGATCGAAGGAATAGGAGGGTTTTTAATTAAAAAGAAGCTTTTGGCATTTTTATGTATAGTTTGTTATGCATTCATTTGGGAAGCATCAGGGACTTACAATGTTTTTGCTGAACAAAAAACCTATATCATTGCGGTAGAGAGTGCTCTTCCCCCATTTTCATTCAAAAATGAAGCCAATGAACCAAGTGGCATCAATATTGATCTGATGGAGAAAATAGCGAAAAATAACGGCACTGTTTTCGAGTATCTTCCAATGGAGATACAAGAAGCGGAAAAACGGTTAATGAACGGGTCCGTCGATGCCATCGTCGGGAGTACCTATAGTATCGAAAAAGATAATCAGCTAGATTTCACCCAGCCTTATTTTACCATGTCCCAATCAATCATCATCCCAAGCAATAGGAAAAAGGATATCCATACGTTAACGGACTTACGCGATGCCCATGTTGTCCTTGACCCCACAACACCTGTAATCAGCACTTTTCTCAATATGAGGAATACAAACTTAACGACTGTTTCGAATCAATACTCCGGAATGTTAACGTTAATGAATGACCGAGCAGATGCTTTCATAGGCAACAAATGGACGGCGGAATATTATTTGAAAAAACTCCGCCAGGGGAAAAACTACATCATTCTTGATGAGGTCATTGAACCTGCGGATTATACGATTGCTGTTAAGCAAGGAAATCAAACGCTTCTATTCATGATGGACAATGCACTCACTGAACTTAAAGCCAATCGTCAATTAAATGGGATCATCGATAAATGGCTCATGCCGCAATCCGATCAAAAAATCGCAAGACTGGAGCAATTCATTTTCTGGCTGACCATGATTTTAACCGCCGGAGCCATTATTCTTTTCATTGTTTACATATGGAATCAAAAGCTAAAAAAATCCGTGCTTGCCCAGACTCGGACATTGCACCTATTGAATGAGGATTTAGAGAAACAACGGCAAAAACTGGACAATAGTAAAGCTTTCAAAGAACAAATCTTAAACAACATCAATACAGGCATCATTACCTTCGATCACGATTTCCTGATTACAAGCTGCAATGAAAAAGCATCAGAGATCCTGAACATTTCCAAGGAAATGATTCTGAATATTACAAATCATGCTCAGCTATTGAAGATGTTCGAAGCTACCCATCCAGAACAAAGAGAAAAAATGGGCACAGGTTCCTTTCGGATCCGGGTTTTGCATGGACGGCATGAACAGAAGGAGATTTCCTATTCGATGCATAAGATGTTCAGTACGGAAAAGATACATACCGGGTACTTACTGTCCCTGAATGATGAAACGGAGAAGAAAACGTTGGAGAAAAAATTGGTCACACAGGAAAAACTGCACGCACTTGGTCAACTGGTTGCCGGGGTTGCCCATGAAATTAGAAACCCGTTAACATCGATAAAAACATTCATTGATTTACTTCCAAGCAAATATGATAAGCCTCAATTCCGGCAAGTTCTAATGGAGCACTTGCCCACTGAAGTCAACCGTCTCAATGCAATCGTTACCGATTTAATTGAATATGCACGTCCACGACCGCCGAATATAACGAATTGCCCTGCTCATGAACTTATTTCATTACTTGCATTCCATAAGGTGACAATGGCAAAAAAGCAAATACATTTTGAACAGGCAATAGATGAGGACCTTATCTTTTATATAGATTTACAGCAGATTCACCAAGTTATCCTTAATCTGGTATTGAATTCGATTCAAGCTGTGGAGGAAAGAGAGGTAAAAACGATTACCATTTCCATTGATAGAGAAAACGAGAAAACCGGGCGGATTACCATATCGGATTCAGGCATTGGCATTAAGCAGGATGAGCAGAACCACATTTTTGAACCTTTTTACACAAATAAAGACAAGGGAGTCGGCTTGGGCCTAACGTTATCGTATAGGCTAATCAAAGAAAACAATGGAGATATCCAAGTTAAAAGCCATCCTGATTGTGGAACGACATTCATCATTTTGCTGCCTTTATATACGAATGAACTCAAGAAGGAGGAGAAATATGATGTTACATGTATTAGTGATCGATGATGAACCCGCCATTTGCAACGCGCTTGGCTTTGCGTTGGAAGACTCCTATCAAGTCACGACAACGACAGACCCGGATGAAGGCCTTCGGAAGATTGAAAATCAAACATTTGATATCGTTTTGCTTGATTTGAGGATAGGCAATAAAAGCGGGCTTGATATCCTTCTGAAAATCAAACAACTCGCTCCTAACGTGGCAGTCATCATGATGACTGCCTATTCATCCATCGATACTTCCATCGAAGCCATAAAAAAAGGAGCCTATTATTATATTGAGAAGCCTCTAAATATAAAAGAACTTTCGATGCTTATGATGAGGGCAGCCGAATTCAATCAGATGACGAATCAATTGGAGACACTTCATGAAGAATTGGAGAAACAAAGGGGAATGGAGAATTTTCTTGGTAATAGCAGGGCGATGCAGCGCATTTTTTCCATGATCGATAGAGTGAAAGATATTGATTCCAGTGTGCTTATTACAGGTGAAAGCGGAACGGGCAAAGAGCTTGTAGCCAGGAACATCCATACGCTGGGAAGAAGGAAAAATAAGCCCATGCAAATCGTCAATTGCGCGGCTATTCCCGACATGCTGCTGGAATCTGAATTGTTCGGATATGAAAAGGGAGCTTTTTCAGGTGCCACCCAGAGGAAGGATGGGAAGTTCGTTGCCGCTAATGGAGGCATTCTATTTCTTGATGAAATTAGTGAAATGCCCTTGCCCCTCCAAGCCAAATTATTACGGGTGCTGCAGGAACGGGAAGTGACTCCCCTCGGTTCCAATACGAAACGATCATTGGATGTCCGCATAATCAGTGCGGCCAATAAAAATCTGGAGCAAATGGTGATGGACGGGGAGTTCAGGGAGGATTTATTTTTCAGGCTGAATGTCATTCCCATTTCCATGCCGCCGCTTCGGGAAAGAAAAGAAGATTTGCCGATCCTGATGGATTATTATATGAAAAAACACGCAAGGGACATGAACAGGGAAGATAAGACATTTTCGGCGGCCGCACGGCAGATCCTGCTCGATTATCATTATCCCGGGAATGTCCGCGAGCTTGGGAACATGATCGAATATGCGGTAGCCCTATCAAATACTACATGTATGGAGGATACAGACCTGCCACAATATGTTCAAGAACAAAAGTTCGTCTTTCAGCCGGATGTGTTGGAGGATGATCGAAACAGTTTTCGCGTTCCTCTTGGCATGTCCATGAAAGACATAGAGGAAAAAGTCATTACGGCTACTCTGCAATATTGTAAGAACCATCGGCAAAAAACAGCGCAAGTCCTAAAAATATCGGAAAGAAGCCTGCGTGATAAAATTAAACTCATTTCCCAAAAAGAATAAACTAAAGGCTGAACCGGCAAATTTTTCTGGGGATTCGGAAAATATTGCCGGTTTCCTCTAGATTTGCATCGATACATCGGCAAAATTCCCATGATGAAGCGATTACTTCACTTGGCATGTTACTTGCATCTAAATAGAGTAAGAGAGGAGATCACTATGAAAAATGGAACACTCTTTCTACCATTCATATTGCTATTTTGTTTCATAACGGGATGTTCTTTCATGAATGAGCAGCAGGAAATCTCTCAACCTGCTTCTGCCCTGAGACAGGGACAACCAGATTCAAGCGGACAGGATTTGTCGAATCGGATGCTAATCATAGCAACCGGGGACATGTCAGGTGTTTACTTTACCGTAGGCCAGAGACTGTCTGCGTTGTACGAAAGATATAACGGAGCCGTGTCGGGGACACAGGTCACACAAGCTTCCATCGAAAATACCGAGCTAGTCAGCCAGCACAAGGCCGAAATCGGCTTTACGACAGTGGACGTACTTGAGTTGCCTTCTACGAACAAATCAAGATTACGAGCATTGACGACCCTCTATTCCAACTATGTTCAAATTGTTACCACAAAACGACATGATATTGATTCCTTGGATGATTTAGCTGGAAAAAGGGTTAGTGTGGGTACAAGCGGCAGCGGCACTAGACTAATTGCAGAACGGATCCTTTTGGAAACGGATTTACAGCCTGAACAATTGAATTTATCTTATCTTTCTTTTACCCAAGCTGCCGAAGCGCTGCAAAATGGTTCCATTGATGCGGCTTTCTTCTCTTCAGGCATCCCGAATTATGAAATCGCTTACACATCCAAGCAAACCGAGCTCTCAATCATTCCGATACCGAAAGACATTATTGACCGTTTGCAGAAGCAATACGGTGTGTACGCTCAAAATGAACTCCCAGTTGATACATACAAGGGAATGCAGAAAGAGGTCCAAACGATTTCCATCAAAAATGTCTTGGTCACTTACGATGAAATGTCCGACCGGCATGCTTACAATCTTGTGAAAACATTATATGAGCATCTGCCGGAGCTGCAGGATACACATCCCGCCGCTTCTGACATTTCATTGAATGACGCAGCAGGGCCAGTTCCGCTCGATTTTCATTCTGGTGCAATGAAATATTTTACCGAACATGGATTGATGAAAAAATGAAAAAATGGAGGAAATGAGTATGAAGAAAATAATGAGTTTACTATCCATCATCATCTTGGTTGCTCTTGCAGGCTGCGGTAACCCGACTCCACAAAAACCGGGCGAATCCGTACAAACCAATTCAGGAGAAAAAGGAGAGAAAAAAATAACGATTGCCGGGAATGGAGGAGTCATCGAAAGTGCCATTCGTGATGTCATCGCTCCTAAGTTCAAAGAAGAAACGGGAATAACCGTCAATTATATTTCCGGCTTATCGGGAGAAATCCTATCGAAAGTGGAATTACAGAAAAACGCGCCACAAATCGATATCGCCTTTTTTGTACCAGTGGACGTAATCCGGGCAAAGGAGAAGGAGCTGATCGAACCGGTTGATGAGTCCAATGTGCCGAATATGAAATCGGTGGATCCGCGTTTCATTCCGGCGGAGAAGGCAGCTGCCCCCGTATTCGGGTTAGTCATTGCACCGGCGTATAATACGGAAACCTTCAAAAAGGAGAAGTTGAAACCGATTGAATCGTGGAATGATTTGGTCTCACCGGATTACGAGGGGAAAACGGCCTTTGCGGATATTACGAATGACTGGGGCTTCAATACCCTTAATGGTTTAGCGATTTCAAACGGAGGAAGTACGGAAAATATCGAACCAGGGCTTGAAAAGGCAAAAGACCTTGCTGGCTATTCCAATACGTTTTATAAGAATTCAACACAAATGATGCCTGCGATCCAGCAAGGGGCCGCGGATATAACGGTCATGGGCAGTTATTCAATAGGTGAACTGGCCGTATCCGGAATTCCCATCAAAATGGCTGTACCGAAAGAAGGCGTACCGCTGCAGGCTTTCAGCGCCGGGTTAGTGAAGAATACACCCAACAGTAAAGAGGGCCTAGAGTTCATTAATTATTTAGTCAGTAAAGAGGCCCAACAACTCATTTCCGAAAAAGGATTTTATCCGACGGTGGAAGGGATGAAGATACCGGAGAAATACGAAGAATCAATCGGACTCAAGGAAAGTGACAAAACATTCAAACCTGATTTCGCCAAGTTCGCTGAAATTCGTGCAGAGGTGTCGGACAGATGGGCGAAAGAGGTTACTCCTGAATTAGGAACAAAACTTAAATAAAAAGGGGTGGAGGTAACATGGAAGTAGTGAAAAAAGAGGCAGGAACCAACAGGATGTCTATGAAGTCGATTTACCGTTTCGAGTCAACCAAAAATGACGTGGAGATAAAAGGGGCATTCAAGCAGTTTGGCACGAATGTTGTTCTGAATGGAATCGATCTCGAGGTGAAGCAAGGGGAGTTACTAACCCTTCTTGGCCCTTCAGGATGCGGCAAGTCCACCACCTTGAACCTCATCGCAGGATTCCTCGATGCGGATCGGGGCGAGGTCCATATCAAGGGCAATAATGTTACAAAGGTTCCCCCTTATAAAAGAGATTTAGGGATGGTTTTTCAAACGTATTCGCTTTTTCCCCATATGACAGTCTATGAAAATCTAAGTTTCGGGTTGAAACTGCGTAAAGTCGGAAAGTCCGAGCAAGAAAAGAAAATTAGCCAAGCGCTTGAATTGGTGAAAATGTCCGGGCTTGAGAATCGTTATCCGAGGGAGTTATCTGGGGGACAGCGCCAGCGTGTTGCCATTTCACGGGCACTTGTCGTGGAGCCAGAGCTGCTTCTGCTGGATGAGCCCCTTTCAAACCTTGATGCCAAATTAAGGCATGAATTGAGGGCTGAGATCAAGCGACTGCAAAAGGAGATTGGCGTGACGACCATATTTGTCACCCATGACCAAGAAGAGGCCCTTTCCATGTCGGATCGAGTAGTGGTCATGAATGCAGGGAAAATTGAACAAATCAGTACGCCGACTGATATATACAATCATCCCAAGACTGAATTCGTGTTTCAGTTCATCGGAAAATCGAATTGTTTTGAAGGGAACGTGTCAGCGGTGGATCAACGGAAAATCACAGTCAAGTTAGGTTCTGACTTCGCTCATGTAGACGCTGGTAATATCATGGGCGATGACGGTGATTTGAAACCGGGGGATGCGGTCAGGATATATATCAGGCCAGAAAAAATGGAGATCATCTCTGCGGATGGAACATCATCTTCTCCGCCGTTGGATTTCCATCGTGCTCAGATCAGCCAAATCAATTACCTTGGTACGTCTTGGGAGGTCCATGTACTGCTACAAGGAAAGAGCATTCAAGTATTAACGGCCGCTTTCGATTCTTCATGGCAAAATGGAAGTGAGGTGTTTATCGGATGGAGCCCATCAGAAGTTATGCTAGTCAAGAAATAGAAACTAAGATGAATCCGCTTGAGCCGCAACAGGAACCTAAGTTCAAAAAAAGGAAAGTATGGGTGCCGGGTTTGCTGCTCTTAACGCCCATTCTGCTATTTATATTCGGTTTCTTCGTCATACCGATGTTATACATCTTATATTTAAGCTTCATTTCCACTGATAATCTTGGGGCGGAGAATGCGGTATATAGCTTGAAAAACTATACCCAATTATTTACCGATAGCTACTATCTATCCTCTTTATGGCTGACGGTAAAAATCAGTTTATATTCCGTATTGGTCGCTTTATTCCTAGGGTACCCTGTCGCTTTGACAATGGCAAGAAGTTCAGCGCGAATCAGGGGGTACATCACCCTCTTGATCGTCTCTCCGCTTTTGGTGAGTATCGTTGTGCGCAATTTTGGCTGGTACCTGCTGCTGCTGCCGAACGGAACGATCAATCAAACCTTGATGGCGCTCGGAATCATCAATGCGCCATTGAAACTTCTATTTTCGGAAATCGGAGTGGTGATCGGGCTCTCCAATGCCTACCTGCCGTTCATGATCCTATCGATCGTTGCCAGCCTTTATAATATCGACCCTTCCCTGGACAAGGCGGGAGCCATACTAGGTGCGAGCCCTTTCAGAAGGTTCTTTTCGATTACCTTGCCGCTAAGCATACCAGGCATCGTATCGGGCTGCATCCTTGTGTTCAGCTTATCGATGAGTGCGTATGTCACACCGGCACTCATGGGCGGAGCGAATGTGCCGGTCATGCCCGTTGTCATATACGACCAGATTAATAATCTGCTTCACTGGACATTCGGATCTGCCCTTTCTTATATTCTATTGGCAACGACGGTCCTTTCAGTGACCATTTTTACGAGAGTGTTTGAAAAAGGGAAATTCAAGGAGGTATTCCGATGATGAAAACGTTTGGCGGCCTTCGGATTGCAGTAGCCGTGTTAGCAATCATCTATATCTTGATTCCGCTGATTGTCGTTATCCCGGCCTCTTTTACTAGCGCGAATTATCCTAGTTTTCCAGCTGATGGTTTTTCGCTGCAATGGTATGCAAAAATACTGGAGCGTCCTGAATTTCTCGAAGCATTTTTGAACAGTGCAAAGTTTGCTGCGCTTGCGGCCCTTTTCTCGGTCATATTCGGGACCTTGGCGGCTCTTGGCATCGCAAAATATGAGATTCCGGGTAAATCCTATATTACAGCCCTTTTAACTTCTCCATTGAGTGTTCCGCAATTGGTTTTGGGGATAGCCCTTTTAATGTACTTTACACCCATGATGCTGGCCGGGACGTCTACTGGTTTTTTAATTGCCCATATTGTCATTTGCATCCCCTATGTCATGCGGCTCGTGTTGACGGGTTTAAGCGGATTTGATTACAATCTTGAACGTGCTGCAGCCATACTGGGGGCCAACCCTTTGACTGTATTCCTGAAAGTGACGCTGCCGCTGATCGGATCTGCGGCCATATCGGGAGGTTTATTCGCCTTTTTGACATCGTTTGATAATGTGACGGTTTCCCTCTTTATGGTATCACCTGAAATGCGAACGCTGCCGATCGAGATTTTTTCGCAAATGCAGGATGCCTATAATCCAATCGTCGCAAGCGTATCAAGCGTGGTCATTTTCATATCTGTGCTGCTGATCATCATACTCGAAAAAATTCAAGGTGTCGGGAAGGTTTTCGGCGGTTCACATCATAACGGATAACCGCTATGAACCTAGAAAGGAAGTGAAACACATGGAGCAAGACGCCCTTACTGCTCTTAGTCAGATCATTCCTCGAAATCGGATGTTCCTTGATTTGGCGGAGCGTTATTGTTATAGCTATGATGCTTCTTTTGGGGAGTATTTACCTGAAATCGTCATACAGCCTAAAAACGCGAAAGAAATCAGTGAGTTAGTGAAAATGGCCAATCTACACAAAATCCCCGTTTACCCTAGAGGATCGGGTACCTCTCTAAGTGGCGGCCCCTTACCTGTAAAAGGCGGGATGGTTCTTGATCTTACCCTTTTACGAGATAAATTGTTTATCGACAGGGAAAATATGCTCGCGATTGTGTCTCCAGGCGTGATTACGGCAACCATCCATCAAAAAGCCGACGAAGCGGGTTTGTTTTATCCACCTGACCCAAGCAGTTCCAATGTGGCCACAATAGGGGGCAATCTATTGGAAAATTCGAGCGGACCAAAAGGGTTGAAGTATGGGACGACTAAAGAATATGTGATCGGATTGGAGGTGGTCACGCCTACAGGGGAAATCATCCGTACCGGCGGTAAGACCGTGAAAAATGTTACCGGCTATGACTTGACCCGGTTAATTGTGGGTTCAGAGGGCACCTTGGGAATTGTGACGGAGGCGATCATCCGCTTGATTCCAAAACCGCAAAGCCAAAAAACATTCGTGGCCCATTTCAATCATTTCATTGACTCGGGCCATGCGATAACAAGCATCTTATCATCAGGAATCCTCCCTTCGGCCTTGGAATTAATGGATAATGCATGTATCCGTGCTGTCGAGAACTATCGCCCTTCAGGCTTGCCGCTACAAGCAGAGGCCATCTTGATCATCGAAGTCGATGGTCATCTGTTGGCAATTGAAGAAGAAATAAATAAATGCGCGGATATTTGCAGAGATAACGGGGCTTCCTACGTCAAGATAGCGGAAACGGTGGAGGAACGCCAAACCATTTGGAGTGCGCGTAAATGGGTATCCCCGGCCATTACCCAAATGGGGCCGACGAAAATATCGGAGGATGCCACGGTCCCGCGCAATCAAATCCCGGCAATGATGGAGAGATTACAGCAAATCCGCGATAAATATGAATTGAACTTGGTTGTTTTCGGTCATGCCGGTGATGGAAATTTACACCCGAACATCATTACCGATAAACGAAATAAAGCGGAAATGAAAAAAGTGGAGCTTGCCGTTAGTGAAATTTTTGAAGCAGCGATCGAACTGGGCGGAACGCTTTCCGGGGAACACGGAATCGGTACGTTGAAGTCACCCTATATGGAAATGGAATTAGGGGCAAATGGGGTAAATATGATGAAAAAAATCAAGGAAGCGTGGGATCCGAATAATATCTTGAACCCTGGTAAGATCTTTGCTGAAAAAGGTCAAACAAAGGTCGTGTTGATCACATGAAGGCAACTGCCACATCCAACCATGCAAATAGAGCGGTTGAACAATTGCATGCGAATGCTCATGACTGGACAAATCAATGCGTTAAATGCGGGTATTGCTTGCCGGCATGCCCCACCTATGAATCAATGGGCGTGGAATCCGCTTCACCACGCGGACGGATCAATCTGGTGAAACTGGCCGCCGAGGGGAAAATAGATCTTCAAAAGGATTTAACGGAACCGATCGAGCTTTGTTTAGGTTGCCGCGCCTGTGAAACCGCCTGTCCTGTCGGTGTTCCTTACGGGCATATATTGGAGGCGGCAAAGGAAGCGATCGGAAATCGCCCGCCCAGCAGCGATAACATGACAAAGATGAAGAAACTGGCATTGGTTCACCTCTTTCCCTACCCTTGGCGAATGAATCTGCTCGGTAGCGGGGCCATGCTTTATCAAAAAACAGGGTTATCCAAGCTGGTTCGTGCATCGAATTTGCTCAAGAAATTTTCACCTGTTCTTGCCCATATGGAACAGGCCCTTCCCCCAATCGAATCTCACTCGAAACGGTTCAAGCCAGGGACGATCATACCGGCCAAAGGGGAAACGCGATTAAGGGTAGCCTTCTTCACTGGGTGCATCATGGATTCGCTGATGTCACGAATCAACCGTCTTACCATCGAACTGCTTACCCTTGTGGGATGTGAGGTCATACTTCCGGAAAATCAAAGCTGCTGCGGTGCCCTCCATTCCCATCAAGGCGAAGCGAAGCAAGCGAAAGCTCTGGCGAAAAGGAATATCCAAGCTTTCATGCAGATGGATGCAGAGGTAATCGTCAGTAATGCCGGGGGCTGCGGTGCATCACTTCGGGAATATGAACAGCTCTTGGCTGATGATTGCGAGTGGTCAGGGGCGGCAAAAAATTTCTCCAAGAAATCAAAAGATATCAGCCAAATTCTTCATCAGTTAGGGCCGCTCCCTTTTACTGAAGAATATCATGGCATCGTTACTTTCCAAGATTCCTGCCACTTGCGCAATGTCCAAAAGGTGCAAAAGGAGCCGCGGTTATTATTGCAAGCGATACCAGGTATCACTTACGTGGAAATGGCGGGGTTTGACCGTTGCTGTGCATCGGGAGGCATATACAACCTTCTCCATTTTGAGGAATCGATGAAAATCCTGGATGAAAAAATGAACGACCTTAAAGAAACAAGGGCCACTACAATCGTGACGGTTAATCCTGGCTGCCAAATGCAAATGAGCATTGGCATCCAAAGGGATGGGGCGGCTAACCCTATTAAAAGCTTGCATCTCGTTGAAATTCTTGCCAAGGCCTGTGGCTTGAATTGACAGGTTAACGCCAAGGTTGTTTGAGGATGATGGCAGGCGTAGATAAAGCATGCGAATGGCAGTTTGCTACGAAATTTAACTATATTAAAATATGGAAAAGGGTATAATGAGTAAGGGAATGATGGATGTAAAGTAGAGGATTTATGTAGATTGGAATTACATGCCGTTCACTATCCAGATATTTACACAAAGACAGAAGGAGAAATGATTCACTTGACTAATAAAGAAACAAAAATGAACGAGTTACCTGAAAACTATGAGGAATTAAAAAAGTCCGCCAATCGCAAATCCAATTGGAGGGAACGTTTGGATGCGATAGAAGAGTTAGGACAATCGAAAAACCAACAAACCATCGATATATTAACCCATATCATGAACAGTGATTCTGTCTATAAAGTTCAGGAGGCATCCTACCGGCAACTGAAAAGATTAGGAGAAGACGTTCAATTGCCATCCAGAAAAAAAGGGGAATTGGTTAAAGGGTTAGCGAAAATCCTATTAAGGATAAAGAAGAGTTTGCCGGAAGACCATACGTATGAGGAATTCAAGGAAAAACTTCAAAAGATGCGGATGGATATATACGATACCTATGAGGGGGAAAAGGGCGCACACTTCGATGAATGGCTAGAGAGCACATGGTCTTCCTTATCGAAAAGATAACCTTCCGTACAAGCGGGAATCAACTAAGGAGCAAAATTTTTGCTCCTTTTTGCTATGTGCGGAACAAAAGCCAAGGAGCTTTACATCTGGGTTTCTTTTAGATAAGGGTATTATTCTGACCAATTTTCGCAAAATATACAAAGGCCAAAAAAACGGAAGGTGATTGACATGAAGGAAATATCCCAAAAGAGATTTTGTGAAACGTGCAAGAAGGAGACCATTCATACGGTAACTGAAGATGCATTGGAAATAGAATATTCCTGTAACGAGTGTAAGGAGCACCAAGAGATCTACAAGTCATTTTTTTAAAAACAATTGAAGAAATGGGCGCGGACAATCTCCAACATCTTTAAACCTTTCAAAGGTCAAAGGCTAGCTACCTTAACTTACGATATGATAAAGGGAAGTAAGTTTATATCGTAATGCCTTTTACAAAAAAGCAATCACACAATGTGTGGATTGCTTTTTTGTATCTACTTGTATTTTATCGTTATACAGCTTGTTTAGGATAATGAACTTGTTTAGGTAGAGCAGTCGGCCTCAAAGCCGCGAATAGGATAACAAAAACGAATACACTAACACCTAAAATTAAATAGCTTTTTGAAAAGCCTATCGTATCGTACCAATGACCAAGTATTGGCGAAAGAATGGCTTGACCCACTTGAGACACGAAATAATATCCTACAATATACATCGTAGCCGAGAACTTAGCATCGAAATTAGCATCGATAAATTTTAAGATAGCAATCAACATAATCGGAAGTTCGAAAGAATGTAACATTTTCATTGTAGAAATGCCAATCGGTTCCACCGCCAATCCCGATCCAGTAATACGAATTGCCATGAGTAACCCTGCCAGGACCAAACTTTTCTTGGCGCCGATTTTATTAACGATAAACGGGGCAATAAACATCATGCCTGCTTCTAAAAAGATTTGAATAGAATTTAGATAACCAAACATTTGATTTCCTTGTCCGCTTGTAGAGAATAAGGAAGCATAATAAACGGGAAATTGTTGATCATAGACAGAATAAATACAAGCCACGCCTAGAACATACACCATAAATATCCAAAAAGTTTTGTTCTTTAATAAAGCTAATGTATCTGTTAATTTAATTGAATCCGTTTTCTTTTGTTCTTCTTCTGAAATTTGAACTTTCATTAATAGAAGAAAGAGAATAAGGAAGATACTACATGCCGATGCAACCCAAAAGCTGATATGAGGATTGATGTTAAACAGTTTCCCCGAAAAGAAGGCTGCAGCTGCAGCACCTAATGATCCCCACATCCTTACTTGTCCGTACTCGAAATGATATTTTCTGCCGGTGCGTTCGGCGTATGATTCAATAGCTCCAAACGATGCCAGTAATGTGGCACTGAGATAAACACTTCCGATAATGGCGCCTAAAATAGGATTGTAATGTAATAGAGGACTATAAATATAAATGAAAAACGGACCAATTAGCATTATCAAAAATGTTATAACCCACAACAAATGTTTCCTCAATCCAATTTTATCCGAAATGAAACCGTATAGTGGTTGGAAACAAAGGGTGGCGATAGCATTAATGGAAAAAATCGTACCTACTTGGGCGCCACTTAGCTCTAATGTTTGTCCTAACCATATAGCAAATAAAGACATGGCAGATGTAGAAGCAAAAAAATAAAAAAAAGTAAAGCCGCTTAAAGACCAATAATTTAAATTCTTTTTCATGTTCTCAATCCCTTATATGTATTTTTTTTCATGTGATTTTCAAAACTACACATTTCCCAATAACATAATAGTTAGAAAATTACACAAGGTTGAAGCGCTTTCTTTTTTGATGAAGGAAGTATATCGTCCATTGAAACAAAATAAAGGTTATCCGAAACGTTTCGGAAAATATATAAAACTAAAAACTATTCATTTATAGTTTTTAGTAGTACTGTCTCTAATAATCAAATTCGTATCTACATAACGGCACAAATCCGTTGGATCCTCTTCTAGCATTTTAATGAGTAAGTCTGCAGCTTCAGAACCAATTTTGTACACTTCTTGTCCAATCGTGGTCAATGGGGGCAGACAGTAGGAAGCAAGGGTAATATTATCGTATCCAACTATGGAAATGTCATCTGGTACTGTCTTGCCTAATTTATGGCAGGCTTTTAATGCTCCAAGTGCCATGACATCACTAGCGCAAAATAAAGCATCCATGTCTTTATTTTCTTCTAAGAGCTTATAAGTAACGCTTTCCGATGTTGCTTCTTCAAAGGCACCATCTACAATCCATTCCTTGTTGACGGGAAGGTTATATTCCGTAAGCTTCTCGATATATCCTTTCAACCGTTCTTCACTTACATAAGCCCCTTCATGTCCATTGATCATCCCAATATTTTTATGACCTAGCTGGATAAGATGCTCAATGGCTTTTTTTGCACCTAATACATTGTCCGTCGTTACATATCCAACAGAATCCGTTTGTATGGGAATATCTATCAATACACAAGGAATATCACTTTCCAAGATTTCTTTTAAATATGGATCGTCTTTTCTAATGCCTTGGACAATCGCTCCATCGACACGGCGTTCACGACAAAGCTGTGTATAGGTCTTTTCACGCTGTTTCGTGGTATTCGTGTTAAATAAAATTAAATCGTAACCAAGGGCTGAAGCCGTTTCATTGATTCCACAGAGCACTTCGAATGTAAAATTATCCTTTAGATTTTCCTTACTCATTCCGGACACGAGTAATCCAATGGTTTTGGACTTCTTCATAACAAGCCCGCGTGCTAGCGTGTTAGGGCTGTAGTTCAGCTCTTTAGCAACAGCCAGGATTTTTTGTTTGGTCTTTTCATTTACATCAAAATAACCATTTAATGCCCGGGATACAGTAGTGACGGAAACCCCTGCAGCCTTTGCGATATCTTTAATCGTTGTCAAAAAAAAACCTCCAAAACGTTTCGGATCACTTTCACTATATTTTAGCGCCCTTAAAATAAATATTCAATCTTTTTTTATTTAGAAAATTGATAATAAAGAAATTACTCTTGTTTTTTGTTAAACAGATAGTTTAATGTATTAGTGAACCAATGGGATGCCTAATTATGTAAAAGGTATCGAGAAAATCGATGAGATAAGAGCGGAAAAGGAGGTAAATCATGGCGATTGATAGGCGACATCAGGAAGCGATTGAGTTGGCAGCTCAATCCATTCGTCAAAACGTTAAGAACGTTAGCGGGGATCATTGGAGACTAAATTATCATATAAGTACAGAGGCTTTTTGGATGAATGATCCTAATGGGTTCAGTACGTTTAAAAATGAATATCACTTATTTTATCAGCATCACCCCTATAGTGCTGAATGGGGACCTATGTTTTGGGGACATGTAAAAAGTAAGGACCTAGTCTTTTGGGAACATCTACCGATAGCGTTGGCTCCAAGTGAAGAATACGATCTGGATGGTTGCTTTTCAGGAAGTGCCATCGAAAAAGATGGTTTTCTCTATGTCTTGTATACGGGGAATGTTTGGACAGGAAATGATCAAGACACAGATTTACGGCAAACTCAGTGTCTTGCTGTAAGTGAAGATGGCATCCATTTTAATAAAATCAGTCAAAATCCCGTCATGTTATCAGCGCCAAAAGGAGATATCCACCCTCATCATTTTAGGGATCCAAAGGTGTGGAAGCATGGTGAGGATTATTATTGTGTGGTAGGATCACGCACAAAGGACCATCGAGGGCAAGCATTGCTATATCACTCAAAGGATTTGATAGATTGGGAATTTATGAACGTTATGGCAAAGAGTGATGGGAAGTTAGGATATATGTGGGAATGCCCAGATTTTTTTCATTTAGACGGGCATGACATATTGATGATATCTCCACAAGGGATGAAGCCAGTGGATTATCTTTATCATAATCTCCATCAAGCGGGATATATTCAAGGCAAGTTAGATTATGAAACTGGCTTGCTCCATTATAGTGACTTTCAACTATTGGATTATGGTTTTGATTTTTATGCTCCACAAACCATACTAGACCTTCAAGGAAGGCGTATTATGATAGCTTGGTTGGCGATGTGGGAAAGTGAGATGCCTGAACAAAAAAACAATTGGGCAGGGTCTATGACCATTCCACGTGAGTTAACGGTTCAAGACAATAAAATTTTAGTGAATCCTATTTCAGAATTTGAAAAGCTTCGGGAAAATGCTGTCCAATATACAAATATCACGGTTGAGGGCGAACATACCTTCCATCAAATTTCAAGTGATTGTTATGAAATTGAGGTGATCATTGAGGCACAAGCATCTTTAACTTTTGGAATGAAAGTAAGAAGAAGCGAAGCATTAAATCAAGAGACTTTGCTTATGTACAATCGAATGGAAAGCTTGCTTGAGCTTAATAGAGACCGATCAGGAAGCGGTCCTAAAGGACGTAGGGTAGCTCCAGTTAAGCTATATAATAATAAACTATGTTTACGTATTTTCATTGATAAATCTTCTATAGAGGTTTTTATCAATCAAGGTGAAAAAGTAATGAGTGCCAGGATTTATCCAGACCAGGCAGCCAACGGTATAAGCTTTTTTTCTGATGAAAAGATTACGTTGATAAAATTCCAAAAATGGGATTTAAATAAATCCATATCCATCGGAAGTACCGAAGGCAACAGTAGTCGTTGAAGATGGTGATGTTATCGTGCCTGTGAATCCAGTTTGTTAAAAAACATTGAACTATCAGATTCAAAGAGATAAAATGTAAAGCAAAGTAAATCCGAAACGTTTCGGAACAAGGGGGAGCTCAAGTGGAATATCGTGTAATCAAGGAAAATGATTTGTTTTTATTAACAGATGAAAGAGGCAATATCACAGAAAACCACCAGTATGGGTTAGGACTGTATGCAAAAGATACGAGATTCTTAAATAAACTCAATATTAAAATTAATGGAGAAGATCCAATTTTATTGTCTTCAAAAGCAGATGAGAATTATATGGCGACCATCTTACTTACAAATCCTCATATGGAAAATGATGAAGAAGTAGTTTTATGGAGGGAATCGATAGAAATTCAGAGAAAGCGGTTCATTAACAATGGTGTTTTATATGAGGCAATTACGTTGAAAAATTACTCCCCGAAACCTATTACATTTTCGATCACGGTTGAAGTGGATGCTGATTTTACGGACATGTTCATTGTTCGCGGTTTCCAATCAGGAAAAGTCGGAAAACGAACTGGACAAATGGTTAATGATAAGTCTTTGATTTTTACATATCAAGGTTCTGATAATCTTTCCCGAGAGACTTCTATCTCCTGGGACAGAGAACCTGCCAAAGTAACGGAGACAGGTGAAATTACATTCCATTTTACATTAGAGCATGCACAAGAAGAGGAGGTCGTGCTAACGATACGACCTCAAATCGCAGGAGAGGATGAAAGCGAAATACTCCCCATGATGGAGGCACTTCAGGAATTAAAAGCATCCTACAAACAATGGGAATGCAGTACTACAAAAGTAAAAACTGACCACGAAACGCTTCAACGGTTAATTACCAGAGGATTAAGTGATATCCGTGTTTTACTTTCCGATGTGGGATATGGTCCATTTCCTGTAGCTGGCTTACCGTGGTATGGTGTTCTGTTTGGGCGCGATAGCCTAATTACAGCCTTGCAGATGCTTCCTTTCAATCCTGAGGTAGCCAAAGGAACATTAAGGACTTTGGCTGTCCATCAAGGAAAAGAAAACAATCCATGGCGTGATGAGCAACCAGGGAAGATCATGCATGAAATTCGTTATGGTGAGTTAGCCAATACAAACCAAATTCCATTTACTCCTTATTACGGTACAGTTGATGCAACCCCTTTATTTATTATATTACTAACGGAATATGTAAAATGGACAGGTGATTTTGCGTTACTTAATGACTTACAACCTAACCTTGATGCAGCCTTTGCATGGATTAATGAATACGGTGATAGAGATGGAGATTCCTTTGTCGAATATCATCAAGAATCGAGTAAGGGAATTGCCAATCAAGGTTGGAAAGATTCCGCGGACGCAGTAGTTCATAGAAACGGAGAATTTGCAAAAAGTCCAATCGCCCTTGCAGAAGTTCAAGGTTATGTGTATCAAGCGAAAATGGGCATGGCATCATTGTATCAAGCAGTCAATAAACAAGCGGAAGCTAAATTGCTAAAAGATGAAGCAGCTCTTCTGAAAGCAAAATTTAATGAGCAGTTCTGGATGGAAGATAAATCTTTTTACGCAATTGCCTTGGACCAAAACAAAGAAAAGGTAGGTACCATCACAACAAACCCAGGTCATGTTCTATTATCGGAGATGCTGGATGAAGATAAAGCAGATAAGGTAGCGACCATGCTGTTATCTGATAGAATGTATTCTGGCTATGGCATACGCACCATGGGGGAAGATGAGGCTGCTTATAATCCTATTAGTTATCATGATGGAAGCATTTGGCCTCATGACAACAGTCTCATTATCCTCGGATTAAGTAAAACAGGGAAACAGGAAGAAGCAAATAAAGTCATGGAAGGATTAATGCAAGCGGCCCAACATTTTGAATATGATCGACTGCCTGAGCTATTCTGCGGATATTCATCTAAACTTGGTAAGCCTGTTAAATATCCAGTTGCCTGTTCGCCACATGCTTGGGCAGCTGCAACACCATTAACATTCATCCAGTCGTTGCTTCAATTATTTCCAAACAGCCCTTCTAAAGAGATACACGTAAACCCTTGCCTACTGGATAATATGAATGAACTCAACGTGCAAGGAATTAACATTGGTAAAGGTATTCTTTCTATTACTGTAAAAAGGGAAGATGGACGAACCATAGTCTCCATCGATGAAAATACTACAGGTTACAAAGTGGTTGCTTCTTCAGAATTACAACGAATCGATCGTTCATAATAATAACAGCATAAGACCGCATACAAACAGAGTTCCAACAGTTTGTATGCGGTTTTTGGTTACACCTTTACTGAAAGATAAGAGATTTGAAGTCGCTTTGTTCAGATAGAAAGGTGTTTGATTCAATTGCTTGTTATGTTTGAATGAACGTTTAATTTGGCAATTGAGACATTAATAAAGGATGAAAATTCATTGTGGCCGTGTTTGTTTGTGTACGGAAGATGTAGGATGTTTCTATAAGAATACTGGTAAAATGGAGAAGTGTTGAAGAAAAAATTTGTTTACAATTAACCAGGAACTAATTAAGAAAGGACGTACAAAACTATGGATTTCAATATAGTTATGCAGGAGCTAGAAGCACTCAGTAAGGAACGTACGAAAAAAATGTACATATCCAATGGTGCTCACGAGCCGCTTTTTGGCGTGGCAACTGGTGCTATGAAGCCACTTGCAAAGAAAATAAAAATAAATCAACGTTTAGCTGATGAGCTTTATGCCACAGGTAACTACGATGCGATGTACTTTGCAGGCATTATTGCAGACCCAAAAGCCATGAATGAGTCAGATTTTAATCGTTGGATGGATGGAGCGTATTTTTATATGCTTTCCGATTATGTGGTGGCCGTCACTTTATCAGAATCAGATCTTGCACAAGATATTGCAGACAAATGGATTTCAAGCGGCGATGAGCTGAGAATGTCAGCGGGCTGGAGTTGCTATTGCTGGCTTTTAGGCAATCGTCAAGACGATGAATTTTCCGAGATAAAGATTTCCAATATGCTTGATATCTTGAAAGATTTTATTCATGATTCGCCTGAACGAACGAAATCCGCTATGAATAATTTCCTATACAATGTGGGCATTTCATATTTGCCGCTTCATGAAAAGGCAGTCGAAACCGCAAAGACAGTTGGGACAGTTGAAGTTAAACGAGATAAGAAGAAAAACAGTTACCTAAATGCTTCTGACAGTATTGAAAAAGAAATTCAAAGAGGGAGGCTTGGTTTCAAACGCAAATATGTAAGATGTTGAAATACTTCGGCAGCCAGATATTGAAGCACTTTTAATCGAAGTTACTGAACTGGCGGCTGCTGGCATTAAACAAACAAAAGCGAATTTTTAAAAAAATTAGCCATCATCCAGTTCGAGCACTTTTGCCACAGTAAACCCTGCACCAAAACTGTCATTGAAGGTGTCATCAAAGGCGGACAGATGAAGGCAGAAACAAACTTCTAAAAATAAATGCCGTTTTACATCCTTTATGAATTTGAAGACTGACATAATTCATCATTATGGATATTATCCCTTTGGAAGGAGGTGGTTTTATAAAAAAATGATTGCTGAGGTTTACATTCGCTAAACATGTTGTCTGTTATAGCCATGAATAAGCGAAACGAAATCGCAGGGACGAATCAGAGCGAACAGTCATACCTTTGGGAATACTACGCTCCAATTCCTGTTAATATCCTTCATGTATGCCTGAAATTGTTCTCGTTGGATTGGATTCAGCATCAAATGACAGAAATTACATAATTAATTATCTGAAAACATTGAATTATCTATTAATTATTTGTATAATTATATCGACAGTCGACAGTATTCAGAAAGTGAGGGAGCAGCATGGGTCCAACTAAATTATTGAATAATGCATTATCTAAAGCCATTGCCGAACACATTTCAGAACAAATCATAACCGGAATCCTCAAGCCAGGAGAAAAATTGATTGAACTCAATTATGCCCAAGAATACGGCACAAGCAGAGCACCTGTCCGTGAGGCGATATATTTACTGACCATTGAAGGATTGGTGGAAAGAATCCCCCGTAAAGGCGCCATTGTAAAAGAATATACCGAAAATGAAATATACGATTTGCTCGAAATTCGGAACATGTTAGAGAATATGGCGATGGAACGGATCAAACAGCATGGAACAAGTCCAGAGCTGCTAATGGAAATGAGTCAGCTTCTTACAGACATGAAGAAAACAAATGATATTCAATCGTATACGCAATTGAACCACGCCTTCCATATGTGCCTGATCAAGATGAGTAAAAGTGAAACGATCAAAACCATGTATTCCCGACTTGGCTGGCCGTTGTTAAGGATCCAAAGTCTTTCATTTGGCAATGAAGGAAACATCGAAAAATCGATTGATGAGCATGAAACCATCCTCCAATTGCTAAATGAACAACATATGACGGACTTATCGATTTTGTTGCAAAAACATAATATAGATGTGATTTCCAGCATTCGAAAAAAGCTTCGATAATAGGCACTTGAATCTGAAAGGAGGAGGGCTTTTTGAAGGTTGCATTTTTGTTTCCTGGACAAGGTTCCCAGACACCCGGCCTATTTCTGGAACTTCCAGGTGGCCATGCAGTCAAGGAAGTGCTTCTTGCAGCAAGTGAAGCATTGGATGAAAACGTTTTTCTTCATCACACAAAGGAGTCACTTTCCTCTACCACTTCCGTCCAGATTTCCCTATTGACAGCAAGTATTGCTGGTTTCAGGGCATTTGAAGCGGAAGGTGTTTTCCCCGATTTTGTCGCTGGCCATTCAGTCGGTGCTTTCAGTGCAGCTGTTGCTGCCGGCGTCATTGACTTCAAAGATGCCCTAAACATCGTCAAGCTGCGAGGTGAGCTTATGGAGCGGGCCTATCCAAAAGGATATGGCATGGGCGTGGTTACCGGAATGACGGCAGGTAACCTGCAGTCACTTGTCAGCAAACACCATGATGAACAATACCCAGTATACATTTCGAACAAGAACGCTCCGGATCAATTCACGTTATCAGGTGCCATTTCCGCTATTCAAAAGATTTTAAACGAAGCGAGGAAGAAAGGTGCCTGCAGTGTCTCGCTGTTGAATGTACCTGTACCCTCCCATTGTCCGCTCCTTTCAACCGTTTCGGCAGAACTAGGCGAAGCCCTACATGATATTCCGTTCCATCGTCCATTAATTCCGTACGCAGGCAACCGAAGGGGAAGGCTGTTGTTCGAAGCTGAAGCCATTCGCCGGGATCTGGCTGAAGGCATCTCCTATCCTGTCCAGTGGCATGATATGTCCACCGTTTTATTCGAAAACGGATCGCGATTATTCATTGAAATGCCTCCAGGCAATGTTTTGTCTCGACTAGCCGCGAGAGCGTTACCAGATGCCAGGATCTTGTCAACAACAGAAAACGGATTTGATGATTGTCTGTTCATCGTCAAGCGTGAAACAGCAAAATACTAGAGAGGGGAATGAAATGATGGAATCGATGAATCAGATAGTCAAGCAAAAGCGATCATGGTCTAAAAGGCTTGAGAAAAAGAAAAAACGGATGGACAGTGTGAAGGATCTCGTCAATGGGATGATGATTCCGACCGATCGGATCGTAGATGTGTTGGAAAAGCTTATCAGGCCCCATGATCGAGTAGTGCTTGAAGGGAATAATCAAAAGCAGGCCTCCTTTCTTTCCGAAGCCCTTGCCAATGTGAATGGAAAGGAATTGTTTGACCTGCACATGATTATGTCCAGCATATCCAGACCGGAGCATTTGGACCTTTTTGAACGGGGGATTGCAAAAAAAATCGATTTTTCCTTTGCCGGCCCGCAAAGTCTCCGGATTGCCCAAATGCTTGAGGATGGGAAGCTGACCATTGGTGAGCTGCATACATATGTCGAACTATATGGGAGGCTTTTCATTGATTTGATTCCTGCCGTTGCGCTGGTTGCTGCGGATAAAGCGGACCGGCATGGGAATCTTTACACCGGCCCCAATACAGAAGAAACCCCCACCATCATTGAAGCGACCGCATTTCGGGATGGAATTGTCATCGTTCAGGTAAATGAACTCACAGATGAATTGCCACGTATCGATATACCTGCTTCTTGGATTGATTATATTGTTGTCGCTACTACTCCCTACCAACTTGAACCATTATTCACACGCGATCCCCGGCATATTACCGATATTCAAATTTTGCAGGCGATGATGGTCATTCGCGGCATTTATGAAAAGCATGAAGTGCAATCGTTGAATCATGGGATTGGGTATAACACGGCAGCCATTGAATTGCTGCTCCCTACCTATGGGGAATCACTAGGTTTGAAGGGCAAAATATGCAAACATTGGGCGTTGAATCCCCACCCGACACTCATTCCGGCCATTGAAAGCGGCTGGATCGACAGCATTCATTGTTTTGGGGGGGAAGTCGGAATGGAGAAATATGTGGCAGCCCGCAGAGATGTTTTTTTTACCGGCCGTGATGGCAGCCTGCGTTCGAACAGGGCACTGTCGCAGATGGCAGGGCAATATGCAGTCGACTTATTCATCGGTTCGACCCTGCAAATGGATAAGGACGGAAATTCTTCCACTGTAACACGAGGACGGCTGGCCGGTTACGGAGGCGCACCGAATATGGGACATGATCCAGGAGGGCGGAGGCATTCCACACCGGCATGGTTAAACATGATGACTTCCGATGATCCGCTCGCCCGCGGAAAGAAATTGGTTGTACAAGTGGTCGAAACCTTCCAATCGGGGCACAAACCTATATTCGTTGAATCATTGGAGGCCATAGACGTAAAAAGAGAAACCGGCCTTGCGATAGCGCCGGTAATGATTTATGGCGATGATGTCACGCATGTAGTGACGGAGGAAGGCATCGCTTATTTATACAAAGCGGACAGCATGGAAAAAAGGAGGGAGGCCATTGCTGCGATTGCAGGGGTTACACCAGTCGGCATGATGCATGATCCTAAGAAAACCGAAAACTTGCGGCGTGAAGGATTGGTTGCCCTTCCAGAAGATTTGAACATACGAAGATCGGAGGCAAAACGTTCATTGCTTGCCGCAAAAAATATCGAGGAACTTGTTCAGTGGTCCGATGGGTTATATGAACCGCCGGATAAGTTTAAAATCTGGTAACCGGGAGGTGTCGAAGTGAGCAACGAAAAGGCGGAAGTGTCCAGCTGGTTAGCTGAAGCAGCGATTCTTTCTTTAATAGAAGAAGTCGAGCTGACTCCAAAACCAGGCCTCGTCGATCTGGACAATAATGGATCTCACCAAGATTTGTCCATTCACCTTATGAGAAAATCCGCTTTATCACTTAAAGAAACTTTTGCACGCATCGCCTATATAAGCCATGGCAGAACCCCTTCCCTTCCGTTAAGAAGAGAAATTGCTACGATCGGCCGTGAAGGCGAAACGTGCATGTTCGAAACGACCGGGGGCGTCAATACGCATAAAGGAGCGATTTGGGCGATGGGCCTGCTCGTTTCAGCGGCCGCGATGGGAACTGGCAGCCATACCATTAAAGAAGTCCTCGCACTTGCTGGAGAAACGGCAAGATTTTCAGATTGTCATTCTTCCATCACTGTCACCAATGGCATGAGAGTACAAAAAAAATACGGGGTACTTGGCGCAAGAGGGGAAGCCCAGCGAGAATTCCCTCATATCAGGAACGTATCCTTGCCCATGCTGCACCGTTCTAGAGCTAACGGATTGCCCGAAAATGAGGCGCGGCTGCATTCACTTTTAGCGTTAATCTCCGTTTTGGATGATACATGCATTTTGCATCGGGGAGGTCGCGGAGCCCTTCTATTTGCTAAGAAGCGGTCTGCCGAAATTTTATCGACTGGGAGAATTGAAGGGCTGGATGCCCTTAATGAAGAGTTCATGCTCCATGATATCTCTCCTGGCGGAAGCGCCGACCTGCTGGCTGCTACACTGTTCTTAGATAAGCTCGAACCAAATAGAATCGAGGTTGAAGTGCAAAATGTATTTGGCTGCACATATTAGGAGGTGCTTCAATTGGAAAAGATCACATACACATTTCCTGCCACTAGAAAAATTGCCGCTTCAGCGCATGTTGGAGTGGTCGGATCGGGTGATTTGGAAGTGTTGATGGAACCAAGCGATGTCCTGCAGGCGGAAGTAGTCATAAGAACGGGAATAACGGGTTACCAAGATACATGGAAAGCTGTCATTCACCGCTTCTTCACGCAGCATGATGTCGCTGCCAAAGTGAAAATCAATGACTTTGGTGCAACGCCGGGTGTTGTCGCTATCCGCCTTGCGCAGGCGCTGGAGGTGAGCTTCCATGATTCAAAAATTAACTAACAGTTTTGTGGAATGCAGTGGACGAGAGAGAGCGATGAAATTACTGGATGCTGGAACAGGTAAAGAACTTCTTGGCCCATTCGACGGAATGGAGTCACCACATCTGGAGCCACAAGGAATCGTCCCGCAAAGTGATGATGGGGTCATTGTAGTGAAAGGTACCGTTCATGGACATGAGGCACTCGTGATTTCCATTGAAGGGAAATTTCAAGGCGGGGGCATCGGCGAGGTATCTGGTGCAAAAATCGCTGGTTCGCTCGAACTGGCATTAAAAGAGTGCGAAGCTGGAACGAAGACGGTTCCGATCCTAATTTTGGATACAGGAGGAGTGAGACTGCAGGAAGCCAATTATGGTTTGCTCTCGATTGCCGAAATTGGTTCAGCCATTGTTGCCATTCGCCGCCATGTTCCTGTCATCGCCCTCATTCCCGGAGGAATTGGCGCATTCGGCGGGATGTCGATTACAGCTGGCCTTTGCAGTGCCATCATCATGACAAGAGAAGGCCGTCTTGGGTTGAATGGGCCAGAGGTGATCGAGCAGGAAGCGGGTATCCGGGAATTCGATTCGAAAGACAGGCCGTTAATTTGGGGTACGATGGGCGGTGATCAGCGTACGTCTTCAGGTTTGGCGGATTTATTGATCGATGATGATACGGAAGCAGTTAAAGAAGCCGTTCTTTCCATAATGATTGGGGACATCGTTACTGATCAAAGGTCCATTCAGGTGAAGCGGCACGGTGCATTTTTAAAGACAATCAATCCACCAAAGCGATTAACTCCTGAAAATGTACAGGAAACATGGAAACCATTCATTTCTGGTTCCCTGACTGAGCAAAAAGCTGACATACACGGAGAAAAATCCACCAGCCGCGGACAGACGTGGTTTGATCTGCTAACCGCCGATGCCCCGGAAATAGGCGATATTCCTTCCGTTAGGGTTTCCGATGCTTTCATTGGTACGAAAAAGGTTCGCTATATCACCGTAGTGCCTGATGCTAAAAACCGCTTTCCAAGAGTTAGGCATGGCGAGGTGGGCCTTCAGGAGGGGTGGGCGATTGCGAAACATGTTCGGGAAGCGATCGAAGCAGATCGAAATGGAGAAAAGCGAGCGATCGTAGCAATCGTCGATGTTCCCAGCCAGGCATACGGGCATCTCGAAGAATTGCTGGGCATCCATCAATCTTGTGCAGCCGCCGTTGATGCTTATGTCACCGCCCGGTTGGAAGGTCACCCCGTCATTTCCTTCATTCCCGGCAAAGCCATATCCGGTGCTTTTCTATCACATGGGATGCAGGCACAGCGATTAATTGCCCTTCGTGATCCAGGTGTGAATGTACATGTCATGTCAAAGCAATCTGCAGCACGCATTACGAATAGAAGTATCGACGAATTGGAGGCTGCGGCGAAAAAGGTGCCCGCAATGGCTTATGATATTGAATCATTCGAACAGCTTGGTGCCCTGCATTCATTGGTGGATGGATTGAATGCCGACGATCCTGGTGAAAATGACCGCGATGTCCTGCAAAAAGAGATCCTCATGGCAATTCAAGACATAGAGCAGGATGGATCCAGAGATTTACGTGTTCGATTAACTTCTCGATTGGCTCAATCAGGTGGACGGGCGGCATCCATTTTAGTGAGAGAAAAGCTGATGGACCAATGGAGCTAAATCCACATGACTTGTTACGGATTAAAGGAATCGGTGATGTAATCACCCATGCCCCTATGCCAAATTGGGCGGAGTCATCACTTGCGATATCCCCATACGTCGTCGTGCGCCGTTCCCGTGCTCCCAATGGCCAGGTGGCGGTGGGGGTGCGCGGGTTTGAAAGAAAGGAACGATTCGCTGCATTTTTCCCCATTGAATCCGTCATGAGTCGAATCTCTCCCGAGCAATTGGCACAGGAAAAAGGTTGGCGGCAGCATTCGAGCAGGATTTTTCAATGTTTGGAGCCAGTCAGTGATTTAATGGAACAGTATTCGGTTTTGTGGGGACCGACTGGGAGTGTCGGTTTCGAGCTGGCAACAGGAAGAGAAACCGTCACCTCGAAAAGCGATATCGATATGGTCATCCGCTTTTCCGAAGCCTTCACCCCCGGTGCCGCTAGGGAAATCGTAAATACGTTGATGAAACTTCCTGTTCGGATCGATGTTCAATTGGAAATGAAAGAAGGTGCCGTTTCATTGCTTGAATATGCCGGCTGTGAGGGAAAGGCACTCTTATTCCGTACAGTCGATGGTCCCCTTTTACGGCATGTCCATGAACAAACGTAAGGGTAAAGCGGTGTTCAAGTCCCTTATATCCCTATCGTTGCCTTGAATGAACACGATGAGAGGAGGTGAAGCCGATAGCCCAAAATGAACTGCAAAACGTCGGACAGCAGGAGGTAGTTGTGTAATCCGGGATACAAGGAACGTGGCTATCCATTTTAATCCGCCGTTCCCTTGCCGCTGCATGATGGAAAGTTCCAATCCGACTTTTTCCATACCGATTAATCGAATTTAATATGAAGGAGTGTTGCGCAATGAAGTTGGGCCATTATTTAAGTATGATTCCCTTTCTCGGAATGCTTTTTTCTCTCCCTTTTGTTAATCGTGTAGAACCGTTTGTACTTGGATTGCCGTTCATCATGTTTTGGATCGTTTTATGGGTGGTTCTAACATCCATAATCATGGCGATCGTTTTTAAACTGGACCCCGCCAATCGTGAAGGCGGTGACATGGAATGAACGCCTCGCTCTTTGTGCTGTTTGGTTTTCTCCTACTCGTTGTATACATCGGAATAAATGCAAAAAAAGGAAAGGATATGAATCTTGAGCAATGGGCCGTTGGCGGAAGGGGATTTGGAACGATTTTGGTTTTCCTTTTGATGGCGGGAGAATCGTATACAACGTTCACATTTCTCGGGGCCAGTTCATGGGCATATGGAAAGGGTGGACCTGCCTTTTATATCATCGCCTATTTAAGCCTTATCTACTGTATTTTTTATTGGATGTATCCAAATGTCTGGAAATATGCAAAGGTTCATGGACTGGTGTCTCAATCGGATTTCTTTGCAAGTAAGTATAATAGTTCCTTTTTAGGGATCATCACTGCCCTTATTGGCGTCATATCGATGATTCCCTACATTGTACTTCAACTGAAGGGCCTTGGCATCATTGTCTCCGAAGCATCATATGGGGCCATTTCCCCTACTGCCGCGACTTGGATCGGCGTCATTTCCGTGACAGTTTATGTGATGATTTCAGGTATTCACGGATCTGCGATGACCGCGATAATCAAAGACATATTAATATTCGGGGTGGTTCTATTTATTGGGATCTATATTCCTTTTCATTACTACGGAGGAATAGAACCGATGTTTAGAGAGATCCAGGCGACCAATCCGGATTTTCTCAAGCTGCCAGATAGCGGTCTTGGTGTGTCTTGGTTCATATCCACCGTGGTGATGACGAGCATTGGCGGGTTAATGTGGCCGCATCTTTTTGTAGCCACGTATACGGCATCCGGCCCTAAGGCGATTCGTAAAAATGCCGTTATAACCCCACTCTATACTTTGATGCTATTATTCGTCTTTTTTGTAGGATTCGCGGCGATCAAGCAAGTGCCTGGTTTGCAAGGAGCGGATACAGACCTCGCACTCCTGCGTGTATCCATCCAAACATTCGATCCTTGGTTCGTCGGGGTGATTGGCGCCGCAGGCTTATTGACGGCTTTGGTTCCTGGCTCCATGCTTTTGATGACCGCATCCGTATCATTATCCAAGAACGTATATAAAGTGGTTAGGCCCCTAGCTACAGAAAGGCAAATTTCCACAACTTCCAAAATGCTGGTACCTGTCATTTCACTAATTTGCGTCTATTTTACATTCAATGGAGGCAACTCCATCGTAACCCTTCTCCTTATGGCCTATAGCTTTATCACTCAATTGTTCCCGGCAGTCCTTTTTAGCCTGGCGAAGAATAACAGGGTCACGAAACAAGGAGCGGCTGCCGGCATGATGGCAGGAGTCATCACTGTTGCATACATGACGATTACAAATGCCACCATAGGCACTTTGCTTCCCTCATTACCACAAGTAATGAAGGATTTGAATGTCGGCATCATTGCTTTGAGCATAAATATATTTTTCATGCTGGTCGTCAGTTATTTCACTAAAAAGCTACCGGTATCTTCAAACATGAAAGGTTCTCCAACCATATAACGGATATCACTGAACATGATGGGTATAAAGGATCCATATCAGATAAATGGAATTCAATGAAGTACCAATCGTATACAAAGGGAGGAATTTAGATGAAAAATGCCGACATGATCGAAAAAAGAATCGGACACTCACTCAAGGATGAAGCAGTGAAAGAAAGAATCAAAGAGTCGTTAAGAGAGTTAACTGGATTAGTAGGCGTTTCTGGTTCTGAGCAAGAAGTCGTTAAATATATGCAGGAGAGGCTGCTGCCATTAGCGGATGAGGTAAAGGTGGATCGAAATGGGAATGTAATCGCGATAAAAAACGGCAACGGTCCAGGACCCAAAGTGATGATTTCGAGTCATTCCGATGAAGTAGGCTTTTGCGTGAAAAATATCTTACCGAATGGTTTTATCATGTTCGATAAGGTAGGGGGAGTTTCCGATCAATTATTGCTGGGAAGGAAAGTCTGGATCACGACACGGAAATTACCAGGCATAATCGGAATCAAGGCAGGTCATATGCAAACTCCCGAGGAAAGTATGCGGGTCAAAACAACACGTGAATGTTACATAGATGTCGGAGCTTCCTCTCGGACAGAAGTGGAAGGACTTGGAATAAGAATAGGGGATCCCATCGTATTTCAAAGCGATTTTATGGAAATGGCCAATAAAGACCTTGTTTCCACCAAATCCGTCGATAATAGAATTCACTGTGCGATCTTAATCGAGCTATTTAAAGAACTACAAGGGGTTGAATTTGCCGGAAAGCTGTTCGGCGTCGTAACGGTCCAAGAAGAAGTCGGCCTCCAGGGTGCCGTAATGGCGGGAAATGCCATCGAACCTGATTATGCCATTGTTCTAGACACGATCCCGGCCGGTGATACACCGGATATAGATACGGAAATATCTCTTCCCGTCTACCTCGGTGCGGGACCAGCCTGCCCGATTGCTGATGGTGTAAGAGGTGGCATGGCTTTTAACTATATCCATCCCAAAGTTAGGGAAATCGTTGAAGAGCAGGCAATGAAAGCAAGTATCCCTTTGCAAACCATCACTCTAATCGGGGACGGCTATACGACTGATGCAGCAAGTTTGACATCAGCGAATAAAGGCATACCAGTGGGAGTGGTGGCAACGCCGCGAAGATACTCCCACTCTCCCGTAGAATTGGTCAATCTAAATGATGCCCTGGGTGTGTTGAAAATCGTGACAGGAATTGTCATCGAAAACGGAATGAAGGATTTGAGCTTCATCTAACGACCTATACTAGGTAAAGCGAGAAGAAAAACTTGGTTGTTATACGTGTTAAAGGAATATCATGACCTATCTAAAGGACAGCATGCTGACTCAGTGTGCTGTCCTTTCCATGTTGGCAATCTGCGTGGAACAAAAGATGGTAAGGTCATTTCCGATTATCGTTAACTTGCTAATCATGATTTCATTAACAAATGGTCTGTCATATAGGCGGTGCATTCAGCATTCACCCATTCATCTGCAAAAACGGGTTCGCCTATATCATGGTTTGCATTGTTGGAAAGTGTAACAGCTCGGAATTCAAGTGGACCGATCCTTGTAAAGAGGGGAAAAACTGATGACCCATGATCATGCAGTAACAGCCATTTGGCTTCATGTTACGTTCAAGTGTGCGGAGTGGCTTGGCGCCTTGGGAAACATTTGCAACAATACGATATGATCGATCGTACGTTCACGATTACAGATGTAATCGACATATCCTTTACAAGCTAATAATTTAGCAGGATGATATAAGGAACCTGCCGTTATGAAAAAAGCAATGGCCTATCTAGTGCATTGCTTTTTTCAATTCACCAATTCAGGGAATCTGTTTTCGAATAAATCATCAAATGAGAGTAATAAAAGGTTAAAATGGCATAGGAATCGAAATATACATACGAGTATGGAAATGAAATTGTGACTTTAGTCATCAACTGACACAAAAAAGGGGAAATTATATGTTTACTAGAGAAGCCATTGCATCTTTTAATGAATTGGAATGCTCCTTATACGGATATATCACCAAAAATGCCCAGAAGGTGGCATATATGAGAATTAGGGAGCTAGCGGATGAAACGCATGTATCCACCTCTACCATTCTTCGTTTTTGCAGGAAGGTCGATTGCTCCGGTTATTCGGAATTTAAAGTGAAGCTTAAATTGTTCATGAACGAAAAGCAGCCTATCAAGCTTAAAAGTACTCAGCATTCTTTATCGGAGTTTGTCGAAAGGACGTTAAAAGGAAGTTTCGAATCATATATCCAAGAAACCGCACAATTGATTGCCAAGGCAGAAAGTGTGATATTTTTGGGCATTGGCAGCTCTGGCATCATGGCCGAATATGGGTCACGCTACGTTTCGAGCCTGGGGAAATCGTCCATTTATATTAAGGATCCTTTTTTTCCGATCCATTCGAAGTATTCCAGTAATAGTGTGACAATCGCCTTGAGCGTGTCTGGAGAAACATCGGAAATCGTTGATCTGATCAAAGGGTTCAAAGAAGTGGGAAGCACCATTGTCAGCATAACGAATAATAAGGTCAGCACGATTGCAAGGATTTCCGATTTGAATATAGCTTATTTCGTTACTGAGGAATACAGCGGCAAATCGAATATAACGACGCAAATACCTGTCGTCTACCTATTAGAGGCGATTGCAAAAGAACTATACAAATGATTGGAAACATCCTGTTTCTTTTTTGTGACAGATGACAACAGGCGGCACAAAAAACAGAAAGGAGTAATGGTATTTACCACGATGTTGAAAGCGGATACAATTCTTTATAGAAAGAGGTGAAAAGATGATTCATCAAACGAAACAATCTTTCCCGGATGACTTTCTTTGGGGTTCTGCATCAGCTGCTTATCAAGTGGAAGGAGCTTGGAATGCGGATGGCAAAGGTCTTTCCGTCTGGGATGTTTACACCAAGATGGATGGAACGACTTACAAAGGTACGAACGGAGATGTGGCGGTCGACCACTATCACCGATACCGGGAAGACATTGCCTTGATGGCCGAAATGGGATTGAAAACCTATCGCTTTTCCGTAGCCTGGAGCAGGATATATCCAAAAGGAAAAGGGGACGTCAATGAAGCGGGGCTCAAGTTTTACGATGACTTGATTGACGAATTGCTAAAATACGGCATTGAACCCATTTTGACGGTCTATCATTGGGATGTTCCTCAAGCATTAATGGAGGAATATGGTGCCTGGGAGTCAAGGGAAATCATCCATGACTTCAACGAATATTGCATTACCCTGTTCAAGCGCTTTGGGGGACGGGTCAAGTATTGGGTCACCTTGAATGAGCAGAATGTATTCATTGGCTTAGGATACCGGACAGGGCTGCATCCGCCAGGGGTGAAGGATCCTAAAAGGATGTATGAAGCCAATCATATTGCTAACCTGGCAAATGCGAAGGCGATACAATCGTTCAGAAGGTTTGTACCCGACGGCAAGATCGGCCCGAGCTTTGCATATGGACCGACCTATCCTTATACATGCGAGCCGGATAATATCCTTGCATTCGAAAATGCCGAGGATCTTAATAACCATTGGTGGCTGGATGTTTATTGCTGGGGGACTTATCCGAAAATTAGCATGAAATATCTTGAGAGGGAGGGTATCGCGCCGACAATTTTGGAAGGGGATATGGAACTCCTCGCTTTTGGAAGGCCTGACTTCATCGGGGTCAATTACTATCGGACGGGTACCGTTGAAATGAACCCGCTTGACGGCATCGAACTGGGAGCCATGAATACGACTGGAAAGAAAGGAACGTCAGAGGAAAGCGGGATTCCCGGTCTGTTCAAGTCGAAGAGAAATCCACACTTGGAAACGACGAATTGGGATTGGGAAATCGATCCGACCGGTCTTCGCATCGGTCTTCGCAGGCTCACCAGCAGATACAGGCTCCCAATCCTCATTACGGAAAACGGTTTGGGTGAATATGATACGCTTCTAGATGGGGACGTAGTGGATGATGATTATCGGATTCAATATTTGAAAAGCCACATACTGGCCTGTCAGGATGCCATCTGTGACGGCGCCGATTTGATCGGTTATTGCACTTGGTCATTCACGGATATTCTAAGCTGGCTGAACGGGTACAAGAAACGCTATGGTTTCGTATATGTGAACAGGGATGAACAAAGTGAAAAAGATCTGCGGCGTATAAAGAAAAAGAGTTTCGATTGGTATAAGGAATTGATCAAGACAAACGGAGTTAATTTACAGAATATTCAACCTAATCACCTGAAGGAGGAATGAACGATGAAAAAAATACTATTGGTATGCGCCGCGGGCATGTCCACAAGCTTGCTGGTCAATAAAATGAATGATGCTGCCAAAGCGAAGGGCATCGACATTGATATTGTTGCCTTGCCCATATCGGAATGTTCAAAAGCCGCGGAGGAAGTCGACGTCGTCTTATTAGGTCCACAGGTCCGTTATCAAAAAGCCCAGGTGGATTCCATTGTAGCAGGAAGGGTGCCTGTAGAAGTCATAGAAATGAGAGCCTATGGAATGATGAACGGGGGTGCGATTCTCGATCGTGCTTTAGAGCTGATTGGATAGAACCAAAAAAAATAGATTCTAGGGGGTATAGTATGGGATTCATGGCTGGTTTTGAACGTGTAATGGAAAAAGCCCTTGTTCCTATCGCAGCTAAATTGAATTCGCAAAGACATATTGTCGCGATTCGTGATGCGTTCATTTTAGCTTTTCCAATCACACTGGCAGGTTCATTGATTGTTCTCTTGAATTTTGCCGTGCTGGCTCCGGACGGGTTCATTGCAAAACTGCTGTTCTTGAATAAGTTATTTCCTAATTTAGCAGATTACCAGCAGGTATTTGCACCAGTATTGAATGGTTCAACCAGCATTTTATCCATTTTCATCGTTTTTCTGATCGCCAGGAATATAGCGATTGCCATGAAGGCGGATGACCTTCTTTGCGGATTGACCGCCCTTTCGACGTTTTTCATCGTCTATCCTGCTTATACCGTCGTGGACGGAGCCAGTTTTCTTTCCACCCAATGGGTTGGCGCACAGGGCCTTTTCGTAGCCATGATCATCGGTTTGCTTGTAGGTGAGATTTTCAGCCGATTGTCCAGGTCGAAGCGCCTGCAAATCACGATGCCTGCATCGGTGCCGCCAGCCATCGCAAGAACGTTCAAGGTTCTTTTTCCCATCGTCATCATTACGGTTTTATTCTCGGTCGGTAATGCAATCATATTAGCTATCTATCCAAATGGGATACATGAATTGATTTATGCAGCGATTCAGACCCCATTGAAAAACTTGGGGACGAATATTTTCTCATTGGTGCTCTTGGCCATCGTGTCGAATCTTCTCTGGGTATTCGGAATTCATGGTCCCAATACGATCGCGGCGATCAGAGAAGGAATGTTTGCTGAGGCAGGGCTCGAAAACCTTAACTATGTGGCCGCACATGGCTCGGCTTGGGGTGCGCCATACCCCGTCACGTGGGCTATCAATGATGCATTCGCCAACTACGGAGGGTCTGGCATGACCTTGGGATTGATCATAGCGATTTTCATTGCATCAAGGAGACAGGATTACCGTGATATCGGGAAGCTATCCATTGCCCCGGGCATCTTTAACATCAACGAACCGATCATTTTTGGATTGCCTGTCGTCCTTAATCCGATATTGATCTTCCCCTTCATCCTGGTACCTGCTGTAAACATCTTGATTGGCTATATCGCGATCAGCACGAAGCTGATACCGCCTATTGCCTATGCTGTGCCTTGGACGACGCCTGGTCCGTTGATTGCCTTCTTCGGTACAGGCGGGAACTGGATGGCCTTATTTATCGGACTCATTTGCCTTGCCGTTTCAACGCTAGTCTACCTGCCGTTTGTGCTGGCCTCGAATAAGGCTGCGTCCATCCAGCAATCATCGGAATCCAGCAATAACGACTTACCGGCATAGAAAGGAGAAGGAATGAACACTTATCGAATTCAAATGAATTGCGGGCAAATAGCCTATCTTTGTGACTTCTTCTCGCAATACGAAGACGAACAGATCCAGACTGTCCTTTTATCCGCCAATCGGGTCCAAGCGGTTTTCGAAGCCAAGACCCCACTCGATATCGAGGAAGCGGTGAAGCACCTTAAACAGGTTTTTCAGTTATCGAAATTTGGCCCTGGGCTATACTTTACCATCAAAAATATGTAGAGAGTTACGGGGGTGGCAGCTCATGTCCAACTACTTAGCCTTTGACATAGGCGGAACAGAAATAAAATACGGCTTACTGACCGAATCCGGGGACATATTGGAAAAGGGAGCATTTCCAACGGTTCGTAATAACGGGGAAGTCATCCTTCAAGACATATTGGCTAAAATTTCCCTTTTTCCGAGCTTACGAGGGGTCGCCCTCAGTGCCCCCGGATTTGTCAACAACGAAACGGGATTTATCGAAGTAGGAGGAGCCATCAAGGATTTTGATGGCTTCAACATAAAAAACTATATGGAAGAAATGACGAAGCTTCCAGTCACGGTCGAAAATGATGTGAATTGTGTCGCCCTTGCCGAGAAATGGAAAGGCAAAGCAAAGGAACATGAAAATTTCCTCTGCATGACAGTGGGCACTGGTGTTGGCGGGGCGGTTTTCATCAATGATCGGTTATACCGCGGCGTTTCATTTGGGGCCGGTGAATTTGGATACATGATCACCCATGGTGTTGAAAGGGGGCCGGCTTTAAAAAATACATTGAGCTGGAATGGTTCGATTACAGGCTTAAGAGAGCGATATGCTAGTCGGAAAGGACTTCAGGCAGCCGATTTGACAGGCCTGGATATATTTCAAGCCTATGAAGCTCAGGATCCCATCGCACTGGAAGAGGTTGAACGATTTTATGATAGTCTTGCCATCGGACTACATAATTTGTATTTCCTCTTTAATCCAAGCAAAATCTTGCTTGGAGGAGCTGTAAGCGTAAGGGAAGAACTGATTCCTGAGCTAAGAAGGCGGGTCGAATCGTTAAATGGATATATAAAGGAAGATTGCATCGATGCCTGTCAATTGAACAATGATGCAGGCATGATTGGTGCCCTGTACCACCATCACCAAACATACGCACAACAAGGAAGAAGGGATTAGCCATGGAAGAAATGGAAGCGGTAGCGTTTCAGATTATCAGTAATGTAGGAACAGCAAAAAGCTTGGTAATGGAAGCCTTATATGAAGCGCGGGATGGCCGGTATGATGCAGCCGAGGAAAAGCTGAAAGAATCTCGGACTTATATGCTAGAAGGCCACCATGCCCATTCAGCGCTTATCCAGCAGGAGGCTTCCGGACAAAAGGTGGAATTTTCATTGCTGCTAATGCATGCAGAAGATCAAATGATGAGTGCAGAGACAATTAGTGATTTAGTTGCTGAAATGATTAGAATGTATCAGGAAATGAGACAAAAATAAAAATGATGGGGTGTCATTATGAAAAATGGGATAAAAATCGTGACAATAGGCGGGGGATCGAGCTACACGCCCGAATTGATCGAAGGCTTCATCAAACGCTATGACGAGCTTCCAGTTCGTGAAATCTGGCTTGTTGATATAAACAAAGGAAAGGACAAACTGAACATTGTAGGGAATCTTGCGAAAAGAATGGTGGAAAAGGCAGGTCTGCCCATTGACATACATCTTACCCTCAACCGGCGAGAGGCACTGAAGGATGCGGATTTTGTCACGACCCAATTCCGGGTCGGCCTCCTTGACGCAAGAGCTAAGGACGAGAGGATCCCTTTGAAATACGATGTGATCGGGCAGGAGACGAATGGGCCAGGAGGACTTTTCAAAGGACTTAGGACGATACCGGTGATCCTTGAAATTTGCAAAGATATGGAGGAGCTATGTCCCGACGCCTGGCTTGTGAACTTTACCAATCCAGCTGGAATGGTTACCGAGGCTGTCTTAAGATATAGTCCGATCAAAAAGGTTGTGGGCTTATGCAACGTGCCGATCGGGATGAAAATGGGCATTGCCAAAGCGCTTGATGTTGATGACAGCAGGGTTCAGGTCGATTTTGCCGGGTTGAATCATATGGTATTCGGTCTTGATGTTTATCTGGACGGAAAAAGCGTGAAGGACCAGGTGATAACGGCGCTTGGAAATCCGGAAAATGAAATGACGATGAAAAATATCGCTGGCTTTGCCTGGGATCGTGATTTCATTAAAGGAATCGGCCTTATCCCATGTGGATACCACCGTTATTATTTTAAAACAGATGAAATGCTTGCCGAGGAAAAGGAGTCTTCAGTAACAAAGGGAACGCGCGCCGAAGTCGTCCAGCAACTGGAAAAGGACTTATTCGAACTGTACAAAAATCCAGAACTGAATGTAAAACCGCCTCAATTGGAAAAGCGGGGAGGAGCGTATTACAGCGAAGCGGCGTGCAGCCTCATCAATTCGATTTATAATGATAAGCGGGACATTCAGCCTGTCAATACAAGGAATAATGGTGCCATTGCAAGCATCCCGGACGAGTCGGCGATTGAAATCAGCTGTGTGATCACGAAGGAGGGACCAAAACCGATTGCCATCGGAGACCTGCCAGTAGCGGTTCGTGGATTGGTCCAGCAAATCAAATCCTTCGAGAGAATGGCTGCAGAAGCGGCCGTCACTGGGGATTATCGAACAGCGTTAGTAGCGATGACGATCAATCCGCTCGTGCCATCGGACACCATTGCCAAGAAAATATTGGATGAAATGCTCGAAGCTCATAAAGAAGACTTGCCACAATTTTTTAAAGAGGTGAGATCGTAAACCAAAGACTTTGGTGAAATTCGATGGAAACCAAGACCCTTGTTTATTTAGCAGGGGTCTTGGTTTGTCGATCTCCTTATTTAATACACGCTCTCCCTATATCCATAGAAAGAGTAAAGCAGTCTCGGACTCCATATATTGCAGAGACATAATCGCTTGGAGGCTTACATACATAATGAGGGAAGTGATATGCGGACTGGGAGGTAAGAGTATGGAAGAAAACAATGGGTGGTATCAATTGGCAGGGAAAACCCCCTTAACCAATAATAAGCCTCCAAGCAGAACCGTATTGAAAAGCTCGCCGCCTGAAGCGCGAAAAGGGCAAAAGCATGACGAGCTGACGAAAAGCGATAGCACTGATCAAGCAGCGAACACAAACAACAAACTGCTAGCATCTGCCCGGACTTTTATCCAAGGGATGAATGACGGTCCATCCCAAGGCTACAGCCCCTCTCTGCCTTGGAGTGGAGATATACCGGCAGTTTATCATTCACAGACGGTAGGTGAGCGAGGGCCCGTGTTGGAGCAAGATAGTGTATTGCATGAAACACTGGAGACCTTTGTCCATGAAAAAATCATCGAAAGACCGGTCCACGTAAAGGGATTTGGAGCTTTTGGTTATTTTGAGACGATTCATTCCATGGCCGAATATACAAAACTCAGCTTCTTGCAAACGCCAGGTCAGCAAGTACCCGTCATGGTGAGGTTTTCGCTTGCCGTAAGTACGAAAGGCACTCCAGATACATCCCGAAATGTGCGGGGATTTTCCACCAAGTTTTATACGGAAGAGGGTATTTTTGATTTGGTATGCAACCATATTCCCGTGTTTTCCGTGCGGGATGCCATCCGCTTTCCAGAATCAATCAAGGCGTTTTTACCTTCGCCGATAAACAATCTAATCGATCCGGAGCGTTTTTGGAGCTTTGTTGCCAGAGCTCCTGAATCCACACATTTTGTTGTCCGCCTTTATTCCGATGCAGGCACGGTAAAAAGCCTTCGCCACATCCCTGGCCATAGTGTGAACACCTACGTCTGGAGAAATGCGCAGGGCATTCGCCATTACCTGAAATACCAATGGGTTCCTCTTGCGGGAGAGCAATATATAGACAGCAGCGAAGCCGCCCATTGGATGAGCGAGAATCCGGATATTGCAGGAAAAGACTTATACGATACGATAGCAAAGGGGGATACCGTTGAATATGGGCTTTATGTGCAGCTCATGAAGCCTGAAGATGAAGCCAGTCTTTCTTTTGATCCACTGGATGATACCAAGGTATGGAACGAACAACAATATCCTTTGATGCCGGTTGGACGGATGGTGCTGAACCGAAATCCCGATAACTTTATGGAGCAGGTGGAAAAAGTGGCCTTTTCACCCACCAATCTATTGGAAGGTGCCGAACTATCGGACGATAAAATGCTTCAAGGACGCGCCAATATTTATTCCGATTCACAGCGTCGGAGGATTGGTCCTGATTTTCGCTCGGTTCCCGTCAATCAACAACAAAATTGGTCTCCGGCTGACCTTGTAACCAGTGGTGAAGGAAGATATGTACAAGGGAACCTCGAACGGTCTGACCTTCATAAACAGGATGACTTCACCCAGGCAGGCGAATATTATCAGGCTCTTTCTGCCATAGGGCAGGAACATCTAGTAAATAACCTTGCTGCCGATCTGGCCGGCATATCCAATGAAACCCGAAGCATTGTCCTTAGCTATCTGAAGAATGCCTCAGAGGAACTGGCGCAACGGATATATCAGCAACCTGAGATGCAGCAAAAGCAATAAAAACTTCACTCGATATTACGATAAACCCAAAAAGAAAAGGGAAGGGGTGCTATACAAGCAATTAGCACCTCATTACCCCCTATACGCTTAGTACGTATTCTCATTGTTCCTTGTATAGATTGTTTTCATTAAAAAGGATATTTTTTGCTCATCTGTATTTAGGCTCTTTTCCAGTTGTTTAATGACGAGCTCTTGCCTATGCATTTTGCATAAAAGATAACCGCTACTCTTAAGATAGGTGAAATATGAAAACTATAAGTGAAGAATTCAGGCTTTTCCTCTGTTAATCTACCTTACCATAAAATAGTTTTGCTCTCGTAAAGTTGAAATCAATCGCTTTTTTTACCATTTCCATATTCCGGTCTTTTATGGCTTGGACAAATCTAGTCCGCCATTCAATGCTGTTTTCCCAAGCGCCTGGCACATTAAGGATCTTTAACATTGAATCATGACGAAGGTGAATGATCGTTTGCATAAGTTTACTGTATATTTTATTGTTGCTACATAGACCTAAATGTAAATCAAATTTATCTATAAGCTCTTGGAATGCATAGTTATTTTTTTCTATAACTGATAAATTATATAAGTTTTGTAAAATCTCTTCGAGGTTATTTATATCATTATCTGTTAAATGTTGAGAAGCCTCGAGTAATACTTCAGATTCAATTAATTTACGTGCCGCAAAGATATCTTCAAAGTTATCAATTTCTTTGTAATACATCCATACAATTGTTTCAGCAGGAATGGGTGATTCATGTTCACTTACATAACTTCCTTCTCCTGGTTTGATTGTGATGAGGCCAATTAGTGCAAGCGCTCGTAATGACTCTCTAACCCTACCTCTATTCACTCCAAATTCTTCTGCTAAAAGCCGCTCGTTTGGCAATTTTTCTCCTGGTTTTAGCTCATTTGAAGTAATCCATGAGGCTATCTGCTCCATCACTTGTTCCGTAACTGTAGTTTTTTTAATAGGATTAATATTTACCATAAATACCACCTTAAAGAGAATTCTTATTTGATTGAAGAACTACCAATATACCACTAATATTTTGAAAATTAAATAATATGAAAGGCGTTTATGAACTATAAAATATCTCCCTATATAAGAATAGACGTATTTTAAGGTTAGTGTTTATAGCATTTAAATATACAGAAAATTATAAATATATTGAATTTTAATTATCCTCATGGTAAAATTTCAAGTGTATCTGGTACTACCACGCATTTTTTTATGATACTGAAAATGAAAGCGTTTTATTTAGTTGCGAAAATTGATTTTAAGATGTTATAGGAAAAGGAGGTTTTGAGGTTCTTTAATTTTTTTATGGTACTACCAGGCCACCAACCACCAATTATTCTTTATGGATTTATAAAATATGAAAAAAGAAAGGAAATATCATTTTGATTGAACAAACGTTTCGAACTTTAATGATGAAATCTATTGATAACGTTGCGGTTACTCTGCAGGATGTCCCTCCAAACAGTAATGTGATTGTGAATTTTTCCAACGATTTTTCATTAAGAATTACATTAAAGGAGCAAATATTATTTGGGCATAAATTTGCAGTACGTCCAATTAAAAAAGGTGATGAGATACTAAAGTACGGAGAAATAATTGGTAAGGCAACGAAGGATATTGAAGAAGGAGAGCATGTTCATGTTCACAATCTTGAAGGTATAAGAGGAAGAGGTGACAAAGTTGAAAAATAATGAAGGGGAATTTTTAGGTTATCGCCGTCCTGATGGTAAAGTAGGTGTTCGTAATCATGTATTAATCTTGCCAACGATTACTTGTGCAACCCAAACAGCCCAGCGTATAACAGAACTTGTCCAGGGAACGGTTACTTTCATTCATCAGCATGGCTGTGCACAGGTTGGTGTGGATTATGAACAAACCTTCCGAACCTATGTAGGATTAGGAAAAAATCCAAATGTCTATGGTGTAATAGTTTTAGGGCTAGGATGCGAAACTCACCAAGCTAGAAGCGTAGCTACGGAGATTGCCAAGTGCGGAAAACCTGTGGAGAGTATTTCCATTCAAGATCATGGAGGAACATTGTCAACCATTGCTGAAGGTGCTAAAGCTGCAGCAAAATTAGTTCAAGAAGCATCTACTCAAATGAAAGAGTGGTGCAATTTTAGCGAGTTAATAATTGGTACAGAATGTGGGGGGTCGGATGCTTGCTCGGGCTTATCAGCTAATCCCGCTGTTGGCTCAGTTAGCGATATGATCGTTGAATTCGGTGGAACTTCGATTTTAGCTGAAACAACAGAATTAATTGGAGCGGAACATTTACTTGCAAAAAGAGCGGCAAATGACCAGGTCGCCAAACGTGTATATGAAGTCATTCATGCTATGGAAAACCGTTCGATTAAAATGGGGGTCGACATTAGAACAGGTAACCCGAGTCCCGGTAATATTGCGGGTGGGTTAAGTTCGTTAGAAGAAAAATCTTTGGGAGCAGCAAATAAATCGGGGAAAAGCATTTTAAATGAATTGATAGATTACGCAGAAGAACCGAAAGAGAAAGGCTTAGTGTGGATGGATACGCCCGGCCATGATATAGAGCAGCTAACGGGAATGGTTGCAGGAGGCGCCCAAGTCGTATTGTTCACGACAGGAAGAGGCACTCCAACAGGGTCGCCGATAGCCCCCGTTATAAAGATCTCTACAAATACCTCTATGTTCGAGAAGATGGGCGAAAATATGGACTTGAATGCGGGGACGATAATAGAAGGAAAAGAGACGGTTGAAGAGGTCGGGAAAAGAATTTTACATGAGATTGGTCTAGTAAGCTCAGGCAAGTTGACGAAGGCTGAAATACTAAAGCAACATGACTTTGGGATATGGAGAATAGGTCCGACTTTTTAATTCGATAAGTAAAATACCCAAGCAAATTTACATCCACTGCTGAAATGATTTGGAGGAAGAGGGGGCTTGAATCAATCTAATGAAAAAGTTGATGTTAGCTACTGTTTCAATGTTCTTTATTGCTGCTATGGCTGCATGTTCATCAACTGCATCAGTTGAATCTGAAGAGAAGTTGGTGATTAATATTGCACATGGAAATCAACCTGGGGAGCCTATTGATAAACTCGCTGGAAAATGGAAGGAATTAATAGAGGAACGAAGCGATGGGGCAATTGAAATAAGACTTTTCCCGAGTTCCCAATTGGGCTCTGAAAAGGATGTGCTTGAGCAGGCAACAATGGGGAGCAATGTGATTACAATGGTTGGTTATGACTTTTTGATGGACTACGTTCCAGATACAGGAATTATGAATGCGCCTTATTTAGTTGAGAGTTTTGATGAATTATTATATTTAACTACAACAGACTGGTTTGAAGAAATAAAAAGTGAGTTAAATGAGAAAGAAATTAGTATCGTATCAACAAACACAGTATATGGTGAAAGGCATCTTTTAAGTAATCAAAAGGTATCATTACCAGAAGATTTAAAAGGCAGGAAGATTAGAGTCCCTAATAATCCAATGTCTATTGCGACATTTAAGGCTTTAGGTGCTGCAGCAACTCCTACCCCCTTAGGCGATTTATATACTTCGTTGCAACAAGGATTAATTGATGGTGCAGAAAACCCGATTCCCGTACTAGAAGGAGTAAAGGCGCACGAAGTATCAAAGCATCTTTCTTTAACAGGGCATCAGAAATTTATTACTGCTTGGATATCAGGGACAAATTTTATAGACTCACTTCCAAATGAAGTTGTTCAAATGCTCAAGGAAACAGGTGATGAGGCAGGGGAATACGCAAGGAACGTTTTGGAAGAAGATGATAAAAAAGTGTTGGCGGAATTCGAAAAACAGGGTGTAGAAGTACATGAAGTTGACATTGAACCTTTTAAAGAGAAAGTGCAGGATGTGTATGATAAGTTTCCTTCTTGGACTCCGGGCCTTTATGAAAGAATACAAAAGCTACTGGAGAATCGACCATCATAAAAATAAAAACTGACTAGTTCTTTAAGCTGAAATACTTAATAGTCAATTAAGCTAGTATTCATTTTTTGATAAAGGAGCAAAAAAGATGGTTATTAAGTGGTTAAAAGATATTGATGATATCATTGCGGTTGTTGCACTCGCGGGAATTATTGTATTTACCAGTCTGAATGTTTTTTTTCGTTTTGTGTTAAATAACCCGATATCTTGGGCGGAAGAAATGACTTTAGGATTATTTATTTGGATGGTTTTTATAGGAATTAGTTCTGCAATGAAGCGTGACGGCCATGTAGGGGTTGATTACTTTGTAAAAAAGATGCCAAAGCCTTTACGTATTCTCAGCGAAATTATTCGAGCTGCTGCAATATACTATGCCCTTATTTATGTATTAATGTATCTCGGGTTAGATTTAACTTCTCATGCTGAAAATAAATTGACCCCCGTGCTTGGTTTAAGCTACCGATTTATTGATATTGCAGTTCCGTTAGGCGGGCTGTTGACAGCAATCCATTTTACTGGAAAATTAACAAGATCTAACTTTTCTCAGTCTGAGAATGGAGGAGGGTCCTAATTTGGTCATAACGGTAATATTATGTGTGCTTTTAGTTCTATTTCTATTAAACGTCCCCATTGCTTTTGCCTTAATAATTAGTACATCCATCTACTTTTTGTTTGATCACAGTTTTTCAAGTACAGTGCTTATTCAAAGAATGGTAGGTGGAATTGAATCTGTCCCTCTGCTTGCTATTATTTTCTTTATGACAGCGGGTGTATTGATGAACTACACAGGAATTACTTCCAGGATGCTTAGATTTGCAGAAGTCATTACTCGACCTTTGCCAGGATCTTTGGCCCAAGTAAATGTAGTGCTCAGTACATTAATGGGTGGGCTTTCGGGATCAAATATTGCTGATGCTGCCATGCAATCTAAAATATTGGTTCCTGAGATGGTTAAAAAAGGATACGACAAATCTTATGCAACCGTTTTAACAGCTGCCACTTCTTTAATTACACCTATTATCCCTCCGGGAATAGCGTTAATTATGTATGGATATGTTGGAAATGTTTCTATTGGAAAACTTTTTCTGGCAGGTATTTTGCCTGGGCTTGTTCTATGTTTAATATTTATGATATACGTACATTTTCATGCAAAAAAGTATAATCTTGAAACGGAAAACAAGAAGAAATTTTCGGCAAAAGAATTTTTCGTTTCTTTGAAGGACGCATTACTTGCATTGCTATTGCCAATTATTATTATTGGAGGCATTCGTTTCGGTGCTTTTAGTGCAACAGAAGCCGGAGCTATTGCCGTCTTTTATGCATTATTTCTTGGTTTAGTTGTTTATCGTGAAATGACATTAAAGCAACTTATAAGTGCACTGGTGGAGACAGTATATACGGCTGCTTCTATATTAATTATCATTGCAGCAGGTTCAGCATTTGCCTGGGTACTTACTCTAGAGCAAATACCTCAGCAAATGACAGTACTTATGGCTGATTATATTTCTTCTCCAATGATGTTCTTTATTATCATTCTTATTTTCCTATTAATAGTAGGAATGTTTGTTGAAGGGAATGTCTCTATCATTATATTAACCCCTTTATTTATGCCAATGCTCCAGCAATATGGTATAGACTCCGTTCATTTTGGGATTTTCTTTATTGTGTGTATAAGTATAGGGACTCTCACACCGCCGTTAGGGACAATCATGTTTACTACTTGTTCCATAACTGGAACAAAAGTAGAAGACTTTATTAAACACAGCATCCCTTTCTTAATGATATTAATTATTGCTGCGATGCTAATTGCCTTTGTTCCTGGAATTTCTTTATGGATTCCTACAATTTTTTCATAAATAAACTGACTAAAATATGAGGTGGATAAAATTGAGGATTATTCGTTATTTACAAAAACCATCACAAAGTATATCCCTAGCAGCCATAACAGAAAAAGGTAATATTTACTCATTACCTTATAACGATTATTTAGAGCTAGTTGAACAAGCAAAGAATAAAAGTATAAAAACTGTTGACCTATTAAACGAGTTAATTCATGATAGCTCACCTTTGATTGAACAACTGGAGGAACTGGATTTGACGGTGCCAATCGAGTCACCGGAAGTATGGGCAGCGGGAGTTACTTATCAAAAAAGTAAGGAAGCCCGCAATTATGAAACGACAAATGGAAAATTAGACGCAATAACATTTTATGATAAGGTGTATGACGCAGAAAGACCAGAAATCTTTCTTAAATCAACTAAGGATCGGACCATCGGACCAAATGAGGAACTCTTCCTAAGAAGTGACTCAAATTGGCAAATTCCGGAGCCTGAATTGGGTTTAGTGCTGGGCAGTGATGGTGAAATTATTGGCTATACAATTGGTAATGATTTAAGCTGCCGGGATATAGAAGGAGAAAATCCGCTTTATTTGCCGCAAGCGAAGGTTTGGGCACGCTCTTGTTCAATTGGTCCGGCGATCCTTCCAGCAGATATGGTGCTCGATCCTTACCAATTTAATATTATTTGCAGGATTTTCCGCGACGAAAAACTGTTATTTGAAGGATTTGCAAATACAAGCCAGCTGAAACGTCGATATGAGGAGTTAGTTCACTATTTAAAAAGAGATAATATCCTGTTTCCTGGGACAGTATTATTAACTGGAACGTGTATTGTTCCTCCAAATGAATTCACCTTAATAGATGGAGATCGGGTTGAAATTGAAATTCCCGGCATTGGAAAATTAAATAACGTTGTAAAAGTGCAAGTAAATCAAACAGTTAACTAATTTTAATTTAAGCAACTATCCAAAATATTTTATTTCCAAGGAGAGGATATAGATGGTTACAAGTGCAGATGTAAAAACGATACTAAATTTTGTAGATGGTTCATGGGTAGCTTCAAAGAGCTCAAAGATGGAAGAAAGTATAAATCCAGCAAAGTTCAATGAAATAGTCGCTTATGTTCAAAACTCTACAAAGGAAGTGCTTGATAAAGCGGTGGAATCAGCAGCGAGAGCACAAAAACAATGGAAGGGGCTTTCGGGTGCTGAACGAGGGAGCTATTTATTTAAAGTAGCAGATATTCTTGAAACACGAATAGATGAAATTGCAGAAATGATGACCCGTGAAATGGGGAAAACGCTCCCTGAGGCAAAAGGCGAGACGGCGCGTGGAGTTTCCATATTAAGGTATTATGCCGGTGAAGGGATGCGAAAAGTTGGTGATGTCATTCCATCATCCGATCCAAGCGCTTTTATGTTTACCACACGTTCACCTCTTGGTGTAGTTGGTGTGATTACGCCATGGAACTTTCCAGTCGCCATTCCCATTTGGAAAATAGCGCCTGCTCTTATTTACGGCAATACTGTTGTCTTTAAGCCGGCAACAGAAGCTGCAGCAACTGCAGCAAAAATCATTGAGTGCTTCCATGAAGCTCAGATTCCAAATGGAGTAATCAATTTTGTAACAGGTCAAGGTTCACTTATTGGTCAAGGAATAGCTGACCATGCTGATATTCATGGAATTACCTTTACAGGTTCCGATGTAGTGGGAAAAGCAGTAGGTCAAGCGGCTTTAGCAAGAGGAGCAAAATACCAGCTTGAAATGGGTGGTAAAAATCCGGTTATCGTTGCGGAAGATGCCGATTTAGAATTGGCAGTAGAAGCGACAATTAGCGGAGGTTTACGTTCAACGGGACAAAAGTGTACAGCAACTAGTCGTGTCATCGTCCATAGTACAGTTTATGATGCATTTAAGGAAAAGCTCATTTCAAAAGTTAAGGAGATCAAAGTTGGTAACGGATTAGATGCAGAAATATGGATGGGACCGAGTGTAAGTGAACGTCAATTAAATACTGTTTTACATTATATAGAAAAAGGAAAACAAGAGGGTGCTAAACTCCTTTTCGGTGGTAATCGTCTCTCGGATGATGGGAGAGAAAATGGTTACTTTATTGAACCGACAATATTTGATGAAGTCGATAAACATATGTCCATCGCTCAAGAGGAAATCTTTGGACCGGTACTTGCATTAATAAAGGTAGATTCAATGGAGGAAGCCGTTCATATTGCGAACGATGTTAAATTTGGTTTGAGTGCGTCTATATTCACTACTAATATACAAAAAATGCTCAATTTTATTGATAACATTGAGGCAGGACTTGTTAGAATAAACGCAGAAAGTGCAGGGGTAGAATTGCAGGCACCTTTTGGAGGATTTAAGCAATCAAGCTCTCATTCAAGGGAACAAGGTCAATCAGCCATTGAATTCTATACAGACATTAAAACAGTCTTCGTCAAAGGATCATAATCAAACCTCTTTTTTGAGGATCATTTAATTTTTTCCATTAAGATAGGAGGAGAATCAATGCGATTGAAAGATAAAATCGCCCTTATTACCGGGGCAGGCTCTGGTATTGGAAAAGAGACTGCTTTATTATTTGCGAAAGAAGGCGCGAAGGTTATTGTTGCAGATCTCAATGAATCTTGGGGGAATCAAACGGTTAAAGAAATAGAAAAAATTCATGGGGATTCCATTTTTATTAAAGTTGATGTAACGGATGAAAACAGTGTAAACCAGATGGTGAAAGAGATAAAAAATAAATATCAGACACTCGATATTCTTTTTAATAATGCTGGGATAAGCGGTGTAGGGACATTGCATGAAATAGATATAAAGTTATGGAAGCGAGTGTTCGAGGTTAATGTTACAGGCGTATTCTTGGTTACTCGGGCTGTCCTTCCTTTTATGATGGAAAATAAAGGAGGATCTATTATCAATATGTCTTCCTGCATCGCAGAAATTGGTTTAGCAAACAGAGCTTCCTATGCTGCAAGTAAAGGGGCCATACTATCATTAACCAAATCAATACAAGTAGATTATGCGCCATATAACATAAGAGTAAATGCTTTAATGCCTGGAACGATTTATACTCCATTTGTTGAAGATTATTTGTCAAAGGAGTCCGATCCTGAAGCGGCAATAGCTAAAATTAAGGAACGTCAACTAAGCCGTGATTTAGGTAAACCTATTGATGTTGCTTATGGCGCCTTGTATTTGGCAAGTGATGAATCAAAATTTATGTTGGGGACTCCATTTATGATTGATGGAGGAGTTGTGAATGGGAAAAATAGTTAGCTAGTTATTCAATCAGTTATTTCCATAGTTTTCAACATTTTATAAAAACGGGGGAATGAATAATGAAATTATTAACATTTAAAGAAAATGGTCAATTAAAGGTAGGAATAAAGACAAATCATGGTATTTTACATATTGAAAAAACAGCTGTTTTATTCAATGTAGTAATTCCAAAAAGTATAGAAGATATTATAAATGATAGTGTAAGATTGATACCTCAATTAGAATCTTTAATTAAACAAGCAATTGAAAATAATAAAGAAGGATTATTTTTGGAAGAAAATGATTTAATTTATGGACCAGCTGTTCCGAGACCAGGGAAAATTATTTGTGTAGGGCTAAACTATAAAAAGCATGCAGAGGAATCCAATATGCCTTTGCCTGATTATCCTATCCTATTTAATAAGTATAATAATACGATTGCAGCTGCAAATGAAGTTATTAACTTGCCATTGAACTCAAAAGAAAATGATTATGAAGCAGAACTTGCTATAGTAATTGGAAAGCATACAAAGAACGTCGGGAAAGATGAAGCATTAGACTATGTATTTGGATACTGTAATTCTAACGATTTATCCTCCCGAGATTTGCAATTTCGTACAAACCAATGGCTGTTAGGGAAAAGCTGTGATGGCTTTTGCCCTCTGGGTCCATATTTAGTAACAAGTACTGAAGTTGGAAATCCAAATCAGTTAAATATCAAGGCAACAGTAAATGGAGAAGTTCGCCAAAATTCAAATACATCAGATATGATATTTAAATGCGATGAAATTGTAAGTTATATATCAGACCATATGACTTTAAATCCAGGGGATATCATTTTAACAGGAACACCTGAAGGAGTAATATTTGGTTATCTTGAAGATCAAAGAATTTATTTAAAACATGGAGACCAAGTGACAGTCGAAATTGAAAAGCTTGGTGCATTAACAAATAAATTCAAAAAAGAAGCACCCACAAAAAATGAGCGTACACTAGACGGAAACTTTATAAATAACTAAAGTTATTATAATCCGAAATCTCCTATCATAGAGGCTGTTAAACAAAGTTGTAGTTTCTATATTATTCCATTTGAACAATACAAGGGTGATTATCAAAGTTGCTGACAGTATTTCGAAAAACAAACATGTGTGTTGTAATTGGCAATTAATAGGATTGAAAGTAAAGTGCCTAATACAACTGAGTTTAAGGACAATTCTGTATGTTGCTTCTTAAAAATTTTACTCATTAACAATAATACATACAGAGAGAGTGAAATTTCATCGTTACGAACTTGATAAATGCGAAAAAGTTTTTTACCTTAAAAACACCGATAATAAATAAAAACAAGAACCGTTTAAAGTACGTTAATATGTACCCTATAGTATAAACAACTAAAAACTCCTATAGGGTACTTTATAGAGAAGGAATCAAATGACTATCATCTAATAACACTGTTAAATCTGTAAGTTGAAAAAGAATTACTTATATTAATAAATTTAAGATATATTTATTGAGGAAGTAAAGAAAGGCAAGTTTACAAGGGGATTTCTAAAAAATTGGTTCAAGTAGAAGTTTTAGCAACGGAAGGAATCTAATCAACATTTTCCTAGTTTACATAATATATATTATAGGAAGTTAAATTTTGAACCTTAAAAATATCTCATATCTCAAGAATACTTAACTTAGTGAGACGGAATATTGATTTTGGTTCAATTTAATCTAAATTCATTCTTAACATTTATCCATTCCAATTTGCTGATCGATTATATTTATTTTTTTGTAATTCCTTTATTTTCGTATATTGCCTTGAATGTCATTTGCGCTTCATTTTAAATATGCTCCATTAGCAATTCAATGATTTTATGTATTTAATCCTAATAATTATCAGTTAATTCCAGATAACGATGATGGATTGAGTCATGTGATCCAATCCATGACATTTCTTATATGGTTCAGGTACTTCATTATTTCACTCTTAGGATATCCAGTTTCTTGTTTGTAGAGATTACATCGATCGTATGGTCACCCTTAGTATATAAAACGGATGCCCCTTCTCTTTCTCCTTTTTTCCACCCATTCGCTTTAATGACCCATTCATAGCTAGATGGAATGCCGTTCTCTTCAGAAGCCCTTGACCAATCATAATTCTTACCGTACTCACTTTCCTTAGTGAGCTCAGCATTTTTAGGTACAGGAAATTCGTATAAATCTTCGTTTGTTTCGTAGAGTGCTAAAGTTCCGAAATAATAAAGTACGCTACCGCCAATCAAAAGTGCAATCATGGCAAGTGTCCATCCAATCTTTTTCTTCATTTTTCGAATGCTTCCCTTCAATCCTTTATAAGTTGGGACTATACTATAAAGAGTTTTTTGCTGCAGAAATTCCGATTCTAAGACATATTGTTATATTAAAATATAAAAATAATGCCAAAGTGAGAAAAATAACGGGTTAACACCATGATAAAATTATATAAATATAATAAAATTGTTGAATGATTCAATTGTTTACCACTCCAAACTACCGCTTGCCTGTTAAAAGCACATCCTCTTCTGTTTACTGCAACGTATTTTATCCGCTTGTAAAATGACATTCGTAGCAGGCTATTCGATGAATCCGCTTACCACTTGAAAGAATTACAATATGATGGATTTCGTGAACTATGCCAATCGACGCCCAAGCTAATTTATCTTTTCATTACATTATTGAATTAACTCAAAAATCTGGATTATGATAATGTATGACATGTTTCAAGTATGATCCGAGTTCTAAAAATGCTCCTGCGTACACATCTTGGTCCATTGAGAAATAAATGTCGCATAAATGGACTACAATTGCTTTATATGACTTGTAAATCCACATTAGATCACACTCAATGCCTAGTTATCCAACGAGCCCCTTTATAAGACCATCATGCAATTAAGGGGTGCTACGTACAAAAACAACCCGATAAATATTATTGAAATTTTTTTGATCAGCCTCCGTTTAATACAACCAATCAGTTTAGTCATGGTATATTAGACTTTTTAAGAAATCAATTTTTTTACTATCTTTATCATTATTTTTACCTGCTCTGTAACTATCTTTAGATGAAGCCTCGTAAACACGTAAATATTGTTCGGGATTAAGCAGATAAAACTTTACGTCTTCCATTTGATGCATTTCTAAATCCGTTAATTGTACGCCTGCAAAGGTTGGCAAAGTATCAATAATACCAAACTCAACTGATAATCTCTCTTTAGTAAACTCATGTTCGTGCAGATCTATCAGACTGTATCCCATTGAATTCATGGTTTTTAAAATATCATTCCAATTATGTATAGAAGATTCCAGCGGTACTTCCCATCCTCTTTTGTCACCAGGTACATGAACATCTACATCTTGAGCATCCCAGCTTATTCCTGAAATGACTTCTAAACCAGTTGAACCCATCAATAATGGAATAATTCCCATCTCATTTAGTTTTTTTGCAATTTTAATAAACTCGCTAAACTTATCCATTTCCCCCTCCATTTCCTTGAATTTGTCTGCCAATCATATACTTTTTCCTTTTTTGCACGAATACGGCCAAATTAGTCTGTTACGATAGGTTGACCATAGACTAGCCAATGGATCAATCTCATGTATCGGTAGTTCCTTATTACACTTATGTTTCTTCACAGTAAGTGGATAGCTCAAGTGAGCAAATTATCATTACAATTACCAGACTTATGCATTATCTAAGTTCGGGGTGCATCCGAAATATTCTTCGCCATTTGTCATAAGGGAAATCCTTCATTTATACATCCTGAGTCATTGAATCTCTGTAATGCACGGCAGAAAGTAATTTTAACCCTCTTAAGTGTGGTATCTGTTTATCCACTATTTCTATTGCCTCATTTGTGTTTCCTTCAAGAACGTATTCCTCTGCCTTAAGCCAGGAGAGGTAAACGTTATCCTTGATTTGTTCTTTATAAGAGTTGCAGGCGTGTTGGTTACCCTCGTGAAGGGAAATGACAGCACCATAATAGAACTTGACTTTGTTATCCTTCATTTTTGATAAGAGTTCTTTTGCCTCTTTGTACTTTTTTTGCTTAGTAAGGAGCATGACATTTGCCTGATCTTTGGCTGTTTTCTGTTTGATGCGATTCAATATTTTTTCCGCTTCTGCTTCATTACCGTATAGGAGCTGGTAAATGAAGCGATAATGCGGTATTTTTGATTTGCTTAAGTAATGCTTGATTTTTTCTGCATTTTTCCCAAAAAGAACGTGATAATAGTAAAATCTGAAAAGGTAAGCCAAAAAAAGGAACATCAAGATAAAAAGTCCCCATGATGGTGCCCCAATGACTCCCATTGTAAATGCAGCTAAAAATAAAATGATGAATGCCCAAATCATGTGATTCACCCCCCCCATTGGCACTACAGTACTGAACCCCTAAAGGATGGATCCAACCAACATTCTTAAGACCATGGCAAAAGCTATGCTTTCAGTCAATACCAATAACAAACATCTTGTTGAAAAGATTGAAGCTATGATTGTCATCGACTCCCAACGGTATAATTCCCTGAAACCCTTGCGTCAAGATTCATGTACGGGTCGATTCAAGCCGGGTTTGGACGGATTCGAGCGAGTTATTTGCCTCATGTACGATTTGCTTGATCAGTTCATCGACAGTCAATACTTCCTTAATCAGTCCGACGGATTGTCCGCAAGACCAGATACCTCCATCCAAATCTCCCTCAAAGTATACTTTTTTGCTTCTTTGACCTGTAATGAGCGGAATTAAGGCTTCTATCGTGGCTCCTTCATTTTCGAGTCGGTCCACTTCCTTACTGACAGCATTCAACGCTACCCGTGATGGGCTTCCTATATTTCTTTGAATGACGACCGTATCCATTTCATTTGCCGATACCATCCAGTCTTTAACATGATCATGAATGGGAGCTTCTTTTGTGGCCATGAAGCGAGTTCCCATGACGATACCCTCAGCCCCCAGTGACAAGGCACTAACAAGGCTTCTGCCATCTGAAAAGCCCCCTCCCGCAATAACAGGTATGGAAACGGAATCGACGACCCTTGGCAGCATGACAAGCGTTCCTACATCCCCCATGCCGGGGTGGCCGCCTGTTTCATTTCCAACGATAATTACGGCATCGACCCCTAATTTCTCTGCAGAAATCGCATTTTTGACACTTGCTACCTTATGGATCACGGTAAAGCCGTGCTCTTTAAGTTTTGGCATCAATCCCTCTGGACTTCTGCCGCTCGTTTCGACGATTTTCACATCTTCGTCCACTAAAATATCAATGAAGTCAGCATTTGGCGTGGCCGTTTGACTTGGAAATAAATTGAGGTTCACGGCGAAGGGCTTCTTTGTCATAGATTTCACTTTACGTATTT
>NZ_PHNG01000451.1:0-96326 GCF_002803435.1 Bacillus sp. mrc49 | reverse complement strand
TTTGGACGGATTCGAGCGAGTTATTTGCCTCATGTACGATTTGCTTGATCAGTTCATCGACAGTCAATACTTCCTTAATCAGTCCGACGGATTGTCCGCAAGACCAGATACCTCCATCCAAATCTCCCTCAAAGTATACTTTTTTGCTTCTTTGACCTGTAATGAGCGGAATTAAGGCTTCTATCGTGGCTCCTTCATTTTCGAGTCGGTCCACTTCCTTACTGACAGCATTCAACGCTACCCGTGATGGGCTTCCTATATTTCTTTGAATGACGACCGTATCCATTTCATTTGCCGATACCATCCAGTCTTTAACATGATCATGAATGGGAGCTTCTTTTGTGGCCATGAAGCGAGTTCCCATGACGATACCCTCAGCCCCCAGTGACAAGGCACTAACAAGGCTTCTGCCATCTGAAAAGCCCCCTCCCGCAATAACAGGTATGGAAACGGAATCGACGACCCTTGGCAGCATGACAAGCGTTCCTACATCCCCCATGCCGGGGTGGCCGCCTGTTTCATTTCCAACGATAATTACGGCATCGACCCCTAATTTCTCTGCAGAAATCGCATTTTTGACACTTGCTACCTTATGGATCACGGTAAAGCCGTGCTCTTTAAGTTTTGGCATCAATCCCTCTGGACTTCTGCCGCTCGTTTCGACGATTTTCACATCTTCGTCCACTAAAATATCAATGAAGTCAGCATTTGGCGTGGCCGTTTGACTTGGAAATAAATTGAGGTTCACGGCGAAGGGCTTCTTTGTCATAGATTTCACTTTACGTATTTCATCACGCAGACGTTCGGGTGTCGCCTGTGTTTTCGAAGTAATGATGCCAAGTCCGCCTGCTTCGGATACGGCCGCTGCAAGTGGCGCCCGGCCAACTTGAAACATCCCCCCGCAGATTATCGGATATTCGATTTCCAACATTTCAGTCATTCGTGTTTTCAATTGGCATTCCCCTTTCAAGGTTTGGTTTGTTCGGCATTGCTTAGGTATACCTCATCATTTTTTAGATGCATGTAAAGGTGCTTCTAATGGCAAGTATCAACCGTCAAGGATTTATAAGCGACTTGTTTCATGAGTGCCCGTAGGCCATTCCAAGTTGGTAAAAAGCATATCCTGCGTTTACCCCTTCTTGGTGGATGATTGAAAATATGCACGGTTAAACGAGAGAAAAGATGCGGTGAAGTAATTTAATAGGATGGTATTCGAAGTTACCTTAAGTATAGTGGAATCTGTATCCGCTTACAACAGCTTGGTTGGAGTTACAAAACATGATATTTTCAAACTCGCATGGCAATATGGAAAAAAGACGGAGCCTTTGCCCCGCCTTGACTTTCAGAATATTTTCTTCTCGTTTAACTCCTTGGCTAAATCCTTGAAATATTGAAGTGATTCAGGGTTGGCCATGGAGTCTGCATTCACCACTTTATCAAACTCGAAACCTAACAACCCTTTTCGGATCGGGACTTCCATTTTCTTTCCGTTCAGTGTTTTAGGTATTTGTTCGACAGCATAAATGTGATCAGGGACGAAACGCGGGGATAATTGTCCTCTGATTTGTTCGTTGATTGCTGCAGTTAACGTTGCATCCAGGTAGCTATCAGGCTTAAGGACGACGAACAGCAGCAAAGAAGAGCGACGGCCAAGCACCTCCCTATCGATGACAAGGCTTTCCATCACTTCGTCAATCGCTTCCACGACGCGGTATATATCGCTAGTGCCCATCCGGACTCCGGAACGGTTGATGGTCGAGTCCGATCGCCCATAAATGATGCAGCTACCCTTTTCGTCAATTTTTATCCAATCACCATGTTTCCAAATGCCCGGATACGCATCGAAATAACTCTCGTGATATCTTATACCCTTTGGATCATTCCAAAAATATAACGGCATCGATGGCATCGGTTTGGTAATCACCAATTCACCGACTTCATTAATCAATGACTGCCCCTTTTCATCAAAGGCTTCGACGCGAACACCGAGTGCCCTGCCCTGTATTTCTCCGATTCTTACCGGTAATGTCGGAACCCCGCCAACAAATCCGGCACAAACATCGGTTCCGCCACTGGATGAACTGAGCCAGATATCCTTTTTGACATTCTGATAAACCCATTTGTATCCGTCACCCGTCAAAGGTGCTCCAGTGGAAAAAAGGGCTTTCAATTTGGATAAATCATATTTCCCCATCGGTTTGATGCCTAGTTTCATGGAATTAGTAAGGAAAGGGGCGCTCGTTCCAAAGAAGGTCATACCGGAATCTTCAGCCAGCTCCCAAAGAACCTCCGAATTCGGAAACGAAGGACTGCCGTCATAAAGGACGATCGTCGCTTCATTAAGCAGCCCGCCCATCAGGAGATTCCACATCATCCAGCCTGTCGTCGTGAACCAAAATGCTGTATCCTCTGAGGACATACCTTGATGCAGTTTAGTCGATTTGAAGTGCTCCAAGACTATTCCGCCATGCCCTTGTACGATCGGTTTGGGCATTCCCGTCGTACCTGATGAATAGAGAATCCAAAGCGGGTGATCGAATGGAACACTTTCGAATGACAATTCCGCCGGTTCCAGCAAGAGGTCTGCCCAGGGAATGGTATCTGCTGGATTTTCTTGTATATTCTTTTTTTCTATGTAAGGAACCAGTACAGTATGCTTGACAGAGACCAACTCTTTCTTTAGCTGGGAAACGACCGTTGTTTTATCATATACTTTTCCATTGTACCTGTATCCATCAACCGCCAGTAACACAACCGGCTCAATCTGTTTGAAACGATCTATGACACTTCTTGCCCCAAAGTCAGGTGAACAGCTCGACCAGATCGCACCGATGCTTGCCACAGCCAGGAACGCGATGACCGTCTCAGGTATATTCGGCATATAGGCCACTACCCGATCACCGGATTTCACCCCAAGCTTCCTTAAGGAATGGGCGACGGAAGCTACTTGATCTTTCAGTTCTTTCCAGCTGATCTCTTTCTGCTTGATGTGCTCGGAACGAAAAAAAATGGCCGTTTTCTCATCCTGATCATTCATTAATGCATTTTCCGCATAGTTTAGCCTGGAACCCTCGAACCACTTCGCACCAGGCATTGACTGCCCTGATAAAATCGCATCATATTTCCGATCCGCTTTTACATTGCAATAATCCCAAATCGTTGCCCAAAACTCTTCCAATTCATCAACAGACCATTTCCATAATTCATGATAAGCTTGAAATGATAAACCTTTCTTTTCCTTTAACCATTTCATATAGTGAGTCAATACCGTTTGCTCGATTTGTTCGTTAGTCGGTTCCCAAATGATTTGTCCATCCGTAAGCGATTTCATTCGATCATCTCCCTTAGGCATCAAATGCTTGATTGAATCAATTCACAAAAATTGGTAGTTTGATTAAATTGTAATGTATCCCCGTTGAACCGTCAATTAACAAGGATATTACATAGATTCATGGGCATGAATCGGAAGGTTAAGAGAGAAACAGGTCCCTTCCCCCTGTACGCTTGAAACATATATCGTACCATCCATGCTTTTGATTACACTGTAAGAAACCATCATCCCTAATCCCGTTCCTGTATTTTCTGTCGTGAAATAAGGTTCGCCTAAACGATTTATTTGCTCTTGGGACATTCCTCTGCCTTGGTCTTGAATCTTAATTTGGATGGTGGCGGCAGCATGGAGGACATGGATGGATAGTTCTCCTTCAGACATTGATTCAATCCCGTTCTTGATGATATTGAACAGGCACTGCTGAAATTTTTTGCTTTCTCCCACAACATAGTAAGCCTCATCGTCAAAAACGGATATTTTCAAGTCAATCCCATTCTTGCTTGCCAATGGTTTGATGCTGTTCACGACATGATTGATTTCAGTGGATGTGCGTAACCGCTCCATTTTTTCGGGACACATGGAAGCAAACGTCAAATAATCATTGATGACGTCCGTAGCCCGATCTAATTCCTGCAAGGCAATATTTGCATACTTCACCTTGATTTGAGGCGAAACGTCTTCCCTTAACATTTGGAGATATCCCCGGGTCACGGTAAGCGGGTTACGGACTTCGTGAGAAATGCTTGCTGCCAAGTGGCCGACGATTTGCAGCTTTTCCGCCTTCACTAGTTTTTCAAGCACCTGGAAGTTTGCTATGATAACCTCCCATAGGATGATGACGATGACGATGCCTATCAGTTGGATGATGAAATACTGTTTCCATAGGCTTATCCCTATGACGAGGCCAAAGATTTGGGTTGAAACATAGTCTGTCAGAATATGGACAAGAAAGATTAATGCTACACCGATGACGATTTTTTTACCGACTGATGTTTTTAGATAGTATTTCGATATGAAAAACAGGGAAACACCGATGAACGGGAAAGTGATGCATGCTACATAAAACCCGCTTTCCCCACCTGTTACATAACGGATGACGAGGGTGATCACTATTAATATCATGCCTAACCTGTAGCCGCCATATAGACCGCCTAAAATAAAAGGAATCCATCGCAGATCCCAAACGAAATGCTCTTCCGTGACTACGGGGAATAACATACAGAGGACGAGTGAAAGAATCGGAAAGATGGCCAAGAACCATCCCTTTATCGCTTTCAATCGGTACACATATTTCACTAGATAGATTACATGGGCCAAAAAGATCGGAAAAAGAATAATTAAAAAGTTAATCAGCAAATCCTTTGTCATGAGATTCATTTTTACACCGGACTTTCGATATTTTTCGAAGATTTAGAAAGGTACATAAATCATAACAAGATAGAGTGTGATAAGCTAGTAAAACTATCAGAATGAGAAGGGAACTAGGATGGGATAAAATGAAAAAGCGACGCTTGTCCCCTGATGATCCGAAATTTGGGAATGGACAGCAAAAAGCACTGAAACGACCTAGTCATTCCAGTGCAACGAAGCTTTCCATTTCCTTAATAAAGAGCAGATTTTGCGAGCATCGTAATGGTCGCATCATCCATAGGTGGATTATGAAGCCCTGCACGAACATCCCGATAGTAGCGTTGCAATGGATTTTGCCGTTGCAAGCTTTTGGCACCAACCACCCTCATCGCCTTATCGACGATGGAGAGCGCTTTGTTTGTGACCGATAATTTAACGGCACCCAACTGGGTCGCTAATGCTTCACGATCCTCAGGATTCCGTTCCCACTTTTCTGCGACAGAGTATAGAAAATGATGCGCCTCACTTAACTCCAGTTCCATTTCCCCGATTGTCCTTTGAACGTTGGGAAGGTCCCTTATGGGTCCTGGCAAGCTATTGGGAGAGTATGTTTTTGCGAATTGCACTGCATGATTTCTCGCAGCTACTGCAATTCCCAAATAACAGGCTGGTATATGTAATAGCCACGCTTCCGGTTTCCGTTTTTCCAAAGGGTTGCTTTTTTGCACATAATACTTTTCAGGCAAGCTCACGTCGTTTAACACCAAGTCATGACTTCCTGTTCCCTGCATGGAAATCATATCCCAAGTTTCTTCGATAACGACACCAGCTTCGTCGCGATGAACGAAAAATGTACCTAGCCGCTCATCCTCGGGTACCCATGCTGTCACAAGAAAAATGTCCAGGACGGGGGAAAGAGTGGTAAAAGTCTTTCTGCCATTCAAAATCCATCGTTCCCCTTTTTTAGTGGCGGTCGTTTCAGGCCGGCCCCCTCGCGTCGGGCTTCCCGTCCCGACCTCTGATGCCGCCGTATTGACGAGGGCGCCCGCTGACACTTCGTGAAACAATTGATCCATGACCCCTTTTTCCCAGGGCTTCCTCTCCATTAAGGACAGCACCGTCCCGACGTGCCAGCCTATCCCTAAGGCGGTGGGGCCGCAATACTGAGCTATTTTTTCTTGGCAAAGGAGAAAATCATATAATGTCCCGCCATGGCCTCCATACTCTTTTGCCAGCGTTAGCTTTGGATAGCCAAAATCCTTTAATTCCTTAATGTTCTCAAAAGGGAACCCATTTGTCACATCGATTGCTTCTGCTCGATCGGCAAAGTGCTGTATCGCTTCCTCTAACCTTTGTATATATTCTTGTTGCTTCCTTGATTGAAAAAAAAGCATGGAGAACACCCCTTCTATGATAAGCAATATGCTAAACCATCCAGCAGCAAAACCCTTCACCACTAGAACTCCCTTTTATCATATCACTTTAGTGGAGATTCTGATTTGAATCTGCTTATTAAGATTCAATGTCCTCATTTTTAAAATTTTTGTTGGCGTTTTTATAAGCATTCTTTGCCTGGTTGATGTCTTTGTTTTCAATGAAGTAGGCAATCGCAGCTTGACCGATGCCATAGGTGACTCCGCCGGCGACCGCACCGGACACGGCTAGACCGGCTACGGGAACGAAGCGGACCGCTGCCCTGACACCTTCCCTGACAAGGAGGCCGATGCCTACATTGATTCCTAATGCTGCAATGAATTCACTTGCTGATTTTGTATTGATGTCTTTATCGGCGATGAAACCAATGACCACGATCATCAATCCTTGAATTCCCGTCAAGATCGGAAAATCGGCAAAAGGAATCGGTTCGGCTCCAATAATACCGGCAATGGCCGTAAAGGTCCCCACGATCGTTCGCGCAAATTTTCTCTTGACGAATTGACTCTGGATCGCTTTGGCTGTCTTCAATTTCGCTTCACTGGGTAAGGCCTCGATTAAATAATCAGAAAGTAAATCGATGTTCCAACGCATATCATATTCGATATTCCCGTTTTCATCAAAATCAATATAGGAACAAATGGGAATGATGTTCAAGAGCGGAATGTCACTCTCATCAAATCGCTTCGACATCAACATCATGGCCTCTTCCATATTCTGTTTTTTCTTGGGGTTGGCATCGAAAGGTGCTTGTTTATAATGCGGAGGATCCAATTCATCCACTTGGGTTACTACACAGATGACAGGGACATCGTAATGGTGCTTCTCCTTGACGAGCATACGCAGCTTATTCAGCTCTTGTAAATCCTCTTCGATCCGCGAGTCTGCTTCCTTTGCTTTTATCAAGAAAAGGAACACATCGGGCTGTTCTTCCGTGACCGCCTTCATCAATTCATCCAATGGGGTTTCTTCTTCGAATTCCTCTGTCGGTGCTTCACTTTCGCCTAATCCCCGGGAGTCCAACAGACGAATTTTCGGGTTGGCATCACTCGGATACCAGAGCCATTTCCCTTTACCCGTTCCTGATTTTACAGAACTGACATATTGCCGTTCCTGACCAAACATCGCATTGATCAATGAGGATTTTCCCGACCCGCGCCTGCCGACAAGGGCAATTCGCGGCTCCCTTGCATCGACCGTCATCGTTTTAAGCTTTAAGAGCTGATCCAGCATTTTGTTCTTTTTGGAATTGGAAATGGGCAGTTTGTCGACCTGGCCTTTTATGAAACTGAATATGCTGCCCATTTCATCGTTTTTTTCTACCATTATGCATTCCCCCATGATATGAAGTGTTTTTAATGACTTTTACCCTTGAAAGATTCAAGATAAGCATGTAATTTGAAACTTCCTTACAATCTTAAGGGCACGCTTTCACTTCTTCATGCACTTTCTTTTAAGAACATCACGACACTCGCCATGTATTTTTGGATTTCCTGCACTTGGAAAGCAGCCGAATCCGCAATTTGTTTATAATGGTGCTGTCCTTCGTCCGTAATTCTCAAATAACGTTTCGTTCGTTTTTCGCTTTCCCATCTTCCGACAAGAAGACCGTTCTCTTCCATTTCGTGAGATAAATCGTATAAATATCCGTTAGAAGCAATCCACCCGAACTGATTTTTAAGCAATTCGCCAATTTCCCCCATATAAATAGGTTTCTTTGTAAAAGCGGCTTTTAATGTAATGTACCGAACAAGATCCTTCACTGATATTATTTTCGAGAAATAGGACCGATATTCTTCAGGAAGTTCATTTTGAACTGGGGGATTTTCACCTGATCCCCGCAAATCGAACATGAACCGGTCAATGACCTTTTTCACTTCGGAAAACCGCTCGAGGAAATTCTTTTGATACCATATATGAAGCTCTTTTCCTTTTTCGGTAATTTGATAATAATTTCTGCCCTTATTCGTGTAAAGGGATAAATGATCGGACTCTACAAGCATATTGGATATTTTGCACAAATAGTCGTAGCTATGCACTTTCCCAGTAAACGTATTCTTCAGGTCCTGATGAATCGCCCGTGGATAATTCGCCTTTAATTTCAAGGAATGGAGTAAAAAAATCGTTAAAAATTCCCGCTGGCTTAACCCGACCGATTCTACCGTTACTGACGGCTTTTCCCCTTTTTTCACTGCCAAAACCTCCTTCGTATCCTCTAATGACCATGCCATTAAATATTTCTTCCTTCTCCCTTATTATCCTGTGCTGCCACATAATAGTAAAGATTTAATGCTTAACTGCCTTGTACTATTATTCATGCTTCATTACATGGTGGGAGATGGGATATTTTATCTATTCTGACGAGGTTTTTAGTGGGATAATATGTAAAAAAGAGAGGGGCAAAAATGCGCTTTAGTTAAGGAAACGTTATTGTACCTCGGTCAAAGCATATTGTGAACTGTCCTTCAAAGAATACAAAAAAGGCATCTTAATGCCCGTTTACATGAGATCAAAATCCATACCTTCTGGGATAAAGGCGACGCTTTCCTCGTCATCCGGATTGAAGGTCATTACCGTTAAGCTCTTCAAGGTTGGTTTGTGCCGCTTTCTCGAGAAATTCAAAGCAATAGAAAAACGGACCCGTAAGTTGGGTCCGATTTTTATTAACTTACTGTTCAGTCAAGATGATGGGTTCATCTTTTGTAATGACGAGTGTATGTTCATATTGGGCGGATAGCTTTCCATCCGCTGTTCTCGCCGTCCATCCGTCTTGGTCCATTTTCATATGCCAAGTTCCAGCATTCAGCATAGGCTCGATCGTGATGACCATGCCTTCTTTTAGTCGGGCACCTTTACCAGGTTTACCATAGTGCAGGACGGTTGGGTCTTCGTGCATCGTTTTACCGATACCATGCCCTGTGAAATCGCGGACAACGGAAAACTTTTCACCCTCGGCATATGATTGGATTGCATGCCCGATGTCTCCCAGGCGATTTCCTGCCCGTGCAACTTCCATGCCTCTATATAAAGCATTCTTGGTTACATCCAACAAGCGCTGTGCTTCTTCTGATACCTCGCCGACAGCATATGTCCAAGCGGAATCCGCCAAACCTCCGTTCAGGTTCACGACCATATCAATCGTTACGATGTCTCCCTCTTTCAGCGCTTTTTTTTGCGGGAAACCGTGGCAAATTACATCATTCACCGATGCGCATGTTGCGTATTTATACCCGTTATAGCCCTTTTGCTCCGGCGTTGCCCCATGCTCTGCAAGGTACTTATCAACAAATTCCTCTATTTCCCAAGTTGTGATCCCTGGTTTGATCCTTTTAGCAATTTCTCTATGCGTCGCAGCAAGAAGTTTGCCAGCTTCATGCATTAATTGTATTTCTCGATCACTCTTAATAGTTATCATGTCAAAATCCTCTTTCGTTTTATATCTTATCTGAATGAATCTCCTTATTTATCATATGCCTTTTTTTATATAAAAAGCAACCAAAAACCCGGTGAAATTGACCGGGTTAACAAACGCAAGTGTCTTTGAACTTCCATTAATGTGTAATATGGGCAGGGGATTTTCTAATGTAGCCCATGATTATTTATGGGATACATATTTCCATTTAACGCAAAGGAAACTCGGCCTGTTTCCTCCGATACAACCAACACAAGGGCGTCGCTTCGTTCGGTCAATCCTAGGGCTGCCCTGTGGCGTGTTCCTAGTTTTTTGCCTTCTGTTGATCTTGCTGAAAGCGGAAGAACATTTGCTGCGGAAGCGATTTGGTTATGACTGACCAGCACTGCACCATCATGAAGCGGATTTCCAGGGAAAAAAATGGACTCCAATAAAGAGTGTGTTAATTCCGCTCCAATGGAAATACCCGGTTGAATGTATGTATCCAGTGCATCCTGACGCTCAATCACAATCAACCCACCATGTCTGCGATTGGATAGATTTTGGACGCAAAGGGTTAATTCCGGATATTTGTCCGTGAAAGGAGATAAATAGCAATTTAAATAAAAAGTGGCAGCTTTCATATCAATGGAGACAAATTTTTCTTTGATTTTTTCAAAGCTCCCGAGCAGACATTCATTTTCATTACCCATGGCCTCCAGATTATTCTCTAATGCCGCTATCACTTGGCGAATATCCTCTTTCAATATTTGTTTCATGGGTGAAAAATCGCAATTTCCATCCTTCACAGCTAGACGCCTCCCTTTGCAACTGGTTTTTATCCTGATCATTTAATGTGTAATCGATAGGTAGTATGTAGTTAATGTTTGTCTTCGAGCTGCCGATTTATTCATCCAATGATAGGCGGCCAGTCACAAGGATCTTCCCCCCCTGCCTTCGTTTTACTGCCATTCAGAATGGGCTCCACATTTTTTTTTGGGCATTTGGGAAAGGTAAGGAAATAAATATGGAAGAGACCATTGGTGAAATCTTAAAATAATAGGTGGGATTGAAATGCCTTATGTAACGGTTTATGACCGAGGAACGTTTGAAGTGGAAATGGGTAAGAAGTTAGTTTTGGCATTGGAAGATAACGGGGTTAATATTCTCCATCGATGTGGTGGAAAGGCAAAGTGCACGACATGCCGAGTGGAGATATTGGCAGGTGATTTTGCTGAAGTGACAAATGAAGAAAAAAAATCCTTTGAGGAAAAAGGAATCGAGGATCAGCTTCGGCTATCCTGTCAAATTTACGTGAATGGAGACATCGCCATCCGTCCGATCATGACGGTTGAAAACTCGGGGCTTACCGCGGGGCCAAGGCCAGCAGAATGAGAACGATAATATTCTAAATCAAAACGACTAAAAATGGAATTTCTAGTCGTTTTGAAAATTCATCTTAGAATCACTTTTTTTCCATGATTGCAAAGTAATTATCTTCATTATCGGCAAAATTGAATACTTTACCTGTAGGCATCGTAACCATGTCCCCGACTTTGATATTCTTATCCAAAAATTCTTTATATAATTCATCAAGATTTTCCGCGAAAAACATTAACGAAGGAGTATGAAGGTTCAATTCAGGCTGCATTTTAGCGATCCATTCCTTATTGTGCAGGATAATGCTCGTTTGCGCTTCTGTTGTAGGTGCCATTTCAATCCATCTCAAAGTTCCGTTATCCTCGTCTGAAATTATCTTAAAACCCACTTTTTCCGTCCAAAACTTCATGCATTCATCCTGGTTATTAACATATAGCATAATTTGGCCTACTTTATTGATCATATGCTTCACTCCATTTCCTACGTTTTTATGGCTTGCAGCGTCCTTTAGAGTTTAAATAATCTAACTCCTTTTTGATTATACCAAATATAAGGTCAATCATCTGCGAGTTTCTACTTTTCCTAGACTAAACTTCAAGAAATCTTCAGAAACTATTTTTTACAAGTAGAATTTGCAGGATTTTTCAATTATACACAGAACATCTATACAGACTAACTAGCTAGGGAGTGTGAATGGATGGTACTTTCGAAAAACGATTTATTTGAGATATTGGAAGGTAACAGAAGATTGACGATGCGGGTGGTGCAAGCTTTTCCTGAAGAGGAGCTATTCCACTATACACCTGCTGATAAGCTTCGTCCCTTCGCAGAGATGATTAAAGAAATCATGAACATCGAGAGTGCCTATATTCGGGGAATTGCTCTTCATGAATGGGAATTTCAAGATTCGTTTGCAGCCATTTCAACAAAAGAGGCCCTGATATCCGCCTGCGAAGCCGTAAGGGAGAATACACGGAGACTTTGGCAGGAAGTGACCGATGAAACACTTGAGGTAGTGGAAAAGGATCCATTCTTTGGCCCCGCTCAAAGCCATTTTGCGAGAATCCAATATGGCTTGGAAAATGAAATCCATCATAGAGGACAAGGATTTATTTATCTTAGGATACTAGGGATTGAACCGCCTGAATTTTTCGTCAGGGATTAAGACGAATGTAAAAACATTTGAGAACAAACTGCCTGATTACGCTATCCACCTGATTACGCTATCCATAAGTAGGAAAAATAAAGGAGTGAAACAAATGTCAGTTGATGCATACCTTAATTTTAATGGAAATTGTCGTGAAGCGATAAAGTTTTATGCCGAGGTCTTTGGAACGGAAGCAACGAACTTCATGACCTTTGGGGAAACCCCGCCGAATCCTGAATTTAAAATTCCAGAGGAAGCGAAAAATTTAGTCATGCATGCAAGAATGAATATTGGCGGCAGCAATCTCATGTTTTCCGATGTTTTCCCTGGTATGCCTTTTATTGAAGGAAACAACATCAGCCTTGCATTCGTTACCGATAATCTGGATGAAATCGAATCAATCTTTCATAATTTAAAAGAAGGCGGCACGGTCCGTATGGAGCTTCAAGAAACTTTTTGGAGTAAGTTATACGGTCAAGTAACGGACAAGTTCGGAATCAACTGGCAAGTCAACGTCGGCAGCTGATAACGGCATTACGGTAATGGCATTTCCCTTCGGATATGGGGGCTATTCCTATCGTGGAAAGCATCTCCATATCCTCTTTGTGCTTTCTACTCCTGTACGGACTATGCCAGGTTCGATTGCCAAAGTCCCTTGATGGTAGTGTACAGTAAAGGTCCATGTAAACATGAAAACGAAAGGGAGAAAAGGATGAAAAACAAACTTCAAAAAATCACAACAAATCTATGGTTCGATACACAGGCAGAGGAGGCCACGAGATTTTATACGTCCATCTTCGAAAATTCGAAGATTGGCAGGATTACACACTATGGCAGCGTAGGTCGGGAAATCCATGGAATGTCAGAGGGAAAAGTTATGACGGTCGAATTTGAATTGGAAGGACAGGCATTCATCGCATTGAATGGCGGGCCGCATTTCAAATTCACAGAGGCGATATCCTTCATCATCCATTGCGAATCTCAAGAAGATGTCGATTATTATTGGGGAAATCTCTCACAAGGCGGAGATGAAAAAGCGCAAGCTTGCGGCTGGCTGAAAGATCAATTTGGAGTATCTTGGCAGATAATTCCTGAAAATATTACGGACATGATTAACGATACGGATCCTGAAAGATCGGCAAGAGTCATGACAGCACTGTATCAAATGAAGAAAATTGATATAAATGCATTAATGCGGGCCTATAACGGATAGGATTTATTTAGATAAGTTCACAAGCGAGCTTCCGGACTATATTGGAGTAGTATATGGCTTGTTTGAAAGAGAAGCTTCTTTTTTTTAAGGAAATTTAAGATTACCTCTTTTATTGAAAAAGAGCTTTCACTAGACCTTAATCAAATAGCGGAATCCTATTTAACAACCATAAAATAAACAAAGGAGTATGACCATGGCATACGTATTACAAGTGGATTTTAAAATGAATGGACCATTCGGAAATGAAATGGCTGAGGCGTTTTCTGATATAGCGAGAAGCATCAATGAAGAAGATGGCTTCATATGGAAAATCTGGACAGAAAGTCCCGAAACAAATGAAGCAGGAGGAATCTACACTTTTGAAACGAAAGAAACGGCTGAAACATATCTGGTCATGCACACTAATAGATTAGCTGGCTTTGGAATTACAAACGTCAACGCAAAAATCTTTGGCATTAATTCAAAGCTTACTGAGCTCAATAAAGGTTCCGTATAATCATTGATATTAAAAAACAGAATGAACGATGAACTAAGCCCCCTTATATGCCCTTATAAAGGAGATATAACAATTTACGTACTGTCTCCTTTTTTTCTTTTAGTAACGACGATACTCTACCCCATTATGATTGCCTCCTTCCTTTACCTGAATACCCTCCAAATAGAAACGAAACATGTTCAGGGGTATACTGACATACATAATCAAAATCGCATGATAAGGAGAAAGATGAAAGATGGTCCATATGAGTGTATTTGCGATTCAACGCCGTGACGAAATGATAGAAAGAAAAATCCGCTACGACTCTTTAATCGTGGATCATCATTGCATCCGTTTAGCGGCAGATGAAGATGAAGTTGTGCTTTTTCACGAAGTCAACGATTCTTTCACGATGAACACCCCCGAAACCGAATTAACGATCTCGAAAGGAAGCTATACGATTGCTTATTATTGGCGGCATCGCCCCTATAATTTGTATATTTGGAGAAACAAGCAAGGACAATATGTCGGTTCATATTTCAATATGGTGAAAAACACTTCCATTCTGGACAAGTTGGTAACTTTTGAAGACCTGATCATTGATATATTGGTCCTTCCGGATGGCGACCACTTTATCTTGGATGAAGACGAGCTCCCCGTCCCATTGGATGTGTTCGAAAATGGGTCAGTCCAACAAGCTTTGACCGACTTATTGGGTTCAATGGATGATCTGCTTGCTCAAACCGTGTTACAATCAGGGCATTTCTATAAACATGAAGACCTCCTTTCCTTATTACGTCAGAGATAAAAAAACCTGCCAGAAATTTGGCAGGTAAGTCAATATTAACAGGTGAATCTATTGCAAGGATATCCTTACTCACTATCCGCTTGAGCTGAAATACTGTCTGCCAGCTCTTCAATGTTCTTGGTCACTTTTTCGCTGTACGTATAATCACCGTAGCAATACGGATAGCGGAAATTGTCCTTGTCCCCGCCGCAATCATAGAGCGCAGGGTCCTTTTCCACTTGGATCATGGAGAATTGCTTGGCTAGCTCTTCCGTATGCTTCCCCCCTTTTTTTGCTATGTAATCAATATAACCAATTCCCATGTTATAGGCTTGAATGATCGTGGCAAAATCCACGTTCTTTTCATTGCCATATTCATTGATCCTTCTGAAATGCTTCACGCCATACTTTATGCTTTCGTTTGGGTCTGTAATGGTATTGGGGTCCAGTCCGGCAGATTCAGATGACTGCATAGGATCACCGCCGCGCCCACGGCTTTCTTGCTGCATCAAGGCAATCAATGTTGAAGTATGTTCTTCAAGCCCGTATTTTTTCAACTCCTCATGGATAATGGGACTATATTTCTTTACATTCGCAAAAGTATCCAGAGGGGGTATCGATGTGGATACATTTCCGTTAAATGGGTTTTGCATGACCTGCTTCATGACCAAAAAGGCCAAAACCAAGCTCAGTATAACTAAAAACTTCTTTGATTTCTTACGTTTTTTCTTCACATGCTCTCTCCGTAATCTCTAGGTTATATATTTATAGTTTAACAAAAAGTTAAAGTAATAACTATTTAGAATAGCATTTTAATTGTTCAAACAAAAAATGCCGGCTATTTGGATGAATCGCAAACTAATGAAAGAAGCTTTGCCCATCTAACCGGGAACTCGCTTTTTGCCATGAAGGTATATTTATATTGACATGGAGAAACACTAATGATTGGAGGTGATATGTTTGGGTAAGAATAATGATCAACAAGAAAAGAATGATGATAAAAAGAAAAAAATCACGAACGACTTTGGGGCCGACCCAGATGAACAGGAAATGAATGGTCTGTATGGTATGCTGGAAACCGAATATGAAGATCGTCTTCACGACAAAGAAAAGTAACCTTTCCATGCTAATTTATCGAGCGCCTGCTATTGCGTTTTTAGGCGTTCACCTGAATTGAATTTCATGATTTCGCTTCATTAGGTCCGTATATAGGTAAACTGTTTCGCGACATGGAAGCGAAAAGGTTTATATGAAAAGCCCTCCTGAAATGAAAAAGATTCAGGAGGGTTTCGTATTACTCGATTGAGTGATTTGTTCAGTATCTAGCTATCCGCATTTGCGTCCGTTTGTTAGCTAACAATTGTTTTTTAAGAAACAAAACCATATGATCTTCATCAAAATATGCCTGATCTAATTTCAATGCTCTCTTTTCTCTTCCAAACAGCTCAAAACCAAAATAAGAATATAGTTTTTTGGCTGATTCATTAGTTGTTACCACAGTTAAATGAACCTGCTCAATTCCTTCCAAATCGTTTGTCTTTCTAATTGCTTCTACCATCAAGCTCTTTCCAATTCCCCTACCACGGTTTTCAGGTGAAACGTACATGGCAAAGATATGGGCTTTATGTTTTAGTTTCCGCTTATTTTCTCTGACCAAAGTAACTGTACCGATAAGTTTTTCATGTTCAAATGCACCAAAGGTAAAAGATACATCCGATTGCAAGCGACTCTTATATGTTTCTATGGGATTCTCTTTTTCCTCCTCATAGCTTGAACCGAATGATTCAGCATTCTTTCGTAAAGCTTCCAATCTTAAATTTCGATAATTTTCAGCATCTAATGGTTTCAAAAGTCTTATTTCCATTGTTTCCTCCTAACTAAACGAAAAATAATCCCCTTTATTTTACAACGAAATCAATTTTCGGAGGATGGGATGTTAGAAGAGATTCGTTTGAATTCATTCAGCCCCTCCCTCCGATTGTTGAAAAGGATTAATATAATATGCCTAGAGGAAATCTTTAGTACTCAGTCCATCTTCTGAATTTTTCGCTAAACGATGAAAGTTCCACCGAATGGATAAGGTAAAAAAGCCACCCAAAGGATGGCATCACACAGCAACCATATTAAAGGAATAACGCATCGAATCTAATCATTCGATGCGTTATTTTTATAAATTGTGATACGTTTCATCATCAACGGCTTCTAACCAGTCCGTTTCACCAGGGGTCATGGCTAAGTGGACGAACCAACTGTCTTTTGTCGCGCCATGCCAATGTTTGACATTCGGAGGGATATTCACCACATCACCGGTTTTAAGGAATTGGGCCGGTTTCCCTTCTTCTTGAAACCAACCCTCTCCTCCGGTAATCAACAATACTTGTCCAACATTGTGGGAGTGCCAGTTATTGCGTGCTCCAGGTGAAAAAGTTACATTACCGATTGAAGTATTGAGTGGCTCCGGATCGGTAAACACCATTTGTAAGTAGGCATCACCGATAAAGTTTTTTTCAACTTTTTGTCCCAATGGAAATATTGCGCTATTGTTTAGTTGTTCATTTTTCATTAAATGATTCCTCCTTTTTTGTTGAAAGACGACATATGTCAAACAATATATGGACGGCTCTTACTGCCCATGTTAAAAAACTCCAAAACAGGATTCGAAAAATTATATATTATTAGCCCACTTGTACAGTTGGCCGGATTATCATTTCATTTATAGCTACATCAGAAGGCTGCTCAATGGCAAAGGCAATGGTCCGGGCGATACTTTCCGCATCAATTGCTGTTTTGTAAAATTCATCCAAACCCGCTTTCATCTCCGGATCTGTAGTAGTCGCTAGCAATTCGCTGCTAACAGCCCCTGGAGACACATTTGTAACACGGATATTCGTACCGCTCATTGCCTCTTCTTGTCGTAAGCCTTCAGAAATGGCTCTTACTGCATGTTTGGTGCCGCAATATACCGTTCCCCCTGGATAGACGTTGTGTCCCGCTACCGAAGAAAGATTAATGATATGCCCTGATTTACGTTCCCTCATGGATGGGAGTACGGCAGAAATGGCATACAAAACCCCTTTAATATTGACGTCAATCATTTTATTCCATTCATCAACTTTTTTATTGAAAAGAAATGCTTGTGGCATGACGCCTGCATTATTGACTAAAACATCGATTTTACCATACTCTTTTAGCGCAAACTCAGCCAGCTCTTCCATTTGATCATGGGAAGTAACATCCGTCACCTTATAAATGGCTTGTCCGCCACTCTTCAGTATCTCTTCTTGTAATGCCTTAAGCCGTTCTTCCCGACGTGCAGCAAGTACCAGTTTGGCCCCCTTGGATGTTAGATCCTTTGCAGTAGCTTCGCCAATTCCACTAGAGGCACCCGTAATGATTACAACTTTATCTTGAATAGTAGACATGTTAAAATGACATCCTTTCTTAATGAACCTATATTTTTTTATTTTTCTTTTGAAAACGATTCTTTTGCAACCGTAATCGCTGACATCGCTTTTGGCCAACCAGCATAAAAAGACTTCTACCCATTCTTCTACTGCAAGGCCATTTTCTTTTGCCTTGTTTAAATGACATCCGTATTTCCACCAACTATTAATGAAGATACGGTAATGAAACTGCGATCACGTGGAGAAAGCTCCTTACGCTCCCATACGTCTCCAAATAACACTTCATCGTTAATTGCACAAGTTTTGGGGTAAAATCTTCGATCATTTTTTGTGCAGAAGTGATTTGATTTGAAGTTGACCTTTCATATCCCTTCTTTCACTTTTTACTTTTCTATTGTGCCGAAGCTTATCGCGCATCTGTGTATAATATAAAATGTAAAATGGATGTCTGCAATAATCAAAAACATGAGTTTCATGCAATTTGGCACATGTTCATTAAAGTTGTGCCATACCTTTTAAAAAAGTTAATGAATATTCCAGTCCAGCAAGCTGGATGCCACTGTTTTTATGGCAGAGCAGATATACAAAAGGGGGAGAATCAACATGAATATTTTATTCCGTCTATTGGTTGTTTTCAAAATATTCCTGTCTCGAAAAATCAAAATAACGCCATCCAAAGGATGGCGTTACTGGCACTTACATTTCTTCTTCGACTGTTTGAACCAGGATAAAAAGAAAATGATAAATTAAATGAAATGCATCTTCTAATGATAGGTCTTCTCGAAACCCTTTGACGTTATTCAAGGCAAAATTGACATCCCAAAGGCCGTCACCCGGGTTAAACATTAAACTGAATGAACCAATGTCTTCTTGAAGCTCCTTTTTTAAATACGTTTTTAAGACATCACCCATTTTTTTCTGGAATTTCAACCCAAACATCGCATTATAGGTGCCGAAGACATCATCGACTTCGATAGAAAGGGCCTCAACTCCGATAAGTTCGAACCATTCCGATTCAAAATAAAGGAATTCATCTTTATTTTTTTTCAAGTAGTCAATCGGCTGGGCCAAGAATGAAGCCTTCTCGACAGCAATCAATTCTTCACTCTCTTTATTACTGCGTTCGATAAAAGCATCGACAAAACGTGATGTATTTTCCTTTACCACTATAGTGCTATCTTCCGTAATTAATTTATGCTTTTCCGAATACTCCTTTTCTTCATTAAATAGCTCCACCTTGTTATTGGTGGTGGATTTAGATATGTATGCTTCCATTCGTTTTCTTAACATATGATGTCCTCCTCGTATCTTTTCAAGCTTATGCAATTTCCATCATAGCATATCCACTGCTTAGAAAATAACTTTGTGAAACAAATTACAATACTAATGTGGAAATCGTATCATGGCTTCGTTATAGTAATGGTACAGCAGGTATACAAATAGAGAAATGAGATGTTGAACATGCAAAAAATCATTGTCGTAGGAGCAGGGATCCTCGGAGCCTCCACTGCCTATCAGCTTGCCAAAGCGGGGGCTGAAGTGATCATCATCGATCGTCAGGATGATGGACAGGCAACCTCCGCCGCTGCAGGGATCGTATGTCCTTGGATATCGCAAAGACGTAACAAGGCTTGGTACCACCTTGCTAAAAATGGAGCGGCTTTTTATCCTGGACTAATTGATGAACTAAAACGGGATGGGGAAACCGAGACGGGTTATGCCCAAGTCGGGGCCGTCAGTTTACATACGGAAGAAGGAAAACTGATGGCGATGAAGGAGAGAGCCGAAAAACGGAAAGAAGACGCACCGGAGATGGGCACGATCACCCTACTCTCCCCTTCGGAAACAAAGGAATTATTCCCACCTCTTTCCAGTGAATATGCTGCTGTTCATGTAAGTGGGGCCGCTCGGGTGGATGGAAGGGCACTTCGCGATTCTTTACTGCGTGCATCGCAAAAAAACAGCGCTAAGTTAATCTATGGTGAGGCAATCCTTGCATATGAAGATTCACAGGTGACAGGTGTAACCGTCGAAGGCGAATTCATATCTGCTGATCGAGTGATCGTTTGTGCGGGGGCTTGGGCATCGGCCTTGCTTACCCCTCTTGGTGTGAACTTTAAAGTCAGCTTTCAGAAGGCCCAAATCATCCATCTTGATTCGCCGATTGAGGGAACGAATAACTGGCCGGTTGTCATGCCTCCTAGTGATCAATATCTCCTTGCATTCGATCATAATAAAATCGTTGCCGGCGCTACCCATGAAAATACGGAAGTGTTCGACAACCGAGTGACCGCCGGAGGTTTGCAGGAGGTTTTCAATAAAGCGATGAATACCGCTCCTGGTTTGGCAGATAGTTCGTTCGTCGAAGCAAGGGTCGGCTTTCGTCCTTTCACGCCAGGGTTCCTGCCAGTTATCGGACCGCTGCCTGATTGGCAAGGGATAATCATTGCGAATGGCCTGGGAGCTTCCGGTTTAACGATGGGTCCTTATATTGGCTCACAACTGGCAAACCTTGCACTTGATAGGGATTTGGATATCGATTTAGAGAAGTATGATGTAAGAGGTGCTTTGGAAATATAGGTTCACCTTTGTTTGATAGGCGTCAAAAAAAAGATCAATGCTGCTTACCCTTCAGGGCATCAGCATTGATCTTTATCCATTTGGGGATGGATAAATCTACGGGAGTGCAAAATGAAACTATTGGTTGAATCTTCCGCGCTGGCGCAGTAATTCACGATTCAAGTTCGGATCCTTTTCGAAAGCGGCACGGCCGTGTAGCCAAAAAATATTATTGACGACAACTAAATCTCCAACAGGAAGCTCCAATTCAATTACGCTTTCATCGCTTTCCAAGGAATGAGATAAATCCCGTAAGTATTTGGCCTGTTCGATCGATTCAGGATAAACGAATTGATCGATAAAGCAAACGCCTGGTTGGTTATTGTGATTAAAGAAAGTCAATCTTTCAATTTCCTGTTCAATATTTTTACTCTTTGGAGCTTTGTACGTAAATTTATGACTCGAAATGGGATGATTGACGTAATGATCAAGTTCTTTCCAATCATCCAGATGCAATAGGCGTGATTCTCCACCTCGCGCATTCTCTTCGATCATCTTCATCATCAATAGCCAGTCCGTCGGCTCATCCACAAATGTTCCGTCCGTATGAAGCGTGAATAAACGATAGGCTTGGCGCAGGTATGAATCACTGCTATCCGTATCTTGAACACTAAATCGCGCATAATACTTACCTGACATCGCATCATGGTTTGGTGTTCCAAGCAAGTATGAAATGGCTGTGGCAAACACTACATATTCATCGGTATTTTCAGTGACTCCCTCCAAGCCGAGGGTGAACCCTCCTGAATCCCGATCATGGACGATGCTCCGGAGAACTTCTCCAAATTCCTCTCCCACTTGTTCTAATAAGTAGGAGGCAACGATAAGTCGCGCGTATGGTGTATATTCCAAATGTTGAACAGTCTGATTGTCCTTCATTACGGCTTCGAGGAAACCGGCAATGGATTCTTTGGAGATTTCGATGTGATACAACCGACTGGTTTGCGGGTGAACCTTCACCTCATAGTTTTCTGTTTTCATTTCAAACGTAGCCCGTTTTTTTTCTGCAATACTCATGAATAATTCCTCCTGTTATTAAGATAGGTAACAAAGTCAACGGGAAATATAAAAAGCCAGTCGCACAATACCCCCAGTAAATAGGGAGTACATGTACAACTGGCTTATATTCACTTCACTGCTCTATGCGAATAGAGTCACAGCGAATATGCAGTTTATGTAAGATTTATTTTTCCTGTTTCCAATGATTAAGAACTTTACACGATTCTGAAATGGTGTGTTCCAAAAGGTGTGAATGTCAAAATATTGGCTTACCTCCATTAAAGCTTTTTTGCTAACCTTTGTCAATGGTTTTCACAAATTATTCTGAAAAATAAGAACGATTACTAGCTTGATAGTTTCGTATGATCGCCCGCTTTAATTTGTTGAAAATGGATATCCAAGTCCTTTAATGCAGCCACCAAAGCATTCGCTGCTTTGCCCCGGTAATAGGTTTGAATTGAATCTATCGCCTCATCGACACCATCGTTTAAACTGATCCCCTTTAATAATTCCCCGATAAACGCCCGTCCATGCTCAGTTGCCAATGTACACGATGCTTCGAGGACAACCCCGTATTTAACATCGACTTCTGCCGTGATGGTCAACGTTTCAAAAACACTTTTTGCTGCCATCCCTTGCGGTAAACGTGCATGACCTGCAATGAATATTGTCTTGCCATTAAACATGAGACATCTTCCTCCCCATAAAGGTTTTTATTTTGTGAATATCGCTTCCATTAAATGCGATTGTTCCGGAATACGGTTAACAACCTCTTTTCCAATTTCAATCGAGGCCGTGGCGGCTGGCGAAGGGGCATTGCACACATGAACGGTACGTTTTCCCATGATGATGTGAAAGTCATCGACCATATTACCGTCATCCTGTAACGCTTGAGCCCTAACTCCAGCGGGCGCCGGGATTAAATCGTCCTCTTGAATTTCGGGTATCAATTCCTGCAGGCTTTTCGTGAACTGCTTTTTACTGAAAGAACGGACATATTCATCCATCCCTTCCTTCATGAATTTACTGGCCAATTTCCAAAACCCTTTATAACGTAAAACTTCAGTTAAATCTTTTGCATTGAAGTCGGTTTTTTTGTATCCTTCCCGTTTAAAACTTAGTACGGCATTAGGTCCTGCATCCACTTCCCCGCTGATCATCCGCGTAAAATGCACGCCTAAAAACGGGAATTTAGGATTAGGAACAGGATAAATCAAGTGCTTGACGAGATAGCGTTTTTCGGGTTTCAGTTTAAAATATTCGCCGCGGAAGGGAACGATTTTCATATCGGTTTTATACCCCGCTGCTGCAGCTATTCGATCACTGTGCAAGCCTGCGCAATTTATGACCATCCTTGCCTTAATCGTTTTATTGCTCGTGTCGATGATGACCTCATCAATTTTTTCGGCAATCTTCTCCACCTTTGTATTCAGCATGATCTCACCCCCATTATCCCGGATGATATCCGCCATTTTTTCACTGACTTGACGATAATTGACGATGCCTGCCTGAGGCACACGAATCGCACCAAGTCCATGAACATGCGGTTCGATTACCTTTAACTCACCAACATCGATTTTCTGTATCGCCAGGTCATTTTGCAAACCGCGGGTGTATAAATCATCTAGGAGCGGCATTTCTTCTTGTTTCGTTGCAACAATCACCTTACCGCAAATATCATGTTCAATGCCGTACTTTTTACAGAATTCCGTCATGGAGCGGCTTCCTTGGCGGGCAAACCGTGCTTTGAAACTGCCAGGTTTATAATAAATCCCAGAATGGATGACACCGCTATTATGTCCTGTTTGATGGTCAGCAACAACTGCCTCTTTTTCAATGACCACCACTTTGGCATGTGGAAACCGCTGATACAGGGCCATACCTGTTGATAGACCTACAATCCCTCCGCCAACAATTGCAAAATCATACACATTGAACACTCCTTTTATCATTGATTTTTAGTATTCAGCAGCTCCATATAAGTGATTAGATTATTCTTTGTCCGCAAAATGTGATATTCCACCGCTGCCCGCAGCTCTGCAGGATCGCCCCTTAGTGCCGCTTCATAGATCATCCTGTGCTCCCGTTGCGTTTGCGGATAATAATCAATCAGCAAATTAGGGGCAATCGGAGATATCCCTAACGTTTCGACCATCTTTTGAACCCTTGGCCAAGGGCAGCCTTTTCGGAGCGTTTCATGAAACGCCGCATTAAGATGGATGTAATGCTCATTGGTTACATCCGATAATTGCATTCCTTCCATTTCAATCAGTATCCCTTTTACTTTCTCCATATCCTCCTCTGTTAAAAAGGGCAGCGATTTCTCGACGGCCAGACCTTCAAGCAGTGACCGGGTATGGTAGATTTCTTCAATATCTTCCCGGGTTATGGGTGTGACGATAGCACCTTTATGCGGAACCATCTCGACCAACCCTTCCATTTGCAGCTGTGTCAAGGCTTCACGGATGGGCATTCGGCTTACTTCCAAACGATCAGCCCATTCCTCTTGGATAAGGCGGTCTCCCTTTTTCAACGTGCCATTCAAAATCGCCTGCCTAAGGCTGTTCGTTACATGTTTAACGATGGTTGATTTATCTTTATTGGAATTGATCTTATCCAATTCAACTTCCACCTTTCAGGTATTGGATACAATTTTAACTATATCAACTAAATAAAGCGATTACAATACTAAATATTAAGAATATTGTATCCAACATTAAAGTATATTGGATACAATTAGTTTCCCTCTTTATCAAGCATATGGGATAGGGGAATGTAAGCTGAAAAAGGATCATACCTAGCTATAGGAATGATCCTTTTCGATAGTTTCTATTGTTCAAGCCATTAATTAACGGGTTATATGTTACCATAATAACATTATGTAAACAGAGAATTGACCAACTAGCCATTTCGAATATAAAATGACTAATTTGAGAAAATAAGATTCGCCGGTATAGGCTGTCACTTTGCTGCCCTTGCCCAAATCGATAATGGCCCTATATGGATGTGAGTATGCAAGAACTCCCCACTCTGGCCGTTCAATCGCTTAGAAGTTCTTCTATTAAAACATCACATTTCTTCTCCTGTAATCAAAGCGGCACCAGCGTAAGAAAAAAGATTTGTATAAACACGCAAACCTTCCTTAGAAATAAAAATCCATCAACGTTTCGTCCATTAAATCCTGGGTGAGTCCTATGTATATCATCGTATCCTTTGGATTGGAGTGATTAAGGATTTGCTGAAGTAATGCGATATCCTTGAATTTCTGATAATGCAAATAGCCGAAGGTCTTTCGAAGTGTATGTGTGCCTACATCCGGAATATCGGCCATTTCGGCAGCTTTGTTCAAGACTCGGTAGGCTTGGACCCTGGTGATTGGACCATTCCCTTTTCGGCTTGGAAACAAATACTGTTCATTTTTTAGGTTCATCTTGCGGACATACTTCCTGACTTCCTTTCGAAGCTGAGGATTGACAAGGAACCGTTTAATTTTATCCGTCTTTTGCTCGACGATGACGATATGCGTACCTTCAAGGATATCCTTCACTCGCAACTTCAAAAGATCGCCTATACGTAAGCCGATGTTAATACCAATTGAAAACATCATATAGTCTCTATAGCTACAATATTTTAATAGAGACTTTTTCATCTTTTCTATATGATCCAGCCGGCGAATCGGCTGGACATTCTTGATTCTTTGAGAGGCTGCTTGCATAAGTGTTCATTCCCCTTTCCCCTTTCCCCTTCTTTCATTGTACGTGAAGAACGGAAAAAAAGGCAAGTTTTTTAAATTATGATACCCCTCAAGAACGCTGATTTAAAGGGATTTTGAATGTATCAATAGAGGTCCTTTGTTACATTCGGAATATTCTGGCAAAAAAGATTGTGAATGACTTCGAAATTAGAGGTCCTCCCAAACGCCATTTAAAGGCTCATTACGCGACTTTACACTATACTTAACCAATGACTCTATCTATTTCAAACACCACCTTCAAACGATGGATATGGAGCTCGTTTTTTTCCCTTTTCAACATTTTTCTCGGAAAAATCCCTTAATTTAACATTCTCCTCATTTGAATAGTTGTCATTTAAACAGGGAAATTCGAAATTCCATTTCAGGGCATCATCCGCTTTGTCCGTTAACCCCCTCGAAACGGTTTATCATGAAAAATCCCCCTGAGATGTAAAAGGTTCAGGAGGAATTTCGTAATATTTGATTAAAGGATAGAGCTGCTGTTTTTTAAATTATGTTCATCGATTTTTTTCACTATCGGGCGCTCATATTGAATAAGAATTTTTTTTAATCGAGATGGAACGGATTTTATCATTGTTTTTGCATGCACGAACCCAGCAACTCCTTGGGACCAAGGGACACCAAGAGTCCCGCAGCGTGAATGCTGTGATATATGAGACGCACCTTACTTTTTCGAATGACTTACACACTGCTTTTTTGTTTCATTTTTCACTTCAGTAATGTGTATTTCAGGAACGGCTTTTTATAAAACGTCACTTACTTATTTGTTATCGAGTTGTTCCGCCAAACCGATTAGAAGTCCTTCGGTTCCACGAATGTAGCAGAGCCGATACGAATCCTCGTACTGCACCACTTCGCCAACGAGCTGAGCACCAAACTTAATGAGTCTGGATACCATTTCGTCAATGTCTTCAACGGTGAACATCACGCGCAGATAACCGAGGGCATTTACAGGAGCTGTCCGGTGATCTGATATAGTAGGTGGATTTATAAATCGCGAAAGTTCAATTCGGCTGTGGCCATCCGGGGTAACCATCATAGCGATCTCTACGCACTGAGAACCCAAACCGGTTACGCGGCCAGCCCACTCTCCTTCGACAGTGGCTCGCCCTTCGAGGTTCAGGCCAATCTCCTCGAAGAAAGAGATTGCGTCATCAAGGGATTCTACAACGATGCCGACATTATCCATTCTTAGTAATTTGTTTTTTGCCATAGTTTTATCTCCCTTATGTGTAAAATTTTTTTTGATTATCTTCCTAATTATACTATTAACAAGTTACAAATTCCTTCCAAATGTCAAACGCCTTATAAGCCCTCTGCTTTTGGAGTAATAACGTTAGAAACATTCGATAGCGCAGTTGCTGTTTTCAATAAAACAACTTCGACTTCCCGACAAATATTCCTGCCCTCCACTCCATTAAATGGCCCTTTAATGGAATAATGCTATCATTACTTACCAATTCCTAATTGCCACTCAAATCCATCATTCCCCCTTGCTCAGCTAAAGAATAGATAGAGTATCAGTGAGTGATGAAATCAACGTCATTGAAGAGATAACACAGACAACTTCCGATGCTCCTATCTGGTTACAATGGTCATGGGAAAGATTCACATTAGTTGAAAGCCCACTCTATTTCTTTCTCTTACCGAACCACATTTTTGGTCTTGGGTCAGCTTGCTTCCTCGTTTAAAAAAGTCAAAATAAGTTGAGTTGTAAGGGAGACACCATATTTCAAAGATGTCAAATTTACATGGAACTTCGGATGATGCCATGGAAAGCACTCTTTGTCCTTAGTCCCAGTTCCCCAATAGATAAAGACAGAAGGAACGGATTGGGATAAGTAGACAAAATCGTCGCCGCTCATATAAGGATTTTCCAATGTAACGATGCTGTTTTTGCCAATGCTGGCTAATGCAGTCTCTATCGCCAGCTGAGTCATGTGTTTGTCATTCCAAGTGGCAGGATAGCCTCTTTCGTATTCGTATGTGTACGTTCCGCCCCAAAAATTCGTTATTGAATATAACAGTGCTTCAATTTTTGCTTCAATGGCCTTTCGTGTTTCTTCATTGATCGTTCGTACCGTGCCCGCCAAATCTACCCGATCGGCAATTGCATTGGATGTATAGCCTCCCTTTATTTCACCAATCGTTACGACCGCTTTATCAACGGGAGATACCTGCCTTGCAACAATGTTTTGAATGCTTGAGATGAATTGACCTGCCATCGCTATAGCATCAACACTTTGATGCGGAGCTGCCGCATGACCGCCCTTTCCAATCAAGGAAATATAGATCCGGTCACTGCTTGCGAGCATACAGCCCTCCTTCATTTGGAATTGACCTGGTAGTAAATAGGGGTTAGTATGAATGCCAACCGCCGCATCTACTTTTGGATTTTCTAGAATTCCTTCCTCGATCATACGGACAGCCCCACCTGGATGAACTTCCTCTGATGGCTGAAACATGATTTTGACCGTTCCTTTTAATTTGGCTTTCCGTTCTTGCAGCAAAGCTCCTACACCTAAGCCAACCGTTACATGTGCATCATGCCCGCAAGCATGCATAGCGCCCCTATTTCTGGAGGCATATTCCAGGTCTGTCTGTTCGGTAATTGGTAAAGCGTCAATGTCCGAACGCAACAGGATGGTTTTCCCCGGTTGTTCGCCATGAACTTCAGCACAGATCCCTGTATTCGCCATCTTCCTGTAAGGAATGTGGAGCTTCTGCAGTTCATTTTCAATGAATTTCTGTGTTTCATATTCTTCTGTACTTAATTCGGGATATTGATGAAGATGTTTATAAACACGTTGAAGGTATGGCTCATGTTTCTCTTCTATATAGTTCACACTAATTCCCTTTCCCATAAAATCACCACTTTCTGTTTATTGAGGCTGACAAGATTATTCTATGTCCTGCCACTTTTATTTACCGTCTGCATTCTTTTACTAATAAATTTCAAACATTCGTTGAATCTCTGTTGATTCATGTGTTTTGGTTAGGCCAAGCTGTAGTAAAATCCTGGCCTTTTGTGGAGTCAAATTATCTGATGTGATAAAACCGCTTTCCAAATCAACCGGTTTTGTCGTTACAAAACCATTACCAATCCGAGAAGTGCTGACCACCACTACTCCCCGTTCGTTAGCATCTTGTAACCCTTGACGAGTTAGCGGGAAAATGCCTCCATTACCTGTTCCTGCGTGTACAATTCCCTCTGCTCCTGCAGCAACAGCAGCATCAACCAGATCTCGTGTGTCCTGACTATGCCCAAACAATATATCAACACGAGGCAATCGAGGTACATCAGACAAGACGAACTCGGACTCTGCTGTATGCTTTCGCAAACTTTTATAATAAAAATGCGGTTTGCCATCTACCATGTACCCCAATAACCCAGCTTCAGGTGAACCAAATGCGTCAATGGCAGTGGTATGAAGCTTACTCATTTCTCGTGCTGAACCAATCCTGCCGTTTAAAGAGATTAAAACACCATGACCTCGTGCCACATCACTTGCAGCCAGTGCTACACCATTGTATAAATTAAGCGGTCCATCTGCACTAAGTGCTGTTGCTGGCCTCATCGCACCCACCATTACGACGGGCTTATCACTTTTTACGGTTAAATGAAGAAAGTATGCCGTCTCCTCCAATGTGTCCGTCCCATGTGTAATCACTACACCATCGCAATGGGATTGCGATAACAACTCATTTACCTTCATGGCCAACTTAAGCAATAGCTGATCTGTAATGGCAAAACTAGCTATGTTGGCAATTTGATAACCGCTTACCTCTGCCAAATCACAAACCTGTGGAACTGCTTTTATTAACGCTTCCACTGTAAGAACACCCGCCCGATATTGCGTGATTTGCGTACTATCTGCTCCCTTTCCGGCAATCGTCCCCCCGACAGCTAGGATTGTAATTTGAGGTAATTTTTCTTTGCTCATGCCTGTAGGTCCCCTTTCACTCTCTGTTTTCCTTCTCCATCATGCTTGGAGCAGTCGTTTTTCAGATTCTGCCTTCATCTCTGAAATAGATGGGCCAACCCATTCAATGCCTTCCTATCTTGTTAACTTCTAGTCTTTATAACTAGTCACCCGTTGTACTTGAATTTCCGCTTCTCTGCGTGTAATCACACTAACCAAAACTAGAACGAATGCATTCAATATCATGGCGATGAATCCAATGTTGATATCTGTGATGAGCGAGGGCCAATCTGGGAAAAGAATCACTAGCTTAGTCTTGGTGATGGTGAAATAAGCTAGGAAAATAGCACCGGCGATAATACCGGCTAATGCCCCCTGTTTTGTTACAAATGGTTTTTTCATTAAGCTAAAAATGAATGCAGGGAACAACTGGGTCAAAATAGAGGAAGCGAAAATACTTAGCTCGACGATAAAATTACCGCCTTGGAAGACGAAGTAAAGGGACAGCAGGGCAAAGACAGGAACCAAGCTTTTGGCGACGGTTGTCACATGTTTCTCGGTAGCTTTTGGAGATACGACTTGATATACGTTTTTAGCTACTAACGTAGAGGCGTTCAACAAGATCATGGAACCGGGTACTAAAGCTGTCAGTAAGCCTGTCCCACCGACGATTCCAACAAACCAAGGGTTGAACGTTTCTTTCACGACACGAAGCAAAGCAAGATCGGCATCTGTTCCTTCCAAGTCAGGAACTTGCAGGATTGCCGCAAAACCCACAAAGAAGATTAATACAATCAAAATTTGATACAACGGCATGATAATCGCATTTTTACGTAATGATTTCGCACTCTTTGCAGAATACGTTGCTTGGAAAGAGTGAGGATACATCCAATAACCAAGGCCAACCACCAGGATTGTAGACAAATACCAGGAAATACTTTGTTCTTTTGCAGGGAGAGTTAGAAATCCTGGCTTTGCTGCATCAATCGCCTGGAACATGGATTCAAAACCTCCGTAAAAGTGGATTGGCAGATAGATCCCTAAAAAGAGGGCTATCCCTAAAATAATTACGTCTTTTATCGCTGCAATACTGGCAGAACCGTGAATGCCGGAAATGCTTACATATACAATCATGGCAAGGACACCTATCCACATAGCCATGCTAGGTGAAATCAAGCCATAGGAAGTTTCAGAAACGATGATCCCCAATCCTTTTAACTGAATCATCAACAAAGAGTTCAAGCCCAAGACCGCAACGAAGGAAACTACAATACCCAGTGCAGGGCTGTTGTACTTGCTTGCAAAGAAATCGGAAAAGGAAAGCAACTCGTGCTTTTTGGCGTACTTCCAAACGGCCGGTAACATCCAGTAAGACATAATGAATGCGAGACAGCCGTACCCTAAAATATAAAAGGCAGGTGCTCCCTTGCCATAGGTATAACCACTAGCTCCCAAAAAAGTGAAGGTGGTGTAGTTTTCCCCAGCCATCAATAAAAAAACGAAAAGGGTACCAAAGCCACGTCCGCCAACTGTCCATTGCTCTAAACTCATTTTTTTCCCTTTTTTCGCACGTATCGCAACTATTAGAGCAAGCAGCAAGAAGAGGGTAATAATCAGCAGTGCACTATTCATTCATTTTCCTCCTTGTTGATAGGATCGAATTTGTAGATAATCAGCAAGATTCCTGATGAGATAACCAGCCAAAGCGTATGCCAAAACAGTAAGAATGGCATTCCTAATACGATCGCATTCACTTTGCTCGCAAAGACGCTACCTACAAGTATTCCGATAAATGGAATAAACCCAAGAAGATAAACTGGTTTCAAAAAAACTCCTCCTTTTTCTTTGAAATTTCTTAATAAAGCAGTGGAATATAAAAAAAATAAGGAGCGCTTGTATAGAAAGTCAAACCTTTCTAACAAGCGCCCCTTACTTCGTAAACAAAGTAAATGGCTACTCATCTTTACTGTATGCGTCTCATCTCTTAAGAATTGATCAAAAGAGTAGTGACAAAATATGTATATTCGCTCATTGATTCTAAGCCAGAATGACTTCTGTAATGGACCATTGGGTAACATAATCGTAATCGCGCAGTATTACTGCAATCTTTAGATCAAATTCCTGCTCCAAATATTCCCTGATTCGTTTTTTGAATATCTGTGACATCTGAACGTCTACTTCTCGTTTCAGTGCTGGAACCTCACATTCTAAAGCAAGTGATTGTGGTGTCCGTCTATGTTTCGTACGGAAAGTAATGAATTTATCATCAATTTCTATTTTTAACAAAGTTGTACCTGCACCAAACAAACCTTTACACACCTCGTTGTATATAATGGTCAGCTTCTTCTTGATTTCATTAGAATCAGTAAGGTACATACGATCACCCAAAATAGTATTTTTTGAAAGCGCTTCCTGGAGGTAATTATACCTATAACATACGATTTAATCAACCACTTTTATGCCATTTTACCCTCCTTCATTCTGAACAGACTTCGGCGAGAACCGCAATTCCCTCCCATTTCAGCCTTGAAGGCGCAAAAAATATCACATATATAACAGAAAGAGGGGAAATAGGTGTAAATTTACGGTTGTTATGATGTGAATAAAAATGTGAATAAAAATCTCAGAAAATTTTCATTAGGATTGTACTGTTCAGTTTATGCGGATAGTGCCATTCATGTAATAAGCTATGGCACCTTTACCCTATAGTAGCAACGAAACCATAGAAGGGAAAAGGGAATCAGGTAGTGAATATATCCTTGCCCCTCCTCTTTTCTAATTAGTGGAACTTTCCTTCGCATAGGAGATAGCGTTTCTTTTTTAAAATTTCCTGTTATTCTGCGTTTCTTTGTTTTAATGATTGTTTATTAATTTACAATAATAACGTTATGTAAACTAAATGCATTGATAAAGAGATTTACTAGTCCCCTCTTTATCAACTATTTATATTTCGCCAAATTAATGGATATAAAAGCTGGCCTCGTCAATGATTTCGATATCTTTGTATCCTTTCATCTGTTCCATCAATTGAAAAAGTGCTTCATCCTTTTGCTTGGCTTCGATCATGCAATCAAGCTGTGGAACCGTTCCTTTTATCCTTCGCAAAAATTCCATGAACTGTGTCGGATCCACATATTCAGCGTGTGCCCTAAATTCCTTATCCGATCTTGGACTTGAAATATGCATCTTGGGAGGCAGTTTCGAATTTCTCCAGCTATTAATGATTCGGTCCCAATGTTCGGTCCAGTTTTCACCAGGTAAGTGATGAGCAAGATAATGGTGATAATCAAAAACCATGGGAATCCCCAGTTTTTCACATAAGTAAAGAGTTTCCGACAATGTATAAGTAGTATCATCGTTTTCCAGGATGACCATTCTTTGAATAGGTTCAGGGATCAAGCCCCAATTATGAATGAATTGTTCTAAAGCCTGTTCGTGCTCCCCGTAACCACCGCCCACATGCAAGACACAGCGATGCTCGGGATCGACCCCCATATGGCACAACAAAGTATGATGTATTTTTAAGGTTTTTAATGATGTCTTAAGAATATTAATATTGGAACTATTCAAAATCACAAAATGATCTGGATGAAAATCTATCCTCATCTTTGGATGTTTGGATAAAAAGGTTCTTATTTTAGCAAGCTCGTCAGTGATGGGTTCGATATAATCCCATTCTGGGATTTCCGGATGATTGGCCAATGGAATCAATTTAGATGAAAGTCTAAAAAACTGAATCCGGTTCGCTTCGTTATGAATCAGTAACCGCCAACAATTATGAAGATTGGAATTGGAAATGCGTTCGAGCTTCCTTATGGCAGCATCTCTATCCTTAATTTTTGAAAACTGAGCAAAAGTCATCGTCTGGGATGGTGAACAGTTTGGGACATGATTACTCATCGCTACATAACCAAGGCGTATTAATGTCAATTGAATATCTCCCTTACATTTTTTGTATATTGGAAGTATTCCCCTATCACGCTCAGGTTATATTGCCTGTGGCCAAGAAACCATTCTTCAAGGGAAATAAATAATGGCCTTTTCCCGAATGTAACCGGAAAAAAGACCAATGCTCAGGCTTGAGACGCCATTACACCTGTGGGGTGGGAGTCGGTTTTGCATATCCACTTTTGTATTTTTCGTCCACTTTGTTCCTGATTTTTTTAATGTTCATGCCGTCATTCCAGTCCAAAATTGATTGTGCTGCTATTTCCAAGCAAACGCCGCACTTCGTCCCGTGGTCGTCCCAAACCACTTCACCATTTTGTTTATTCTCATGGATAAAGCAATCATAGTTATTTTTATGGTTCGCTGATTCCCCGCAACCGCAGTAGCAGGGGATTTTTTCTAGTAAATCTTTATTTTGGGCAACCGCTAAATAGATGGTTTTCATGTCTTCCGGTTTTCCTGATAAGAAATTTGGTGCGATTTCCTTACTTGCGGTTTCTTCTTGGACATCGGCTGATGCTTCATGTTCAGAATGTCCTTCATGGCTGGTTTCTTTTTTTTCGACAACGCTTTTTTCTTCACTCGCACAAGCTGAAAGCAATAATGTAGAACAAACTCCAAAGGTCATGGTCATCATTTTAACATTCATTTTGACACTCCTTGCTCCAGATTGATATTCCCATTTTATTACACTTGGTTCATTTCTACAAATTTATTGAAAGGGTCCATCCCACTAGTTTCATGGCAATTTTTTTAATACATATGAAGATAAGGGGGAAACGGTTATTTGATTCCCTTTAATTCTTTCTATTTCTTCCAGGCCAGCAAGCTGCCCATTCGCTAAAACGGACCAATCCCCGTGCTGCGGAAGTGCAAGGTTTGTCGATTGCCAATTTGCGTTGTGGATGACAGCCAATCTTGAATCTTCCGTTACTAAAGTGAATGCAACCACGTTTGGCGGGGCCTCGATGAACTGTAAACACTGCTCGATTTCTTCGGGTGTGCTCAATCTGAAGGCACTGTGATTTTTCCTGATCGAAATCAAGCCCTTCATATATTCGACTTCGGTGTTAAAATCTTCCCTTCTTTTCCAATCCAAGCGGTTTATCCAGTCAGAGGATTGATAGCTATTTTCATCGCCATCCTTCGAGCGCATGAATTCCTGTCCAGCATGTATCATCGGTATTCCCTGGGACAGCAGGACGATGGCGGAAGCCAATTTATGCATCTGTTTACGTTCTGTTTCGGAAGCCTCTGGATTAGTGATGGCAAGCTTATCCCATAGGGTGAAGTTATCATGTGCTTCCACATAATTGATGACTTGGTCTGGTGTTTGATAGGTTGCAATTTGGTCATCGTAGTGCAAACCGGCAGCTATGCTTTTTCTTATGATATCTTCCATCCCTGGTTTCCCATTGATGAATCCCTTATCATGCTTATCCATTACAAAACCTTTTAATCCGTCCCTGATTGCATCATTAAAATGAGCGATTCCAGGCATTTTATAAGCATTTTTTTGATTCGCCTTCTTTTCTTTGGGCAATGGAGTATTCATATCCCATCCTTCGCCCAGCACAATGATCGTCGAATCGATCTCTGTAAGCGTTTTTTTCACCTCATTCATCGTTGCCACATCATGAATCCCCATTAAATCGAAACGGAAGCCATCAAGGTTAAATTCCTTTGCCCAATAGGCGACGGATTCAACGATGAATTTACGCATCATTTTACGTTCGGATGCGGTATCATTGCCTACCCCGGTGCCATTCGATAAAGTACCGTCGTCGTTATAGCGGAAAAAATAGGTGGGTACCAGCTTATTGAAGTTCGAATCGGCCACTGAATAAACGTGATTATAGACCACATCCATGATGACACGCAAACCATGGTCATGAAGGGCCTGGATCATTTCCTTCAACTCCCTGATCCTCACTTTTGATTGGTAAGGGTCAGTCGAATAAGATCCTTCTGGTGCGTTATAATTTTTCGGATCATAGCCCCAATTGTATTGTGGTTCCTTTAATTTCGTTTCATTGACGGTGGCAAAATCGAAGATCGGAATAAATTGCACATGGGTCACCCCTAGATCCTTTATATGGTCCAGCCCTGTTTTCACTCCCTTAGGACCTTTCGTCCCCTCTTCAATCACCCCCAGGAATTTACCCTTCTGTGTGATTCCGCTCTCCGGATGGATCGATAAATCTCTTGTATGTAATTCATAGATGATGATGTCCTCCGGTTTATCAAGCGGAGGTTTGTCACGTGTCCATTTTTTTGGATTTGTGTCAGCCAAGTCCACCACGACCCCTTTATCACCATTGACCGTGACTGCGCGTACATAAGGATCGACGGCTTCATCCCATACCTCTCCAATCTTGACTTTATATGTATAAATCAAGCCATCGTGATCGCCGCATAATTCTGCAATCCATGTCCCCTTTTCAGAACGAGCCATCTCGATTTCAAGTCCCGCTGAATCATCCCATTGTTCATACGTGACCAGTTTTGCTTCAGATGCTGCTGGTGCCCATAATCTGAAACACGTTTTATCTTTATGGTAGGTATTCCCCAGGTCTTTGCCTTCAAAGAAATAGAGGCGGTCCACTTCTTCTGGATTCAGTGGATGAATATTCGCAACAGGAAGTGAAATTGATGGATTTTCTGTATCTTCATCCGTCTCTTTTCGATTATCGATATTTTCTTCTTCAAAATAAAGTGAATCTTTAATAAGTCATTCCCCCATTGAAATTCCCTTTTCAGAACAGGAATCCATGTATTGTCTATACTTATGGCCCAAAATTGGATAATTTGCTTAACAGTTTGGGTTCCCATGACTTGATACAGTAAACTGGCAATCAAAGAGAATATTCTGAATTTGGATTTGTAACTTTATCATATCAATGTTTTCTATCCAATCATAAAATAATGCTAAAAAAAATGCCTCCATAACAGTATTACGGTCTAGGAGGCATTTCTAGTACTCTTTATCGTGTTTTAATTATGTTCACACGGTCGTTTTCTACGATTGCAGTGAACTTCTTAACATCAGGCTGCTCAAAAATGAAATCAGTGATTCCGTCCTCAAGCTCTTCCTGTAGGACCCTGCGAAGCGGTCTGGCACCGAATGTCGGATGATATCCCAATTCAATCAGTTTTTGTTTGGCTTCATCCGTTACGGTTATGGATATTTCTTGTGCAGCCAATGTCTCGCCAAGTTCTTTCAGCATGATATCGACGATTTGGAGAAGGTCTTCCTTCTTCAATGCGGAAAATTCGATGATGCTATCGAATCTATTCAAGAATTCCGGTTTGAAGAAATTGCCCAATGACTGGAGGATGGAAGCTTCGTCCACTGCAGTACTTGTGCCGAACCCCATGACTTTTTGTTTTTCGCCTACACCGGCGTTGCTTGTCATGATGATGACCGTGTCTTTGAAAGTAACAGTGCGGCCTTGGCTGTCCGTTAACCGGCCGTCTTCCAAAATTTGCAGGAACATGTGCATAACATCTGGATGCGCCTTTTCAATCTCATCCAATAAGATGATGCTGTATGGTTTACGGCGAACCTTTTCAGTTAATTGTCCCGCTTCTTCATGACCAACATATCCAGGAGGTGAGCCAATTAACTTGGAAATACTATGTTTTTCCATGAACTCACTCATATCAAGGCGAATCATCGATTCCTTGTCCCCAAACAATTCGTCAGCAAGGGTTTTTGCCAATTCCGTTTTACCGACTCCCGTTGGTCCAACGAAAAGGAATGAACCTGTAGGACGATTTTTCGATTTCAGCCCTGCGCGGCTTCTACGGACGGCTTTTGCAACCTTCCTGACTGCTTCTTCCTGTCCGATGACTTTATTCATGAGGTTAGCTTGAAGGTGCAGCATTTTCTCTTGCTCGTCTTCCTGTAACTTGCCTACCGGTATACCGGTTTTTTGTTCGATGATGCTCTGGATGTTTTCAATGGTAACGATTGGTTTTACAGAGTTGCTTCCTGACTGCAATAACGTTTCAAGCTTTTCTTCTTCATCGCGCAGTGTTGCCGCTTTTTCATACGCTTCTTCTTTTAGGGCATGTTCTTTTTCTTTATAGATTTGGGCAAGACGCTCTTTCAAATCCTCTTCCTGTCCATCTTCAATCGTCAGGTTCAACTTGGAGCCGGCTTCATCCATCAAGTCAATTGCCTTATCTGGCAGAAAACGATCTTGAATGTATCGATTCGACAGCTCCACTGCCGCTTTCAGTGATTCCTCACTATAGGTAACCCCATGATATGCTTCATAGCTTTCTTTTAATCCTTTTAAAATCACTAGCGCTTCATCCGTTGTCGGCTCATCAACCTGAACCGGTTGAAAACGTCGTTCAAGTGCACCGTCTTTTTCGATTTTTCGATATTCAGACAAAGTAGTCGCGCCGACAAGTTGAAGTTCACCCCTGGCGAGTGCAGGTTTTAAGATATTCCCGGCATCCATTGATCCTTCAGCTGAACCGGCCCCGACAATTTGGTGAATCTCATCAATGAATAAAATGATGTTTTTTCTTGTCTGTAATTCACTTATCAGTTGCTTCATCCGTTCTTCGAATTGGCCCCGGATTCCGGTATTGCTGACAAGGGAAGCAACATCAAGCATATAGACCAGCTTATTGCGCAATTTAGCAGGTACAGAGCCTTCGGCAATGGCAAGGGCCAGACCTTCCGCAATGGCTGTTTTACCTACCCCCGGTTCACCTATTAGAACTGGATTATTTTTATTTCGCCTATTCAGAACTTCTATCACTCGTTTTATTTCTTCATTCCTGCCGATTACCGGATCAATCAGCCCTGCTTTTGCGGCATCGGTCAAGTTGCTTCCATATTCCTCAAGCAACCCTCCTCCTTCACTTTGGCTAACAGGCTCTGGTTGAGGTGCTTCGTTATGATTAAATGGATTGAATGGATGCTGGAATCCATTGAACTGGGCTTTCCCAGTATCGATTCCCCCCATTGCTGCTCCCAGCTTATTTCGTTCTTCTTTATAACAAGTGGAGCACAGTTTCACATCATGCTCCTGACCATTCATATTTAGATGGACTTGAATATTAGCTTGGTTTACATGGCATTTTTCACAAAACATGTAGTACTCCTCCTTAAAATATCGTGATTAGGAAACTTTGACCTTCTTTGACCTTATGAGTTTATTATACATTGACCTTCTTTGACTTTCAATCATTTTGTCTTCGAATATGTATAACCACATCAGAAATCTTCCTCATTCCATAATGGGGATAATGTTGGAGATCCCGAAATGGTTTGCTAAGCATATTAAATGATCGATCGAGAGTCAAATGATTCGGCCTCTTTTCGTAGGAGTATCGAAGCCATTTTTATTTATTACCCAGTGCAGTGCGACTTATAACCCACAGGCGAATGCTAACTGTACCGAGTGAAGCAGTTCCTTAATTGGAGAGGCCGTCAGTTTGAGGTTTTAATTAGTCAAGTTTAGGTGAAAGCTATCCATTACTGAAAGTGCTGCGGGAATGAGCATCAGAACAGGAAATCACACTTCTTTGAAAAGCGAAGATAATCAGGAGGGAAACTTATTGCATGATAAGGACATTCTAAACGAGCTACTGCGAAGAGGAAGTTCACAAACTGAAGCTTTTGAATTCTTTGACCGGCTGGGGACGGTCGGCTTCGAAGAGATGAGAGGACTATGGAAAGGAGAAGAACTTAGAACTGGGCATCCAATGGAAGGCTTGTTACCTGCATCGAATTGGTATGGCAAGAGATTCATTAATGAAGAGCATGTCCAGCCACTTGTATTCCAAAAGGGAAATGGAGAATTGTTCGCTGGGAATCCTGGTCTAATGCCGCTTAGCATAAACTATGGAAAACTCCCTGACACATTCATTACAATCGCCTTGAGAATTTTTCGCCCCTTGATAAAAACAAAAAAAAGCTGGGCAAGGCTGAGACAGATCCAATATAGGGGAAAAGTAAGCGCGGCAATGGTTTATGATCAAAAAAGCATCATTGATCTGTTTAGGAAAGTTGACGAAGATACATTGATTGGTGTCATGGACATCAAGAATTTTTTTCCTGGCAAGTCATACTTCTTTGTTTTAAGAAGAGTAAATGAACCATGAAGAATCTACGCTTTAAGATCGGGCCTGTCTTTGTAATTTTACAAAAGGTTTGAAGTACATCATCAACAAATGATGGGAATGGAAAAATCAGCTTTAACTTAAGCCCATTCATTCCGTACGCGATTAGGATGAAGCTCTCTTTCGATCGGTTCCAGCATCGTCGGAATTTTTTTTTACGAGCATTACCTAGTGGGGCATGTTTCAAGATAATAAACCAACCAACAGATTGGAGAATGTGAACAAAAAAAAGAGACTTCATCAAGTCTCATGCTTTTCGTATTTGCTTCGAATTATAAGCGTTTTGCCCCGATGTATTTCGGCTTCCAATATGGATTATTGGTTTGGGCATATGACACTCCCTTAGAGGATGCGGAGTGTATGAATTGATTGTCACCTATGTATATAGCTACGTGTGTAGGCTTTTTCGCTTTATTTGGTGCGAAGAACATTAAGTCCCCTTTTTGCAGCGTTTTAACTGACTTGCCTTTTTTATATATGTCAGCAGCCGTCCTCGGTAGATTCTTGCCAGCCTTTTGGTAGGAATATTTCACTAGACCGGAACAATCAAAACCTGATGATGAAATGCCGCCCATTTTATATTTTGTGCCCAATTCACTTTTGGCCACTTTAATTGCTTTTGTATGATATGAAGCAGCTTCGGCTTGGCTCCCTGTAAAGGTTGCTGACCCAAGCATGATAGCTAATGACAATCCGACGACAATTTTCTTGAACAAATTAATTTACCCCCTGATGTGATTTGCTAAACCTAATATACTAGAAAATGCATATCATTCGCATCACAGGATCTTTACAATTGTGTTACATTTAGTAGAAATAGGTAGAATGACCAAAAATAAGCGATAAAAAAGTCGGATTTTACCTACGTTCATACTGATTCTCTTCTACCATTAAGCCATTGAAGCAAAAAAAACAGTGGTTGATTCAACCACTGTCAAAACTCCTTAGAGTAGAATGGCAAAAATAACTTTACGCCCCGTTTATTGAAAGGTAGGAATTTCATATCGGCTATTAAATGACTGATATATCCGAATAAACATGTAGTGAAAATCCCGTCAACCCCAATCGCTGCCTCGAACTGAAAGGCAATGATACCGAAGAAAACAATGCCGGCAATCGAATGGGTATAACTTCTATGAGGCGTAAAGGATGCTAGAATCATATAGAGACCCAGCAACCATAACCAATTTTCCTGTAAAGACATCCCAATGCCCAAAACCCCTAATCCGCTCAGGGTGAGCATATGCCTTTGTGTTATGAATGAGGAAATAATGATTATTCCGATCCCTGCCCCAGCACCGATCCATTTTTCGGTCTCAAAGCCTTCCAATGCGCTATAAATGATCATTAAAATTCCAATTGTTTGAGCCAATGTCCTAATGAACTTGTGTGAAAACGTAATCCTATTGCTTAACTTCCCATCAATATCCATGTCGGGCATGAGGCCGGAAACGCCCCCGATTCCTACCAAAAATAACGTGGTGGTCGGATCCGTTTGTAGTGAATTGGCCGTTAAGTATCCAACTGTTGCCCCAAGTGCCATGTGTGCTGTACCGTTCAATGTCTCTCTCCTGTTCCACTAAGAAGTTGTGTTGCCTCCAAGAAACGAATGTTTGTTCGAAGCTTTATTATTACTATACAATATTTTGAATGGAATTTCTTTATTTCTAATGAAAAAAAGCAGGAATTTCATAATTTGAAAAAAAGTGAAAGAGATGGATACTACCCGATTTATTTCTTGGAAGATAAAATATGACAAAATTCGATGATACTATGTTTTGGTGAATCAAAGCTAAGAAATGAATAATCAAGGAAGTCCACATACTTTTTAATCGGGGAATTTCTATCGTTGTACATGGTGGGTATTTGATCTGAAAACTCTTTTACTGTTTGTAGAATGGGCAGCTGTTCATATACAATCGATAAAGTCCTGATGATTCTTTTTTTTGTTTTGTGCCGTTTTGCATCCTCTATCAGTCGATTATAATCAATATTTACATTCAGGATGAGTTGAATGATATCGATGGAATACTTTAATGAATCCATGTTATGCCGCCATCCATGGAGACAAATCATATAAAAAAGGTGGAAATCGGAGAGTTGCTTAACATACAATGAGTCATTGATTGGATAAGCCTCCTGCCAAAACTCAGCGATTTCCAAGTTTGCAGTATTTCTCTTCAATATATCCCAATGAAGTTCGACGGTCAGAGGGAATGCGGATCCAGAAAGCTCCTTACTGAAAGATGTATGAAAATGAAAAGCTATTTGTTTCTCCTTCTGTGTATAACCTATATGTTGAACGATTTCAGCTGCTCGCTCCATGTCGCGCTCCTTTATGAGTAAATCTATATCAGATGTTGGCCGAGCCCCGAAATGTCCGAAAAGCTTATCAGAAAAGAAAGTTCCTTTTAGAGGAATGACAGACAATCCATTTTGTTCAAATGCAGACAAGATTTGATCTGTTTGATTTTTTATCAATATATTTTGAAAAAGGATGCTTTGACATTTTTCATTTATTCCTTGCTGGAAAAATGCTGGAGTATCGTTAAACCTCCCCTTCTTCTTCAATAGAAATAATGCTTGGGCATGAATATTTGATCTTTCAATATCATTAAGAAGCTGCCGATAATAATTCAAATCATTAGGCAAGTTTACTTGTGGTGCAAATAATACGTACAGTAACGCTGGCATCATTGGGATCGACTCCCTTTCAGTCTTTGTTGAATGTTAAGGCATTTTCTCAGGATCCCCGTGAGAAAGGGGATAGCAAGAATCAACCCTGCCCACGTTCTTGCCAGAAAACCTGAAACAAGCAGTTTGTATTTACGTTTCTGGACGTAAACCAATTTCCCCACCATTTGTTCCCGATAGATTGCCTCATCAAAGCATATGTTTGTATCTCCTTTGAAAAGATATTGCCGCCGCTGGCCATCTTTCAATTCTTTATAATATCGGTGCGCGATCAATCGATTCGATGAAGTATAAAACAATACGATGTCCCCTTTTTTCAAATGTATTGGATCACATTCATTAAAGCTGCAAATCTCTCCGTTTTTTATGAATGGATACATACTACTTCCTTGAGCAGGTAAATGAATGGAACCTTCTTTTTTGATGGTCATCAGAAATAATTCAACAATTTCCTTGTCATACAGCATGTTTAATTAATCCAAACTGCAGTAAATCCAATAAATAGCTTTCGATGTCACGTTTAGATATTTCCTCCATCACTGCATATCGATCACTTAATGATTGAACCAAGGAGTCAACAGTTTGTGCCTGATCTAGAAGCCCCCAGCAAAATCCACCTATTTCATTCAACTTTGTCACGGTAAAATTTTCAGTATGTAATATTATCCATTCTTCCCCAAGCTGGGTAGCTTCTACATGTTTACTATGAATATATTGGACCATTATGAAATCAACTCCCAAAAAGTATCGTTATTCAGAAAAAAGAGGTCATACACGGGCACCTGGCTAGCCATTTCCAATAATAAGCCTAGTATCATTTTTTTATCTGCAGGATGACTTGACCAATAAAACACTTTATCAATCATGGTTATTAATGAATCCGATTTTGTTAGACGTACCCTTTGATTTTGAAGTGACTGATGCAGGACTTGTATGCTTTCCAATGGGAAAATAGCGTTTTCGCCATCTGAAGGAATTTCACTGCGGAATGGAGAATTGAATACTTCTATCTTTTCGGATGAGATTTTTACAATGGTTGCTTCATCGGCAAGAAGGTCACGCGGTAACGATAATTTTGCAGCAGTGGATTTTCCGGCACCAGAATGACCTGCAAACATATGGGCCTTGCCGTTTTCTATAACGCATGAAGAGTGAAGCAACAGTCCCCATCCATGATATACAATGAAAGAACTATATAAATTGAATAGTGCATGTTTAAGAGCCAATTCATCATAAGCTGAAATCTCTGCATATTGAAATGCGGCATCCACTTCCATCAAGTAATCCGACCTCCGATAATAAATTCTATCCGCCTGCCTATCTTCTTTCACATCATCGTTTACAAAAGGTATGCCAAAGTCCAACTGGATTGTTACGGTAAGATCAGGTTGATGGTTTTCATCTTCCAATTCACGGAACATCTTAAATAAATACCTTGGGGCATTTTCAAAATGAATGATATGTTCCCCTATTTTAGTGTGTAATATTTTCATAGCAGTTCCCCTTCATCCTTTATAATGAGCATCTTTGTTTATTAGGCTAATACTCCTATATCCGTTATTATAAGTCATCGACAATTCTTTTTAAAGAACATTTCGTATGCTGGACTAAAAAAATAAACGATTATAAAGAACGCACTATACTAAGCCTCTTGTGTGTTTATGTAAATTCCTCATTTTTATAAACTTTTATTGTTCTTTATGAAGAACGATGGTATTCTAAAAAATATCAGGTATTTAGTTCTAGTCAATACGATTGATATAACGAATGAGCGAGGAAAACATCCCGTTACCATCATCCTGTTATTTTCTAGGCTTATTCTTTATAAATGAAGGTTTCAAGTTTGGAAGGGGTGGTTTTTAGACTAGTACGCATAGAGAAAAACATATAGTACAGGGGGAAATTCGCATGTCATTTGCAAGGAACTACAAAACGCTGGCCGTATTTACGCTTGCAATCCTTTTTTTATGTTTAATAGGAAACTCGCAGGCATTTGCAACAAATGGAGGTGGAAAAAGCAGTAAAACAGTTTATGTGACAGAGATTTCCTTAGCATCGGAGACTTTAAACATGAATGTTCATGATAAAGATGTCCAACTTGTTGAAACGATCAAACCTGTTAACGCGACCAACAAACAGATTACTTGGTCGTCATCCGATCCTCAGGTAGCCTCTGTTTCCAACAGCGGTGTTGTCCATCCGAAAGCTTCGGGCACGACAACCGTTACCGTAGTGACGAAAGATGGTAATTTCAAAGCAAGAACTAAGGTCATAGTTTGTGATCCGATAACCGTTAAAAGTGTTGCTTTAAATCCAAAACTAGTAAATCTAACTGTTAACGAAGAAGCGCAATTAACAGCTAAAGTATTGCCAGTGAATGCGACTGATCAAAAGCTTGATTGGTTTTCTTTTAACCCAAAAGTAGCTACGGTTTCTGACGGTGCCGTCCGTGCCATAAGCCCAGGCATTACCATAATCAAGGTATTCACGGGTAATGGGCGCTTCGATTGGTCATTAGTGACAGTATGTCCCAATAAACTAGTGCCTGTTAAGAGCCTGGCACTTAGCCCGAAAAGTGTAGAAATGACTGTTGGCGGTGAAGATGAAACTTTAATGGCTGCCGTCAATCCAGCCAATGCGACTAACAAAAATCTGATATGGTCCACTTCCGACTCTAATGTGGCAACGGTTAAAAATGGAATCGTTCATCCTGTAGCCCCAGGTTTGGCTGCCATCACAGTTTCCACTGAGGATGGTAAAATTGAGGATTCGGCCAAAATCACCGTGACTGCACCAGTGACGGGTATAAAGGTTAGCCCGGATTCCTTGAATCTAACAGTTGGCGGAGAGAGCAAAACTTTAAACGCCGAGATTTCACCAGCGAATGCGACAAACAAGCACCTCATTTGGACAAGTTCAGATCGGAGTGTCGCGATCATAGAGGATGGAGTCGTCCGCCCAGTCGGTCCAGGCCGTGCCGCCATTACGGTTACAACTGAGGATGGCAGGTTCACAGCTTCCGCTAATATTAATGTGACCGTGCCGGTTACTGCAATCTCACTAGATCCAGCCTCCCTGGACTTGATGGTCGGCGGTAAAGATCATACCTTAACGGAAACGGTTTCACCTGTTAATGCAACCAATAAGAACGTTACTTGGACCACTTCCGACTCGAGTGTAGCAACGATAGAAAATGGAACCGTCCACCCTATCGGTCCTGGTCAAGCGATCATCACGGTTACGACGGAAGATGGCCGCTTGACAGCTTCAGCAATGATTAATGTGACCGTGCCGGTTACTGGAGTATCAGTAACTCCAGATACACTTGAGCTTATGGTTGGAGGAGAAGATCATGCCTTAAAGGAGACGGTTTCACCCTTTAATGCGACCAATAAAAAAGTCACATGGTCAAGTTCGGATACAAGTGTTGCGACCGTTGATAATGGTGTCATCCATCCTGTAGGATCCGGAACGGCCATCGTTACCGTTTCAACCGAAGACGGCGGCTTCACAAGTATGACGACGGTCAAAGTCACGTCGCCAGTGACAGGCGTTACGCTGGTTCCAAAGGCACTGAGCTTAAACCTAGGAGATGCGGATCAAACGTTAACAGCAAAGCTTCAGCCGTCCAATGCAACCAACCAGCAACTTACCTGGACTACATCAGATCCTAAAGTGGCTGCCGTCGCAAACGGGATTGTGCACGCTGTCGGTATAGGTCAAGCAATCATTACCGTCACAACCGAGGATGGCAGATTTTCAGACACGGCTACCATTACAGTCGTCGACCCGGATACCATTCCTCCGGTTACGAAAAATAAAATGACTCCCATCTTTAACGACAAGAACACCTATATCATAGCCTTGAAGGTGACCTACATCTCATCAGATGATAAAACTGGAGTAAAGGAAACATTATACCGAATAAACGGAGGCACTTGGCAAATCTATACCAAACCTTTTGATGTCTCTGCCGACAAAACGCACACACTGGAATACTACAGTACAGACAAAGCCGGCAATAAAGAAAAAATCAACCTATATGATTTTGACAAAGGAACATGCTCATGTTCCAAATAGACAGGAGGAATTCTTTTGGAAAAGCAAACGAACGTAAAAAAGACATACGAAGCACCTAAAGTATTGCACCACCAAAACGTCACCTTTGAAACAGCCATATCTTCATCGACAGGACATTGGGAATTTCAATATGTAGACGGCTGCTGGGTAAGGGTATTTGTACCTTGATCGATAACTTGTAATGTGGATAACAAAAAAGCGTGTAAAGATTTAATTATAAAATCTTTGCGCGTTTTTTTGTGTTCACCTTCCGCCTATAATGCCAGCTTGCCCCATCACCTTTCCTTTCTTTCGATTAAATATGCATATGCGATCAATTATGAAACAGCTGTTCAGCCCTTACAACATGTCCTTTTTTGCATATTATATATAAGAACAATAATTATCTAAATATTCGGAATTAAAATAACACGAAAAGATGTATTGAGAGTTGATAATATTCAATATGGAGGAAAAAAATTCGATGTCACAAAAAATCCTGGCTCGGAAAGGCTTGAAGAAAGATTTATCTCAGTTGAATATAGGTGAATTTGGTTATTGCGTTGACACGAAAGAATTATTCATTGGTTTTTCCAGTACGGAAAATAAAGTGATTAATATTGTAAACATACAAAGGTTGGCTCCAGATACTTCCCTAATTAATGAAAACATTAAGATTGATAAAGATGGAATTTTTATTTCAGAAGAGACAGACTTAAATGAATTAGTTAAAAAAATAGGCGGTCCTAGTACAACAAATCTACTGACTGCACCAGAATTAATTAAAATCCTATCTGTGACAAACTCCACAAAGAGTTCGGACGAACGGTTAATTATTGAAAATTTCATCGTTGCTGAGGATAATGCTTCAACACCAACTTCAATTAACTTTACAAACGAAAGTTTGACCCCAGATATGGATATGGCGAACAGCAACAACTATGGGATATACGTAATTGAGCTAAAAAGATGGGGAATTGTCCAAGGATCTTTTGGCAAACCTCCTTATACAGTGGAACAATGGAAAAAGGCATATAATAACATATTGGGATTTAATCAAGCGCTAACATACGCAAGTGATAATGGAATGAATAGAGCAGTTGTTCCAAACGGGACATACAGCTTCTGTTATACCAACCTTAATGGAGCTGCTGAAATTTACGCCATGGTTAACACACCAATTAAATTATATAGTAACCAAACTCTTGATTTAAATGGATCTACTTTTGAAGTGATGTATGACTCCATTAATAAAAACCCTTATGATAATTCCCCATTAACTACCCCGGCATGGAAATTAAGTGGAGAGTTAATCCGTATAGATAATGTTTCAAATGCTAAAGTGATAAACGGAACTATCGTGGGTGATATCCCCTATAGGAGCTTTTCTGACGGAGGTAATGGATTTAATTCTGAAAAAGGAATGGAGCAAACCTATGGTATAAAAATAGACTCTGGTGCCCAATTCATATCAATAGAAAATATTGATGTCTCCATGTTTATGGGAGACGGAATAACGATAGGTTCATATCCAACCAAAACAGGCAAATGGAATCTGAATCCTTCTGATACTAAAGCCTTTCCAGGATATGTTGATGCAACGGGTAAAATTGTACAAACCCTCATCGGGGCTTATGTTACAAATAAATTTCCAGTCATAAAAGGAGAGCACAAACAACTGCAAATGAGGACAAGCGGCGGTTATACAAGAATACCTCTTATTGCCAACAAAACATTTGAATACCTCTTTTATAATTCGAAAGATGCCATAATAGCAAGAAAGAAAGCCGTATACCTGCAGGTTGTGACAGTACCTTTGGACACTTCTTATGTAAGATTACAATTTATCAATGAAAAGATTGGTCTTCCCAGCATTGAAATCTCGTATTCAATAACAAAGCCTCAGGCACATCATGTTAACATTTACAAAAGTACCATACACAATAACCATCGGGGCGGCATTAGTGGCGGAGCTGACTTTACCTATATTGCCTACAATAAGATTTATCACAATGGTATGGATTCAGGATTGAACATCCCTATCTTCCCTAATTCAACTAGGTACGCGATAAACTTCGAAGACAGCTACAGTAACAATGTAATAATCGAGAATAACCATATATTCTCGGGTTTTAATGGGGTGCTGATGGGAGTTTATCACGGCAGAATTGTAGGTAACATTCTAAGTGAAATTGGTGGTGTTATTGTTTACAATAACGCTAATATAGTTATAGATGGCAATGTTTTTTATGAGAGCAGCGGGCTACAAATAACCAATTCGGTAGCCACACAAGAAAGAACTGTTCTTTTTACTAACAATACAATTAACTCGTCAGCTATGTCAGTAATAGCAACAGGAGGTAAAACTAGGGTCAGGCTCATTAATAATGTTATTAATATAGACTCATTGTCTTCATCAGGTAACGTTGAGTTTATTGGCAATAACATAAAAAGCTACACAGGATCCACTTATACTGGATACTCGAATGTAACGATTGATAATATAAAAAGATGTACGGGAAATACGTTTGAAGATTTTAATTATGGATCACATTACAGGGTTTCTGTAATGAAGCCGAAAGATTCCACTAACGATATAAGCAATAATGTGTTCAAGTCCGTTTCCTTCAATTCAAATAATTTGGCTAACGACATCGAATTCCTGAATTCTGCTTTTTATGACTGTTTGGTTACCGGTCAGGTTGCAGATTCAGCTCTTTCACATAGCATGTTATTTGATCATTGCCTTTTCCAAGATAGTAGCCTTGAATTGGGCGGCAAATATGTCAATAATACATCGATTGGTGGGGTAACTGGAAAAGCAACCTTCAATAATTGTAATATCACTTACACTTCAAGCTATACGGGCGCTTTTTTAATGGGCATTAGCGACAATATTAAAATCACTGGTTATCCGGAGAATATCATCCCCAGAAATTATAAATTGGAAATTACTAACTCGGAATTAATGCACAGTTCAGCTACTATTATTACTTTAATCAAGTATTTCAACCAAGACAGTAACTTTGATATCAATCATTATAAAAAGGTTTTGATAGAAAATTCTAGGATACGGGCCTTAGATATTTCGAAGCTCAAGTTATTTTTAAGTACCAACCCCAACATTTATACAAACTCCGCAACAATAAAGAATACCATTTATGAAGGATTTAATGGGTTCCCCACTCCGATATATGGAAGCTTGGAAAGCTATAATCCAGTGTACGTCTCCACTGGAACAGCCATACCTTCATCTGGATTTTTTGCATTAGGACAAAAAGTAGAGAACACCAATGTGATTGCTGGCGGATTTCTAGGTTGGATATGTGTTAAAGCCGGTTATGCCAATACCAATCCATGGGCTGCAAATAAAGCATACAGCATCAATACTTTTATTCAATCTAATAATAAAGTCTATAAAGCTACTTTAGCAGGAACATCAGGGGCTGCAGCACCTTCCCATACAATAGGAAAAGCAATGGACGGTGGAATAACCTGGGAGTATGTAGGTGGTTTAGCGGAGTTTAAGACTTTTGGCGTGATATCAAATTAATGACAATAACTTGAGCATATACCCTCGGGATAAAATATGAGCATCGTCAGAAAAATTCATAATATTAAAAAGCCCAATTTCTCTATTGAATTCTGAGAAATTGGGCTTTTTAGATACGCTGGATAAACGTCCGTTTGTTGAACAGAGTACGAATTTGACTTGTGCATTAGTTAGATAAGTCGGCAAAAGTCATCATTAGTACTGAAATCCCCATTATGTCTTTATGGTCACGCCTTTCGCTGACTCCCAAATACGGTTATTATTAAAGAACAGTACACAACCCTCAGCAATTACTAAACAATCTTTTCTTCAACAATTTTATTTTTTCTTTTTTTCAGTAAACTCCATACTATATTAGAGATATAAATAAATTCCTCAGATTTTCTAAAAACCATATAAAATAATAAGTTAGGTATAAAAAGACTAATAATTGTGCCATAAATAATGTTTATATTAGAATGTAAACCTGAATATATGGTTTCTGTTATTAATATTGAAATGATAATTAACATAAGATAAGTAACATATCTCATGAAATATCCTATAACAGGCCTTTTAAAAACATATTTAAATATGATAAACGGATCGTACCAAAAATACGTGCATAGTCTACTGATAACCGTCCCTATAAATACACCAGATATTCCAATAAATTGCACAAGGATTACCGAAACAACAATATTGATAACCGCAGCAATAATAGGTCTATATTTTCCTTTGTTGAATAGTCCTGTAGTTTGTCTGTATGTAGTTGAGGCATTTTGCATGCCAGCAGTTAAAAAATTCAATAAAATAGAGAGTAAAATGAACTTATTAAAGATGTACTGTTCACCTAACCAAATTATTATAAAGGGGTTTATTAAATTCCAAATCAATAAAGTGCATAGTCCGTATATCCAAAAGTTAGCAAAATGAATTACGCGAAATAAAAAATACTTTTTTTCCACGTCTTCTGTGACTACTAAATTTCCAACACTTGAATTCAAAGAGTAAAATATATGGCTAATAAAAGTGCTAAGAGTAGAAATGATCAATAAATAATTCGAGTAAATCCCAACTTGGATTATCCCGACATACTTCGAAATGATAATATTATCAGTTCCGTTAATAACCACCCCGCTTACCTTATATAAAAATAGCGCATATAAATTTTTATAAAATTCCTTTTTTTCTTCTCTATTTAAATGAACATCATTTTTTTCTTTCATGTAAGGATATAGGGTATGAACTTTTTTAACTACATACACGTTTTCAATAATCCTTATAACTACTTGAAAAGATAATAGTAAGATATAATTTTTGGTAATTAATAAAATTAAAATTTGTATTATATTGGAGGTGATAATAAAATAATTGTGAATCTTTGAAATGATATAACTTTTTTGATCAGCAATGATAATAGCCTGTTTATAAACGAAATAATAGGATGATACAGAATTAACTAGAAATAATAAATATATTATATTTAAATGATCCACTGCTTTACCATCATGCAATAAATTCGGTATAAACGGAAGAAGCATCATCCCTAACAAAAAGACGATCAACCCAATCATTCTATATGCCTTTTGATATAAGTTCATCAAGGCTTTTATTTTCTGTATATCTTTGTTTGCGAGCGGTTTATACAAACTATAAATGATAGCCGTATCAAATCCTAAATTGGCTAGGGATAGCATAATTAAGATGCTTGAAAATAGTCCATCTATTCCGGTATATTCTATTCCTAGTGTATAAATAAGTGCTGTTCTTACAGCAAACCCCATAAAAACACTGATAAATTGTCCCGTTAGTCCAAAAAATATATTCTTAAGCGAATTTTGTATCCTCATCGTCCAGTATCTCAGTAATTACTTTCAAATATTCTCGTTATTTTGTTTCCGATTCTTCTTTTTATGATAGGAAAGAATTGTGTAACTCTATATTTGATAAGTGAATATTTACGTTCTGAGACGAAATCGTAAGTAAAGAACCACTCAAGCTTAAAATCACCACTTATATTTTGACGATTTTCAGTGATACGTTGTTGGATAAAATCCCAATACATTATATTTGTTTTTGTGAAATACTTAATATTATCCAGTAAATAACTTTGGAGATGAGAAGAAAGATCTTCTGGAATATTAAATCCGAAATTTTTTGGATCCTTTCCCTCTGCTATGATTCCTAATATAGTTCTTAAACATTTTTCACAGTTGCAGCAATTATCTTCGTTTTTGAAACAGACTCTGATATTAACTGACTCTTGGTTTTCAGAAAAATAGTCAACCACTACTTTAGTTTTAGCTTGCCTAGTCAGTTCAAACCCATCATGAAATACCTTCCCGGAAGCATACCTAATTCTATTGTCACTTACAGGGTTAGATGCACAAGGGAGTTCTGAGCCCCGAGTGTATGAACTTGCGATATAAATACATCCTACCTTTAGTTTGAAAGCTAGAGGTATTGCCGCAGATATAATGGCTAAGCCATGATGCAGGCCATGCCACCAAGAGTCCCCTAACCTTTTAGCGAAATCGGAGTCAATTCTTCCTGCATTAACAAAATTACCATAGTTTGACTGAATAAGTATGTTTTCCAGACCATATTTTTTGGCAAATTCAACCGCGTTTTCTTTATCGGCCTCCCACACCTCACTATTTTTAATCTCCCTTTCGTGCCAGCCAAACTCAGTGATCAATAATGGGTTTTTATCCTTAACTCTAATGAATGTCGTAATTGCATCTAAGCCTCCACTAAATAAAGAGGCAACTTCATGAATTGGTTCATAGGTGTTCTCCACTACTATTTCTACTTCTATCTCCCCTTTAAAATCCATATTAGGAAACATATCCTGATATGATTCTTTCAACCCAGTTAGACATTCATAAAATGATTTATCTAATTCTTTTACTTTTATAGTGGTATCAGAAATCCAGGTAAGCGGAATGATATTTGCTAAAAAAGGAATTGCAAGTATACTCTTAGGGATGTCCGTTATATCATAGTTGTATTCTATAAATAAATTGTTATTTTCTTTAAAATATTTTTGTAAATTTTTTGATGGAGTAAAAAAGAAATCAACACGATTATTATTAACCCTAATATCGTCAAGTATAATGCTTTTCATAAATTCCACTCTTCCTTTTTCAATTTTCGAATTGCTTCAACCAGGTATTTACCTTCTCGTAATCAACATTAACGTTAGTAATTATTTCAGAGTTAATCATATGCTCAAGTTGATTAAAATCGTTTCTATGAATGGTGTTGATATTATATGATTCAGCCATTCCCTGGGCCCTTTCATCAATGGATATAATTATAGATCTCTTTTTATTTCTCATCGCAAAGATTCCGCCATGCAAACGCGTCCCTATATAGTCAATTTTACCACTCAATACTTTTTCAAATTCCTCGACTGACGGAGGCACAATATTTATGTTTTCGATATTCTCGAAACCTCTAAAGTATTTCAAATCTTTTGCATCCTGAACCCAAAAATAAACATTTTTGTAATTTTCATTTAATACGTTTATTAAAAATTGGTCTTTCTCAATGTCTTTTGAATGGTGAGTAAGAGTAAAAACTACATCATCCGATTTAAATGTAGGAATTTCCTTGCAAAACTCTGGTGTAAGTAGCCATAAAGTTGCACAACCTGTATTTATTGCTTTAAATCCTAAATCTTCAAGAATGGCTTTAGTTCTTTCGTCCCTCACACTATGAACATATTTATGTGATAAAACTTTAGAATATAATATTCTTGTATAAGTATTTACTTTATCCCCTTTACCTGCTCCAACTCCTACTAGGACACTGCCTTTTAAAGGATGATAATTAAATAAATTTATATTCCACTGTGGAAAATGCGTTAGCATATTCATCGTTAACAAATTTGACCCACCAACGAATTTATATTTGGCATCACTGTATATTTGCACTCTATTCGATCGTCTAGCCACCTGGTACCAATGAAAAGGTGAAACATGTGTCGGAAGTGTTAAAGTGAACCTATTATTTGTAATTCCTAATAACTGATGTCTTATACATTTCATTATTATGTCATCGCCTTTATTGAGCGATCCTACTGAAGTATCTAACAAGAGTATATTATCCATGAAAATTCCTCACTTTAAATAGATTATGATTGATATAAGCATTAAGAAAATTATTTTTGACTCTCATTCTGCCACCTAATAAACTCAATCAATGGCTTATATTGGGGAATCTGTTCTTTCTCAAGGCCGCTGCTTTTGAGTTCTTGAACAAATTCGATCCACTCTGTTTCTAAGTAATAGGGGGCAGCCATGGTGTTTTCCTTTTTTAGGAGTGAGACGAAATCGACATTCAGTACGTGAGCGATTTTTTCCATGACCTGTAGGGAGGGGTTCTGATTGAGATTACGTTCTATGTTACTTAGATAAGATTTAGATATATTTGCCTGTTCAGCTAGCTCAGATAATGTATATCCTCTTTTCTTACGCAACTCTGCAATGTTTTTTCCAATCATTTGATTACCTCTTCATTCTTTTTTATCCATTTCCAATGTGATTCCGTATCGATGGATGGGTGTTATCCATTCCTGCACTTGTTGCTTTTTTAATTGATTGTATGACTCTCATTTGATCTTCCCGAGTCATATTGGACCCCGATGGTAAGCATATTCCTGTATGGAATAATTGTTCGGCAATGTGAGTTTCGCTCTCATGGGAATAGTATCGATAGCCTTCAAAAAGAGGCTGAAGGTGGAGCGGTTTCCAGACATGCCTTGCTTCAATGTTTTCGTTTTCTAGTGAATCAAGCAAACGGGCCTTTGATATGCCAAGTTCCGCTTCGTTTATGGTGACTGCCGTCAACCACCGGTTTGACAGGGTGTCTTCTAGTTCAGGCATGAATGTTATTCCTGGTAGTTGGGCCAATTCTTGGGCATATAAATCATAAACCGATCTCCTGGCCTTTACTCTTTCTCCCAATACCTCTAGTTGGCCCCTCCCGATTCCCGCAAGGATATTACTCATGCGGTAATTGTAGCCAACCTCGCTGTGCTGATAATGAGGAGCCGAATCCTTTGCTTGCGTAGCTAAAAACCGGGCGCGCTGCAATGCAGCGGTATCATTGGAAATCAACGCTCCGCCTCCGGAGGTCGTGATGATTTTATTTCCGTTGAACGAGTAGATTCCGAATGTCCCGAATGTCCCGCTTGCTTTTCCATGATATGTGGAACCGAGGGACTCGGCTGCGTCTTCGATGATGGGTACTTGATATCGATTACAGATGGATAATAGTTCATCCATTTTAGCCGGTTGACCATATAGATTGACAATGATGACGGCTTTAGGAAGCTTGCCTGCATCAGCAGCTTCGCTAAATGCTCTTTCTAGCGCTTTAGGAGACATATTCCATGTTTCCGGTTCGGAATCTATGAAAATCGGTTCAGCATTCAGATAAAGAATGGGATTGGCGGTAGCCACAAAGGTGAGACTTGAACAAAAAACGGTATCTTCTTTTTTCACGCCCAATAAAGAAAGAGCCAAATGAATCGCCGCCGTACCGGAACTGACTGCGACCGCTTCTTTGACTCCTGCATATTTTGCTAAATCTTTTTCGAAAACATTGAGATTTGGCCCTAAAGGGGCAATCCAATTTGTCAAAAAGGCTTCTTTGACGTACTTTTCTTCATTTCCGCTCATATGGGGCGGAGAGAGGAAAATTCGCTTATCGGTTGTAGCGTTTAACACTTTACACACCCTCTATACTCATTTTATTTTTCAAGATTGCAGGTGTTCCAACGGCTACGCTATGTGATTGGATATCGTTGATAACTGTAGCTCCTGCACCGATAACAGACCATTTTCCAATTGCGACATTGGGGATTACTGTTGCCCCGGCACCGATATGTACCCCTTCGGCCACTTTTACGGCACCAGTTAAGGTAGCGTGTGGTGAAATATGGACGAAATCACCAAGTTGGTTATCATGCTCGACCACCGATCCACTATTGATGATTGAATGACAGCCAACCTTGGCATCCGCATTGATGACCGCTGCTGGCATGACTACCGTACCGAGCCCTATTTCAGCAGACGGGCTGATGATCGAAGAAGGGTGAAGCAGTGTTCCATAATAAGAATCCGGGATCCCCAGCTCCTCCACGACGTTTTTTCGGGTAAGATTATCTCCAATTGCTACAATGAATTGTATATCCATGACTTGTTCCAATAAGTGGGATGCTGTCGAAAGCGGTGCGAAAAACAACTGGTTTTTAATGATCGGTTTTTCATATTTATCATCAAGGTAGCCAATCAATTCGCAACCAACGACCGTGTCAATCATATCTTTAATGACTTTACTATGACCGCCTTCTCCAATTAATACAATTTTCATCCATGCTCTTTCCTTTCAGTAAGGACAGTCCCCTTAAATGGACTCATGGTAACATGAGCGGAAGAGTTTATCCCCTCCGTACGGAACACCTTCACGATCGTAAGCACCAAAATCTTAATATCAAGTAAGATCGAATGATGGTTTACATACCAAATATCCAGTTCGAATTTTTTTTCCCATGTTAATGCATTCCGTCCATTTATTTGTGCCCAGCCGGTAATTCCTGGACGCACAAGATGACGTTTCGCTTGTTCGTTTGTATACAATGGAAGATATTCCATCAATAAGGGCCGTGGACCAACCAAACTTATATCTCCTTTGACAACATTGACCAGTTGAGGCAGTTCATCCAAACTATATTTTCTAAGAAACCTACCAAATGCAGTTAACCTTACGTGATCTGGGAGGAGTTCCCCGTTTTCATCATGCTGATTATTCATTGAACGAAATTTATACAGATAAAAGGGCGTTCCATTCAAACCAGGTCTCATTTGGCGGAAAAGAATCGGCTTTCCAAGCTTATATTTAAGTAAACATCCAACTATCAGGATTACCGGGCTGAGGGTAACCAATAAAAGCAATGCAAGTAGTAAGTCAAATGTTCTCTTCATCTTTTCACTTCCAGGATTGTATATTTTCCTTTCGATATGACAAATTGCCGTTTGATTTCTTCTATTAAAACATCTAACTTCATATCGTCTGATTCATTCCCTAATTTGTAGGCGTAACATAATATATCTTTGAATTTTTCTTTTTGTATTTGCTGCTTCATCGTTTGCCCCATTTTTTAATTATTTGGGAGTAAAAAAACCTCACTTTGTACCAAGCGAGGTTTTTCCGGCTCATCCTTCTTCATAAAGCCAAGTGGATTCCTGGATTGCCATCTCCAGGAATCCTGACACATTTCGATGATTCCTTTGGCGGCTTTCCAGTTTAACTCTTTTTCTGCCTTTGTCGGATCGGCATAGCAAATGGCTGCATCTCCAGAACGAGGTTGGGCAATTTTATAAGGTATCTGCACACCAGTCGCAGATTCAAAAGCTTCGACCACTTGCAACACACTATAGCCAATTCCTGTCCCAAGATTATATATATCGATACCCGAGGAAGTTAGCGTTCTATCGAGTGCGCGTAAATGTCCTTTTGCAAGATCGACTACATGAATATAGTCCCTGACGCCTGTTCCATCTATTGTTGCATAATCGTTGCCGAATATTTGAAGCTCTTTTAACTGCCCTACCGCGACTCGGGTGATGAAGGGCATTAAATTATTAGGCGTTCCACGCGGGTCTTCGCCAATCCAGCCGCTTTCATGTGCACCGATTGGATTGAAATACCTAAGGATGGTTATGCTCCATTCATTATCCGATACATATAAATCTTGAAGGATTTCTTCGACCATCAATTTTGTACTGCCATATGGATTCAAAGCCTTTAAAGGAAAGCCTTCCGATATGGGGACGGTATCAGGCAGGCCATATACGGTGGCCGAAGAACTGAAAACCATCCTCTTCACCTTGTACTTTTGCATTAGTTCACATATGACAAGTGTAGCGGTGATGTTGTTTTTATAATATTTGAGGGCGTCATGAACGGATTCCCCCACTGCTTTAAGGCCGGCAAAGTGGATGACTGCTTCAATGTGATTATCTAAAAATATCATTTCAAGCGAGTTTGAATCCAACAAATCCATAGGATAAATTTTTATCAATTTACCGGTTATATCAGTAACGCGTTTCAAGGATTCTGGATTGCTATTAGAAAAATTATCGACAACGATAATTTCATAGCCCTCGTTCAAGAGCTCTACACATGTATGGCTCCCGATGAAGCCAGCACCGCCTGTGATTAGAATTGCCATGTAATCGCTCCTTCGCCTTCAGATTCAAATTCAACTGCTGATCAAGCCATAGATTTTATTGATTTCCTTTTCATTGCCGTAATCCTTGGCCCGAACATTTGAAATTATCTTGTCCCTCAAAACGTCATCCATGATCATTTTTGCTATGCCTGCCTCGATTCCCTCTTGACCGCATTCCGTTATCCATGCATCGACGCCATGATCCGCTTGACTTTTTGCTGTAGGAAAATTGGTCAAAACTACTGGCTTTCCAAGCGCTTGTGCTTCGCGAATCGTAACTGCCTTGCCTTCATATCGCGAGGGCTGCACGTAGATATCACAAGCTGCCATATACGGATAGGGGTTGATTTTCTTTCCAACTAAAATAAAATGGTTTTCAAGTTCCAATTTTGCGATCAGGATTCGCAGCTCGCCTTCGAGCGGTCCATACCCCACCACGTACCATTGAATATCAAACCCCTTGTCTATCAATCTTTTACAAGCTCGTACGGCCTCATCCAGTCCTTTTGCATGCGTTAATCGGCCCACCGTTACCAATATGGTTTTTCCGGGGACTTGTCCCATTTCCCGAGGGATTTCCACGGTTGCCTGTTCTCTTACAAAGTCTGGGGAAAAAATATTTTCAATGACCATCGTTTTCTCTTGTAATTCTGGAAAAACATCTAGAAACGTTTGGGAGCATTCATCTGAAACCACTGCGATTTCATCAATTTTTCCCCACATTTTTTTCTCGATTTTCTTATTTATATATATATTTGAATAATCTGTGTGGATCCAGCCAATTTTTTTCTTGGCTTTGACCTTATCGGCAATAAAGTGATGTGGCCATAAAAATCCTATGGCCACATCATACTCCTTATTAAGTTTTGGCAGATGCGGGTTAGCCAGCTCCCAACCGTACTGAATGGCGAGATAACCTGGCTCTTCCACCTTCTTCACTTTTCCGTGGACAAGCCCTGAAAACTTAGCGATCAATCTCGATAAAGCGATAGGATAATATCCATCCTTCACGATTTGATGAATGGATTTTCTAAAGGTCGTATACGCTGGCACTTCCGGTAATAATGTCGGGCCTTCCGGGATATAGGAGAGAAATTCTCCTTCGTGTTTAAATAATAATAAATCGACTTCGTAGGTAGTATAATCGATTTGATTTAGCAAGCCTATCAGGCTTCTTTCTACTCCACCAATAGCCAAATCAAAGGAAGTGATCAAGATTTTCTTCTTCATGCTTACAACCTCTTTTTCAGGATACTTCATATAGCTTTAACCATTCCTTGACATTTCCGTAAATATCATAGCCTTTAGTCGCTATTTTGCTTTGAATGGCTTCATCGTCAGGGGCTTCAAGCAACAGCGAGGCATTCACTTCGTTACGCCAAACTTCAAGCGATTCGTTTAGGCTAATGAACCTGATTAACCCTAGATCCATATCGATACTTTTGGGTACAGTATCCGACAAAATGCATGGTGTTCCCGAACCTTGAGCTTCCAGGGCAGCAATTCCAAAACCTTCGAAGAGAGAAGGAAATAAAAAGACATCAAACCCTTTCATCAACCTGGGAATATCGGTTCTTACCCCGAGAAATCTGATATTTCCCATGATGCCTAGAGCAGTTGCTTCATGCTCGATTTCCTGTCTTAATGGACCATCTCCGACTAATAGTGCAAAGAAGCTGCGATCGTTCTTCACTAGTTCATGCATGAGACTCAAAATGAATCGGTGGTTTTTAGAATCTGAAAAGCGGCCGACATGCCCAATAATTTTGGCATTGTCATCCAATCCGAACTCTTTCAGGATGCTATCTCTACTATCGATCTTTGTTCCAGTAAACTCTCCTACATTAATCGCATTCTTTAATACCGTAACTTTGCCATTCTTTACTTTTTGTTTGCCAAACATGAACTTAGCCGCTTCATGACTGCAGCTGCAATATCTATTTGCGGACACTTTCATGAAGGTTTGGAGGGCTTTCAGTGTCATCCTTTCCTTGAACTGGTTTCCCTTTGTCCAATTATCACTGTGTGAATGACAAATCCTTATTTTAATTCCCGACATTTTCGCTGCCAATACTGGAAATCCTGCCTGATAATCGGTATGGGCATGAACGGCTTGGTAAGTCTTTGCGGTCATGATTCTCATTAATTCCTTTAGATATGATAATGGTCCAACCGTGCCTAAGCTGGGAATTTTCATTAAATTTCCGCCTAGGCCCAAAATTTCATCTTCAAAATCTTCTTTCTTATTGGAATGTGTAATGAAGTCGAATTGGATTTTGTTTCTGTCCAGCTTTCTGTAAATATTCATGATTATTGTTTCCGCACCGCCACGATCCATGGCACTTACGATATGTAAGATTCTAATTGGAGTCATTGTCTGCCTCCTTTCCATTAAAATAAGTTTTCCAAAACATCACTTTTATAGAGAATATTCAAGCTGATGACATTTTCATAAAAATAAAAAACAAAAAATAGCACAAGGATCAAATAATACATAAGTTTTTGATCTTTCTCATTAAATAGCTCAATAAGCCAGGAGATCAGGATAAGCTGATATAAGTTAAAGTAAATGGAAATTCTTGCAAATATCCACTGTTGCGTCGAGAGAATCATGAATATCAATCCCAATAAAGCCATGTTGACTATATAGTCACTTTTGGGTAAAATCTTTTGCAGCTTATCCTTGCCGAGGTAGGCAAGCAGTAAAGGCGCTGCACTGACGGCAACCCTTATTATATTCGCTCCCCCCTCATTGAATTTGGAATAATCCTCATACTGGGTATCTTGTAACGCCGAAAATAATAAAGTTGAAAATTGACCGAATCCGAGCACGACGACCACTGACAAGGATAGCCATGCAAGCGTTGACTTTGTCCATGCCTTTGTTCTGACGAGAAAATAAATAGGAATGAGAATAAGGGCACTCTGATGAAATGTTGAGGCTAGCAGAACGATCATTGTATATTTCATGAAATTCCCATTTAATAAGTACTTGGTTGCCGTAAAGAAAATCGCTGCAGCAAGAACTTGGCGTATGCCATTCATGGATATTAAGTGCAACCCACCTGTAATATATACAAACGTGCTTAGTTCAAAAAGCCGTGAATATTTATATAAAACGATCATGATTAATACATTTGTGACCAAGGCCGTTGAAAAAATCAGGATTTGGGGGTCATCTGAGAAATTTTTTAATAGCATTTGCAAAATACCGAATCCCATATCCTTTTGTGAGGTTATATAGTCCCAGGTGAAATCGTTGTCGATATAAATATTTTTGTAGTTGAACGTATCCCCTATATTGGTCCGGAGGCCGGACACGCAAACTAAACATAAAATCGCTAAAAACACCAACATCTTATTTGGCTTGTATGCATATATGCCAGTCGGTGTGATGAGTGAATATGTTGAAAAGTACCTGCCTAAAAATGAAAAAATAAATACGATGGCTAGATTGATCCAAAGTATGGTCATCTACAATTAATTCCCTTCAATTAACTAAGTTCTAGCTTTGCTGATGATGAACACATATAATAGCAAACCTAATGGAAAGGCTAAGATTGTAAGTAGCTTCTTGGGCGTTTCAATGAACAATTTCTTATTTTTCAATAGTAGGTTGCTAGATACATAATGAATCGCTTGCCTATATTTAAAAACAATTCCTCCGAAGGGGAGCTTCATCAGCTCTTTACGATAAAATGAAAAGCCCCTTGGGTTTTTTAGGTATTGCTTATACATATTCAGGGAGGAACCATCAGCGAGATATTCAACATGACAAAGCACTTCGTTCATCAATAACATTTCATATTGCTTATCCAACATATAATATTTGTAAGCCAGCCCAACATACTTCTCATTTTTAAAAACGGGATAAGGATATAGCTTTGTCAATTCTGTCCGATAAACCAGCTTCTTGTCTCCAGTAACACCATGTTTGTTATAAAGATCAAACAAAGTGGCACTATGTATTCCTTCAGGTAATCTTGATCCGATGATTTGATGATCGATCGTTGCATCGAGAGCAGCGATGCCGCTTACGTTGTTACTTCCATGCTTTCTCCAGAAGGACAGGATGTTTTCCACGGCACCCTCTGCCATATAGTCATCCGAATCTATGCAGACATTCAATTCAGTCTCGATAAGCTTATAGGCCGTATTATGTGCACCATGCATCCCTTGATTTTCTTGATGGAAATACGTAATATCAATTTTCTTTTCTCGAATCCAAGCACTTACGATTTCTTTCGTATCATCCGTTGATCCATCATCAATGATCAACCAATTGAAGTCTTTATTATCTTGACTGACTAAACTTCGATAACATGTCTCAAGGCAATAAGCCCTATTATACGTTGGCGTAAACACAGTTAAAGTTTTCATGAACATCACCCTGACATTGATAGATAGAATTCTTTTAGTTCATTAGCCGTTTCTCGAATCGAATAGCCTTGTTTGGCTAAAGAATCTTGACGTACAGTTCTAACAGGCTGTAAAGAAGCTACTTTTTTTAATTGTGACGTCCATGATGAACAATCATCAATCGAAAGAAATTGAAGCAGGTTCATTCCCAAATCCGATTCTTTCGATACTTGTTCCGAGACCATACAAGGCAGGCCTGCTGCTTGTGCTTCAATGAGGGAAACCGGCAATCCTTCATGCAAAGAAGGAAAGACAAAAACATCCAGGGCTTGCAGGACTCTATTTATGTCACTTCGCACCCCGAGGAATTTAACTTTATTTTCCAAGTTAAAAGTTCTAACTCTTGCTAATACTTCTGGTTTTAATGGTCCATCCCCGACTAATACCAGCATGGATTTTTCATTTTCTTTCACGAACTCTGCAAAGATGTCGATTAAAAATCGATGATTTTTCTGTTGAGCGAATCTTCCCACATGACCTAATACAAATGTATCGTTTTCGATATTCCATTCTTTTCTCACTATATTTCTTGTCTCAGCAGAGAAGGAAAACAATTTACATTCAATGCCGTTTTTTAAAATATCCGCTTGGTTGCCTTTAAATAACCATCGTGCTGCCTGTTTTGAACAAGCGACTAAATTTGTTGCATTATTCATGATTAAGTTCCCGGCATACCATTTATAAATCCGGGAAGCCAAGCCGCCTTCACTGCGTGTATTGTGACTATGCGAAATTCGTTTCGCGATTCCTGCTTTTTTAGCTGATTGAAGAACGATTCCACTCATTTTATCCATATGGGCATGGACGACTTTATAAGTATGGTTCTCGCTAAAGAATTGATCTAAATGTTTTTTATAAGCAAAGTGACCGACCTCGGTAATATAGGGGATTCTATGGATTTTACCGCCAAGCTTTCTAATTTCTGCATCGAATACGCCCTCTTTTGATGTAAGGAAATCAAACTGGATCTTGGAACGGTCCATATTGCGATATAAGTTCATGATTAAGGTCTCCGCCCCGCCTCTATTCATATTGACGACCACATGCAGGATTCTCAGTGGATTCCCCATACTCTTTCCTCCGTATCTTCCATATATGATTTGTACATATCACTTTTGGCTTCCATGATTTTTTTCATGCTGTATTTCCTCTCAATCATGATCTGGCTTGTTTCCCCTAGCACTTTTCTCATCTCCTTATTGCCAGCGACCTTCATGATTTTTTCGGAAAAAGACTTTTCATCATTTTTACTGATCAGCCATCCATTTTGACCATTGGATACGAGCTCCTTATGCCCTCTATTTTCATTGGCTATTATGGGCAGGCCGCACGCCATCGCTTCCATGATATTCACCGGAAGCCCTTCTCTCAAGCTTGATGCGACAGCAAGATCACTGATCTTCAAGAGTTGGTCTATATCTTTCCTGAATCCAAGAAAATCCACCTTATCTTCGATTCCTAATGAGTGTGCCAGCTTCTTGCATTCATCCAATAGGGGACCGTCTCCTGCCAATAATAGCCTTGGCTGAGCTATCTTCTTTTCAATCATCGAAAAAACCTTAAGCAACAATTGCTGGTTTTTGTTTTTGTTGAACTCTGCTGCATAAAATAGAAGGAAGTCCTCATCATGATAGCCTTTTTCTAACCTGATCATTGCTTTCTTTTCAGGGGATACGGGATGATAATGATTGGTGTCAACTCCGACACCCTGGATATGAGTGATCTTCTGTGCCTTGAAATTTCTTTGGATGGCAAGTTGAAAATCTTCATCATTGATCGTAACCAAACAATCCGTCAATCTGGCTAGAGATTTTTCAATTGGGTAATAAATGAGCCAGTTCAGCAACGGGGCGCCTTTGCAAAAATGAAAGCCGTGTGCTGTATAAATCATTTTGGTATCCCTTGCTCTTGACTTCCGGCCCGCAAGCCTGCCAAGGACTCCGCCCATCGGTGTATGACAATGGATGATTTGAAAATCGTTGTTTTCAATGATGGTTTTCAGCTCTTTATAAGCCCGCAGATTTTCCCGTTTGAATGGGGATCTTTGGATGGAAATGACATGCTTTTTATCGACGAATGGAAGATCCAAGTCCCCCTGGGCAGCGGTATGCACTTTATATCCTTGCTCTTTGAACCATTTAAAAAATGGCAAGTGAAACGCTTCAAAATGATAATCCTTCGTTGCACAAAATAGGACTTGCTTCTCCATGATTCACTATCCCTTCAGTATCCTATACATGTAGACACACTTGATGATTCGTACAGCCACATTCATAAAAATGATCGCGAAAAGTGTTTAGTTTGAAACTGAAACAAGAGAGGGAGCGCTAACACGTTCATTGGCCAGATCGACAAGCCTTTTCCGCAGTGTCTCTTTATCCAAATCTCCGTAGCAATTAATAATCTCCTCAATTTCCTTTGTATATAGCTTTCCTGTTTTACCTATGTAGATATTTGGATATATTTTTTGCTCATGAATCTCTTCTTTGTTCAAAAGCTCTTCAAAAAGCTTTTCGCCCGGTCTTGTGCCAGTGAATTTTATTGATATATCCTCTTCTGAATGTCCGGAGAGCTTAATTAAATTTTTAGCCAGATCTACAATCTTCACGGGATGGCCCATATCAAGGACGAAAATCTCGCCGCCCTTTGCTAGAGCGCCTGCCTGTATGACAAGTCTTGAAGCTTCAGGGATAGTCATGAAGTACCGAATCATGTCAGGGTGGGTGACCGTGACGGGACCTCCATTCTCAATTTGCTTGGTGAATAGCGGGATGACACTTCCGCGGCTTCCCAGTACGTTCCCAAACCGAACTGCCACAAACTTTGTTTTGCTGTTTCTATTCATATGTTGAATCGTCATTTCCGCCAATCTTTTAGTGGAGCCCATAACGCTAGTAGGATTGACAGCCTTATCGCTGGAAATCATCACAAATGTCTTAACGCCGCTCCAGCTTGCCGCATTGGCGGCATTCATCGTGCCTATCAAGTTATTTTTGACGGCCTCTTCAGGATTTCGTTCCATTAATGGTACATGCTTATGTGCTGCGGCATGGTAAACGACATCCGGCTGGTATTCAGCCATAACGGACAGCATTTTTTTTTGATCTTGAAGGTCGGCAATTTCCGTTAAAAATTCGATATTTTTGTCTTTATATATTTCTCTTAATTCCATTTCAATTGTGTAGATGCTATTTTCACCATGCCCGAGCAGGATTAGTTTTGATGGATTGAACTTGGATATTTGCCGGCAAATTTCCGATCCGATCGACCCTCCTGCCCCCGTGACCAAGATGACCTTTTCCGTTACATATTCTGAAATGACATCTATATCCAAATCGACAGGCTCTCTCCCAAGAAGATCCTCGACTTGAACGTCTCTAAACTTATTGACAGACAGCTTTCCTGTTAACAGGTCTTCCAGCATGGGGAGGATTTGCGTTTTTGCATTGGTTTTTGCACATTCTTGAAAAATCCGATTCATTTCCTGTTTATTCAAGGATGGAATGGCGATGATGATATGCTCGATCTGCAACGCTTCAACTTTTCGGGCAATTTTCCCCACTTCGCCGACGACGGGGATTCCTAGAATATCTAGATTAAGTTTTCTTGGGTTATCATCTATGAACGCTACAGGCAATAAATCGACATCGTTATTTTTTAAAAGCTGCCGGGCAACCATGGTTCCTGCCGATCCAGCTCCTATGATTAATGTCCTTTTTTTATGGTCATATTTAATCAAGTATTGATCTCTGTACATTCTCCAGCAAAACCGTGAACCGCCTATCAAAAGCATATGAAGCAGCCACGTTACCGCCAATAATCGATAATAAATATCTTGAAAAAGGATACCCTGTATGATGGCTGTAGTAAAAATGGAAGCCGTAACGGTTTTGAAGATTATGGCGAGTTCACCAATGCTCGCATACTCCCAAGCTTTTTTATATAAATGAAATGTAATGGCAAAAATATGATGGCTAAGGAGAATCGTAACAGAACTGATGACGATGGGCAGTGTAAAAACATAAATGCTCGCATCCACCAAGAATCGTCCCAGAAAAATGGCCGATAAGACGATACATGAATCGATTAAAATAAATAATGATAATCTTTGCTGATACGTCAATATTTTCCCCCCCTTTAAATATTCCAGCATATAAGTGCAAGTAAAACGGCTATCAATGATAAAGTGCTAATGAATGGAGTCCCATTAACAGACTGCATTCATTAGCACTTTATTTAATAGAAAATAGGGCATTTAACCCCCCCTCACCCCACACTCTTGACGACTGGCGTCTAAGGTCCTTCAACCCACAGCATGATCGAGTGCCTCCGTGGATAATGGCAAGGAGACATCGCCAAATATTATAGCATCCTAATTTTATCGTTCGAAATAAAGAACGCCTTTATAAAAAAATGGCAATCATCAGAGGATTTTCTTCAGTAAATTGGTAATTCGGGTTTCTGGATTTTCATTTAATATGACGCCGATAATTTTATCTTCCACAAATTGAAGGATCCTTTTCGTCGCTAATGCTTTTTTCAACTCTGTTTTTCCGCTATTGAATACGAGTATGATTCCGTGGCAATAATCCGCTAAAATCTTAGTATCGGTAACCTCCAGGATCGAAGGGGAGTCGATGAGCACGATGTCGTAGTTCTCTTCACACAGAACCAGAAATTCCTGCATCGCCGGCAAGCCGATTATTTCTCCTGGGTTGAAGGGGATGGGGCCACTTGGCAGGACATCCAAATCACCCATTCCCGTCCTGAATATTGTGTTTTCAAGTGTTGATAAACCAGATAGGATATTGGTCAATCCGGCTTTGTTTGATACCTTGAAGATCGAGTGCATTCCAGGATTTCTTAAATTGGCATCTATCAATAAAACCTTCTCTTTGTTTTGGGCCATTGAAACAGCCAGATTTGCTGCAGTGGTTGATTTACCCTCGGCAGTTGTTGGAGAGGTTATCATGATGATATTCCTTTTTTTCGATACGGAGGAAAACTTAATATTCGTACGTATCGTCCTGTACTGTTCGGAAATTAAGGAATCCGGGCTTGAATATGCAACAAGATTCCTCTTCTTTAGCCTGTCTTTATACTTTAGTTTTTGGAACGCCATCAAAACCACCTCACAATTCTACTCTCGTTTCTTTTGAATGATTACCCTGCTGCACTTCCTTAATTTTTTCAATATTTTTTTTGCTGACATTCGTATTTTTTTTATTCATTTTTGAGACATGGCCTATAACCGGAAAACCTATGATTTCCTCCACTTCTTGCTCATTACGGATGGTGTAATCCAATGAATTCATTAGGAATGTCAGTCCAATGCCCAAAAACAGTCCGATGATCCCACTCTTAATGATCGTCCCATTATTGTCTCCATTAATCGGAACCTCGTTTACCTTGGCTGGGGACAAATTCCGTATTTTTTTAAAGTCCACTATATCGGGAGCTTCATCTTTGAACACTCTTGCCGTTGTATTGGCTATCTCGGCCGCCATAAAAGGATCGGAAGAAGTGGCGCTTATGCTGACAACCTCTGAATCTTCTACACTGGTAACATTGATGGCACCAGCCAATGCTTCCGGCGACAAAGATAAGTCCATTTCATCGATGACTTTTTGCAAAACCGTAGGATCTTTTATTATGACTTGCAGGGTTTTCATTTTATCTTGGTTGGCTTCAATGATGATTCTGGTGGACGATTGGTAAAGGGGCGTCGTCGTTAATGTTTTTAAATAACCTGCTAACAGGAATACTAATGTGACGATGATGACGATCCAGAAACGTCTGCTTATGATTCCGATCAGTTCTTTTAAATTGATCTCTTTTGCAGGTTGTTGATATTCAAAGTTCCTTTTCGTGTAATTTGTCATTGAACCACCTTTTTCATCTAAACTTTTTCTTTATTAAGAACAAAAGATCCTAATCATAGATTTTACTTTGTAAAATCAGCTAATATTTTTCAGCAATGTTAAAGTTCCTGTGATTATATCCTTATTTTAGTTCTTTATAAAGAACGAGTCAACAGCTTATACTTTTATTTTACAATTATTTCTTAAACCAATCGCTTTTATATTATTTCCACTTCTCTTGTTAATAATTGTCTGAACAACCCTTTTTCCCGAGCTAATGCGCCATACTCACCCGTTTGTAAGATTTCTCCCTTTTCCAAGACGATGACCTGGTCCGCATTCCTGATGGTGCTTAAACGGTGGGCTATGACAATGATGGTCATGCGGCCATGCAGATTTTCGATTGCCCTTTGAATTTTTGATTCTGTATCATTATCGAGGGCGCTAGTCGCTTCGTCCAAAACTAATATGGAAGGCTTACGTAAAATGGCTCTAGCTAAAACAATTCGCTGCCGTTCGCCGCCAGATAACCTAATCCCTCTGTCCCCAATGACCGTCTCCAGTTTTTGAGGCAAATCCAGCACAAAATCCACCGCATCCGAAAACGCCAAAGCCTCCCATATTTGTTGATCACTCGCTTGCGGATCGACCAACAGCATATTTTCCCTGATACTTCCATTGAATAAAAATGGATCTTGGGAAACGTAGCTGATCGATCGCCTTAAGCCGGTTAAATCCTGACTGGAAAGCAGGTTGCCATCCAAGAGAATCTTGCCTCTATCAGCCTTCATGAGGCCCATCAATATATCGATTAACGTGCTTTTACCTGCGCCTGATGGACCGACAATAGCTGTCATCTTTTTTGCCGGTATCGCCAGATTGATATTTCGCAATGTAAAGTCCGCTTCTGTTTTGTTATAGCGAAAGGAAAGACCTTGGACCTCCAGTTTTTGTTCCATAACCAAGGGCATCCCACTCTTTAGCATGAATGCTTCTTCATGGACTTTTGCTTCATCCTCCATTTTCAGAATGGATTTGAAAGCCGGAATCGTTGATGATATATTTTCCAAATTCCCTTGGATAGCTGTGAATCGAGGCCATAATCTTGAAAAAATAAGCAGGATGAGCAATAATTGCTGCTGTTGAGCAGCAAATAGGGTAATCGATAAAAAAACGAATGAAGCGATTAATAAGGCAGAGGACACCTTATATGATAATTGGGATGTCGTGTTCAGCCTGATATATTCCACTTGTTCTTCATTCATTTCTTTAGTTAAGGAGCGGATCCAATTTACATGTGATGTCTCTAAATGATAGCTTTTTATATCCTTGATTCCATTAATCTGGTCTGTAACACTTGCTAGATAACTAAGGGCCAACTGAGAGGTTTTGCTTCCTAATGATCTCGCTTTTCGAATGAACTTCCTTGAGAACATGGCAAGCATCAGGCCTGCACCCAATACGAATAATGTGATTCCTGGCGCCAAGTAAAATGCCACCCCAATTTGAATGAGTGTGAAGATCGCGGAAGCTAATAATTGTAAGATCATATTGATTCCTGCACTCACTCTAGCTAAATCGTTGGTCATTACATTTATGACATCCGATTTTCTTGTTTTTATAAAGAACTCCCAGTTTGCATGTAATAGTGACTGATACAATTCCACCCTTAGATGACTGCTATATTCCTGCTGGATCCTCACGTCGCGGATTGTCAGGTTTCGTTGTAAAACGTTCTGGAAAATCACTAACACGATATAAAAACCTAAAATAATGGTCAGGCTCATCCATTTAGGTATCTCGACTATCCATGAAAACATCGCTGGGAGATTGCTTGAGAGATTTATATCGATAATTCCACTAACGCCTATCATCGGTACCAATAAGAGGATGCCTACACTGTCCAATAAACTTACAATAACCATTCCAAGCATATTGATGAAAAGAATTTTCCCCGTGAAATGGTATAATCGCTTGAAAAAGAACCACAGATGTTTCATCTAATCCTCCTATGACATTTCATGAATTCTCGTTTTTCTCCAAAACCATAAAAAAGGCCTCAATGGAAAATATAAAAAATGCAGCCTCTGAGGCAACGGCAAGGTTTTGGCATCCTCGAAATATGGATGCAGAAAGCTGAGGATGAATAACACTTTATTCTTAAATGACATAAGCGAAAACAGATGCTTTTTATGATAGCGTGCAACATTCTTAGGAAGCGGTTCATCGTGAAGATTAATGAATCGCTGTACATAAAATAGTGCCTGTTGCGCCAATCGGTTTGAGCGGGCATTTTCCGTAAGGTGTTTTGCCGCATCGTGAACCGGTGTATGTAATAAATGGGAAGTTAGGACCAAGGTTTGGCCTGCTACATGCATGAATTGATATTTTTGCAAAAGGGCCTGTATCCTGTCCCAATCCATGCTTCTTTTACAAAGGCGGTGGATATCCACCAACCAACGCAGGCGTGACCACCCATGGCGTGCCCCATGAGAGATAAGGAATAAAAAAAGATCCTCATTCCCCAAACCATATATAGGATATGATGTGGTTAGGGAGCTGACCTGTTTTCTTTGCCACAATTCATTGAATGATGGCTCCTTGGCTGGACCGGGATTCAAACGCCAATGAATCTCGAGTTTAACTTGTTTCTCAGGATGATAATATACTAAATGGTGATGGCGCCATTTCCAATCATTCAATACAGTTTCAATATAATCATCTTTAGCATATCCCATACTGACTAAAAGGGACTCGACCTTATCAAGATCATCAATATTAACCAAAATATCGATATCACTTGAAGTCCTTTGTGATATATCTCCATATAAATCAGCTGCAAGAATTGGTCCTTTCAAAAAAATGGTGGAAATATCTTTTTCAAAAACTCCACGGGAAACTTTTTCGATTTCACCAGTGAGCTTTAACATTTTAAAGGTGTTTTTTTGATAATCGCAGAACAAGGATTGCATTATGGGAGCAGGAACATATTGTGCGGATTTTAGTTTCGTATAAATAAGTGGGTATACCCGATGATGCCTGGCAAGTTTCAGGAACAAATTCCAATCAAGATTTAATTCGCCATCTTGCAGAGCCTGTTTGTTTCCTTCACTGTTCAGACATTTCAATAAAAACTTCAACTCTTTGGACATGGTTGAAGTTACGATCGCCGTTTTGCCATTCATTTAATTCCCTCTTTTTAAGCTTTTTTTGTTTTCGCAAATTTACCGACAACTATGAATTTAGCCATCTCTTCTACACCCGTTACATAATACGAGCCACACCGTAACCAAGCATGAGCAGTCAAATCGCCTTGTTGATTTCTTGCAGTTCCTAAATAAAGTGTACTTTCGATGCCTCTTCTTTCAAGCATTTTCATTCCAGCTACCGCTTTAACCAAGCATTGGCTCTCCCAGAATGTATAACGGCTCATGATATGGATGGCATTCGAAATATTTTTCGCGGCTGCTATCTCATCTGCACTCATGGAGTATGCTGTTTCCTCCATGTGGTTCCCTAACAATCGGGTGCTTTTCTTAAATGGAAGCGTTTTGAAAATGCGGCCGAATGCCAAAAAGAATAAAGCCTCTGTCAGTAACCGCTTCTTACTCCACTTGATGGTTAGGAACGTATGAAATTTCTTGGAAAGATTCATTTTATACCTCTATTGATTAATGATTTCCTGCATGCCATCTAATAAGAGAATTAAATCCTCTTCATATAAATCACTAATGAAGGATAACACTTCTTCCTCGCAGTCCAGTTGTTGGACTTCATACTCTGACATCAATTTCACGATTAGATCATCAATTTTCATTGGTTCTTCAATCAGACTCCAAATTTCACCACCAAGGACGCCCAAATTATAATAATTGCCTTTATCAATGCTTAGCATCACGGTTTCCCCATCCATATTGCTAACAATATTCCCTTTTTTTTGAATGACGACCTTATTTTTAGAAACTACGGATGAATCTATCATTAATTGTTTCCTCCTTGGATAACATGAGTGATTTTGTCTACAAGATCATGGGCAGTGAAAGAAGAAGTTGGGCGGGTTATGCGGTGTATTGAAACGGATGATAAGCAATCGGCACAGTATGTAAAATGCCAAGCCGTCAGGCCCATCCTTTCCATGATGGTCCTTCTATAGGTATGCGTATGCAATACCTGCAGTCTATGCAGTTTCTTTATAGGCTGAAGTTCAATCGATTCTATATCCGCACAGGTTAGCTCGAATATTCCTCCAAGCGGTAATGGCTGGTTTTGAAAATTTTCTTGCACTGGTATCGAAAACTTTGTGATTCTATCGAATAATGGTTCGTATTCATTCTCTTTCATTTCGAATGCCTGGATGCTTTCCAACCATAATTTTTGGTGCGGGTAAGATGGTGTGATCCAAGGGCCACCTTCCTTCATTGAAAGAGCTATTACATCATCACTTAAAAGCTTATACCCTTTCTTCATGAATGAGGAAGCAAGCGTGGATTTTCCTGCACCTGACTCACCGATAAAAACATAAGCTTTCCCATCAATCGCGATTGCGCTCCCATGTAAGGCCAGTACTTTTCTTTGCATCAATACTATTCCCATGCAACTTCCTAAAATATAAAGACGCACCCTATCCTCATTTCCGTCTTCAAAGAATGATACAGTGATCGTTTTTCCTCCTTCGATCGAAAATACGGCCAGCTCAGGCACCTCGAACATGACTCGGTTTTCCTCGACGATGAAACCTTTCCGGTCCATGGGATTTGTTTCCCCCCATTCTTTTTCCAGGTTTCGGCACCTGATATGGACAACAGCTTCTGATTCCGATAGATCACCAGAGGATTTTTCCAATTCAGGGAGGAGGATATCGCTAGCTACCGTTAACCCAAATGTGCTATATGCATACGTTTCATCAGTGCTTAACATTCTGCTTCACTCCAAACATAACCTGATAGTTTCAAAGAAACCCTTACACAGGCTAACCATGTATAAGGGTATGCTTCTTTAATTAGTTTCAGCTGAATTTTACCGGATCATCCGGATCTGGCTGAATCGCATCCGGAAGTCTCCTTCCTGGACCAGCCATTGTCATGTTGACATTAAGTATTTCTAATTTTGGTTTTTCCCACTCTTTTTTCATTGTTTCACCCCCCTTCAAAGTGTTTTTTTATGAATCGGGACACGATTAAAGTACGCATCAATACTCTGAAATCATCATCAAATACTTTGTCCGGATGAGGGTTTTGTGCAATGCTCGTCAGCGCTTTTCTGACTTCCTCCATATTTAAAAATTCAGCCATCAGCTCATCTTTGCTTAGAACCTGCATTTCTTCCATAAATGAATTCCATGAAGATGCCATTCGATGAATTCCGTCAGAACCTTGTATTCCCCGCGTCTTATTATTGAGTCTGACATTGTCAGGAAGATATCCCTTTGTTGCCCTTCTTATGAGGGAGCGATCCTGACCATTCAATACGTATTGAGACTCAGGAATGGAATTGCAAAACTGGATGATACGCAGGTCGTTTGTTGGATCACGCTCTGCTATAGCATGCCGCAAAGATAGCTTCGTCGAAATATTCCCATTTATATTCCAATAGTATAATTGTTGGAATTGGGTTTCTTTCATCGTAAAAACGTTCGTCCGGATAACTCCTCTCACATCAATTTTGTGTTCTTGTAATTTTGGGAACACTTTCATCCTTTCGGCAAACTCAGGTTTTATTAACATCGGATAAGGTTCTTCAGCAGCAGACAGGAGCCGATAAAATGAGGGAAAAGCTTTTTTCCTGACTGCAGCCATGATTCTCGATTTTTTCACACCGAGATTTTCGCTGTATAATTGCAATTCTTTAAATAAATGAAACCATTTTAACTGTTTCAATAGACTAGCTTGATAGTCCAAAGCATGTCCCCATGAAATGGTCCAATTTCCACGTTGCCCATTAAGGAGCACCCTAATATTCTCTTGTGCGGCATGTTCATAAATTCCTTTAAGCCAATAGCTATTTTCGTAATATTTATAGGGCATTTCCAGGACATCGAGCCAATCATCCACCTCGGAAAACGGACTTTTCTCCTTGAAATCCAAATAGTTAGCCTTAATATTCCCTACGTATTCAACGGTAGATGAAATAAATGGCCTTTCATCAGCAACCCTGCTTCTCGGTGTCCAATCGACAAAATCCTCGACAGGTATATAGCTATATGTATGAAGTTTTTTTCTTTTCTTTTCTAACTCCTTGGCTGCAAAGCTAACGACGGAACCCGAGTCTAAACCCCCGCTTAAATGTGAGCCAATATTGTAGTTGGATCTTAGCTTGGATTTGACCACATTATCGTAAACATCCCTGAACGCTTCTTCATATTCCGCATCCGTCTTTAATTTGAGTTTTTCTTGCTTTTTTATAAACGAATACCTGGAAAACGTCACACGTCCGTCAATGATTCTCATTGAATGTGAAGGAGGGATCTGTTTAATATCCTGGTAGACGGTAGAAGAAGGATCGACCGATTCGACATTAATCGGAATCGCCAGAAATTCCGCTAACCACTCTTCATTTAATTGCTTTTCTATATATGGCAAATTAAGCAAGGGTCCAATCGTAGTACAAAACGCCAATTTATCATCGTTCATGAAATAATATAGCGTTCGGCTTCCCGAAAAATCCCGTGCTCCGAATAACTTGCGATTTTTTTGATCCCAAATCATGAAAACAAAGTCACCCACCAAGAACTTCGGCGCTTCCTCTCCCCATTTATGATAAGCAAGCAAGATTAATTGGCTATCCGTCATATTCAATCGGTCAACATTCTTAACCTGTAATCGTTCGAATAATTCTTCCCGATTATCTATGATTGCATCTGCCGTTATAGCCAGCTGTCGGTCATACTCATAAAATGGCAAGGTTTCTTGCACGGATTCAGGTGTAATCCATTGATGATGACAGCCAAAAAACATATGCTCATCATTCCAAACTTGAATACTGTCTGCAGGGAATTTCAGCAGTGATTTCATTAATATTTCTCCATGATGGAGGTTGATTGGTTCTTGGTTTAAATGGTAGAGGCCAGCGATTGCGCTCATTTTTTTCCTCCTGGTGGTGAGCATTGATCATACATAATCGATAGGATTTTTTACTTAGTAACCATATTACTGATTGAATAAGGCGATACCTTCCTAAATTTGTTCTTTATAAAGAACGTCTTATGTATAAAGTACCACCTTCGTTAATCAACTGTCAATATCCTACAAATATATTTTCCTAATATTTTAAATTCCTTATTTTATTGACATTTATTTTATTTTCAGGAATGTATTGAAAATTATATATTGAACATCTCATAGATAATAATTCGGAATAGATCTTCAATCCCCTTTATTTTTTTCTATAAATTTAGCCTGTTTTATGAAATTTTATCCATAATATGAATATACTAATCTATAAGGGGAGTGATTCAGATAGCTTTTTTAAATGCCTTCAATAATTTCAAAAAGGGGAAAAAGTCCAAGAAAATAAAGAACATGGATTTTCGCGAACAGCATGTCAGGAGATCGTCTGAGCTCATCGGAAACAATGTGATTGTCCAAAATATTATAAATAATCACCTTGCCAAAAAAAATAACCACTTGTAAGGTGGTTTTTTTATATAGGGGGGCCGCTCACTTTCGATCATTTACATCATAAATGTAATGATACTGCAAGTAATAATCGTAGATGACGTTTTGCAGGATTTTAATCAGGGATTTATCGAAGGTATCGAATTCGGTTTGATAACTGTTTAAGACAGTGACGAATTGACCATCCATGTTTTCAAAATAATGCAGGAGAAAGTTTTTGTAATATTCGCTATCACTGTTGCTTTTATTCGTTATGCAAGGATCACCAGTTTCGATCGACATATCGAGCATCGCTTTGATCGACTTGGGCAGTTTTGCTTTCTTGAACTGGTTCAGCGTATAGATATCATAGGTAAAGGAAAGTCCTAATTGATTGGAATAAAAGTCTGCCGCACTGTCTAATGTGTACTTCAATGGAGTCATGAATGCCTTGCTGCTGGCAATTTCCTCCGATATCTCCAATTGATATTCCTCTGATGTCAAATGTGCGGCAAATTTCATTTTCGAGCTGCTTACGCTAAATACCTCATAAACGGCTGCATCTTGTTTTTCGATTTCAATTTCTATATTAAAAAACTTAAAGTGCTTCAATCGATAAAAAGCGATCGGTGCCAATAGAAAAAGCAAAATCCAGACAAGATACAGAAATAACGTGTTAAAGATGATTTGGTAAAATTCAGACGTGACGATCGGTTCAATGATTAACGTTATCAATGTATGTTCAAATCCTGCAGAAGCGGGAGGGATTTGGGGATGAACCGGAATGGCCGCTTCCTCTGGCTTCTTCCATGATTGGAGTGCTAAATGGCCCATCGCTACGAGTGTATAAACAAAAATTAGGATGGTGCCAATCACATAAAACTTTGGCATGAAACCTATGATCCTGTCGAAAACAGAAATCCGTTTACCGTCCTGCTCCTCTATAGCCACTGTAATTGCTCCTTTTAAGATAATTAAGGTAAAGAAAAGCCAAATAGCGTCTGGGCAGTTGAGGGGAACTGCTTATTTAATTTATATGTTTGTCATTGTGTGAAAATTCGTAAATATTGTTCTTTCAAGCGGCATATTCCAAAATACTTTCGACGTTTTCATTGAAATCGGAAAAAATTCGCCACAAAAAAATGCCCACCCCCTTCATTCTTAAAAAGGAGCGGACATGAATTATTTTTAGTTAACCGTTTAACGAAAATTTTTCCACTTTCTTTAAAAACATTTCCAATGCTTTTGAAGCTTCGAAGTCCAGTTTTTTAACAATGGAGAAGGGTCTGATGATGGGTTCGTTTTTCAAATGAAAGGTTTTCAATTCATTGGATTTCAATTCCTTCTGAACAGTCAAGCGGGATAATAAGGCGATACCCAGCCCTGCCATGACCGCTTCTTTCACCCCTTGGATACTGGTGAAAATAAAGCTTCGTGTAACGTTTAGCTCCAGGCTGCCGAGAAGTTTGTCTGAATATGTGCGGGTGCCTGATCCTTGCTCCCTAAGCACCCAAGTTTGATCCTGCAGCATGGAACCTTCAATGATATCCATTTGTGAAAGTGGATGCACCGGAGGAACGACGATGATCATCTCATCTTTCATGAATGGGCTGACTTCTATATCTTTATGCTCCGTCTCCCCTTCAATCAAACCTATATCGAGCTGATTTGATCGTATCCCTTGAATGACTTCATTTGAATTGGAGATGATGATCTGTAAATCCACCAGCGGAAATTGGGCAGCATATTCCGCCAAGACCTTTGGAAGGTAATATTCCCCGATCGTAAAACTAGCACCGATTTTCAGCGTTCCGCTAACCACGTTATTGAAATCATTAATTTCCCTTACGGCCGTCTCATAATGATTGAGCATTTGCTTCGCATGACGATATAAAATTTTACCGGGTTCCGTTATTTGGACTTGTTTCGGAGATCGATATATCAATTTCGCTCCTAACTCATTTTCCAAATTCCTGATATGAAGACTGACACCCGGCTGGGACAGGTTCAGGATTTCCCCTGCCCTGGAAAAGTTTTTTTGCTCGATTACGGTTACAAATACTCTTAAAGGATCCATGATTACCCCCTTATTCACTTATGATTTATTTTATCATAAGTAAAGCTGATTATTGAAATAGCAAAAATATATTTCACTTATCGTTAATTTCACCTTAAAGTGGAGACATCAACATAGATGGAGTGATCACCTTGGAACAAGCAAAGGTAAGAACAAAAAAACGTGGATTTACATTAGGAATCGGCTTGACCTTGTTAATTGCTATAGCAGCAAAATACTTAGCAGAGCTTCCGTTCCTTCATATAATGGGTCAGCTAGTCATTGCGATTCTCATAGGAGTAACATGGAAATCCATTATGGGCGTTCCAGCACATGCAGTTGCCGGGACAAATTATTCAAGTAAAGTCCTATTGCGGTTGGGCATTATCTTGTTGGGGATGCGCTTGAACCTTAAGGATATTGTCATTGCCGGGCCCCGTACGTTTGCGGTCGGCGCCATTAGCCTGGTATTTGCTATATTAATAGTATATGGCTTGACCCGGCTTTTTAAAGTCGATAAAAAGCTCGGCCTTTTGACAGCGTGCGGAACCGGGATTTGTGGCGCTGCTGCCATTTTAGCCATTTCCACGCAGATTAAAGCAAAAGAAAAGGATACAGCCGTCGCTGTTGCGACAGTCGCGGTTTTAGGCACGACCTTCACCTTTGGGTACACGATCCTTTATCCGTTACTCGAATTATCCGATCCCGGATACGGTATATTTGCTGGAGCTACGCTTCATGAAATTGCTCACGTCATCGCTGCTGCAGCACCAGGAGGCAATGAGGCAGTGGACTTAGCGGTCATGGTCAAATTAACGAGAGTGGCCCTGCTCATCCCTGTTGCACTTTTGATTGGCTTCTTGATGAATTGGAAAGAGCGATCAACGGGTGAAAGCAAGTCTTCCTTTAAATCGATTCAGATACCGTGGTTCATAATTGGATTTTTATTAATGAGCGCCCTCAATACCTCAGGATTCGTTCCTGCTTCTGTAGCGGCAATGCTTGTAACGCTTTCTTATATCCTCATGGCCATGTCAATGGCTGGGTTAGGCTTGAACATCGACCTTCTGACTTTTAAAAAATATGGCGGAAAACCATTCGCGGCCGGTCTGATAGGCTCCATTTTATTATCGGTCCTCGGATTCGCATTGGTTCACGTTTTTCATTTGACTTGACAGGAACTAAATGGAGCAGCGTCAAGATATTGCGCATTTACGCATTAAACAAATATCAGCTTTAAAAAGTGGATACCTTTATTGAACAGGACCTCAATTGTTAGACACAGCTGACAATCGAGGTCCTGTTTTCCGCTGAATCTATTAGTGATTGGTGCTCATCTGAGTCTACTCTATCAGTCGGATTTTAGGCGGTGCTGCTATGAAAAACCCTATACATTCCCACCCCACAGTAGATGTACTCAGTATTCGAACGAACACAAAATATCAAACAGGAAACAGCGACGTTTTTTATATTCCAATTCATCATCTCTATTAGATAAATCCCTGTTAAACGTACCTGCCAGTTAACTTAAGTACTTTATTCACATACCTTTATGAAACAAGCCGTTTCCCTATTTGGGAACGGCTTGTACAGTGGTACTCTCCAATTTTGAGTTTTCGACTTTCACTATTGCTTAGGAATCACTGGTACCAAAAGGAATGAATCATACTTTCCACCGGCGTAAACCGTATGAGTCCCTTTGTTCACTGTATCGGTGTGCCCATACCCCCTTGAGCCTGTCGGGTTGTCATCGATAATTATATCGCTGCCTTTTATGACCAGCACCAGACTTTCCCCACTCTTGAGGAATATGCTTGAAGGCAATATTTCAATTTCTACCGGCACAATTTCGCCTTTATTAAGCTTCAATAATCGCTTGTGCCGAAGTATAGGCTGATAATGAGTGGATTTCACAGGGTCCAGCTCTCTATGGGAAACCCTCAGCCACCCGCTAGCCACCTGACCGCCTTCAAGATGGTTAAAGTCGGGCAGGAATACTTCATTACCGTGTTTGTCGAACTTCTTAATGCCGACAAAAAGATCCATATCATCCGTGTCATCGGTGGAGACCCATAGCTTGAGCTTCATATTACCGGTGAGCTCCATGTCCTCGTCAGCAGTAAATTTAAATCTTAAATCACTATTTTCTGTCTGACCAGGTTCGGCATTATAGGTAAGTCTGGTTTCGTTCTGAATGGGTGCCTGCTGCAGGGACATTTCTTCGCCATTCAGATAATGCTCAAAATATTTGGTTTGGGGTATCGGCCAATCATTCGCGGTGCGAATGTGTCCCTTATAGAATTTCTCTCTGACCTCGTAGCGTACCCGAGGCGTATCCATCCAATCATTCTCAATTCCTTTCAGGAAATAATCGAAGAACTCCTTCTGCTGTTCAAGCGATTCACGCAAATAGTAGGTTTCCCATTCCTTGCGGCCATGAACCAGCAGCCACTTGTTTTTGGATGAAGCCTGTTTAAAGCCCTCAAAGGTACCACGGTTATGCAACCCTTGGGTGGACCAGCTGGCACAAACAAACATGGGTACCTTGATATCGGACAATGTAACCTGTCTTTCCTCCCAGTGTTTATCGAGTAATGGATGTTCTTTTTGCGCCGCAACCATTTCTTCTATGTTGTTATTTGGCCACCTGGTATGTTGCAACTTCTCGAAATCAGCTGAGAAAACCGTTTCCGGTATTCCGCCGTGAAAGTACCATTCCCGGTACAGATCAGAAGTCCCTTCCCACGGGATGATCGCCTTCAGATGAGACGGATTCATAGCGGCCACCCGCCACTGGGTCATGGCCAGATATGACACACCGTTTAGTCCCACATTGCCATCGCTCCACTCCTGAACGCCGGCCCATTCGATGATTTCATAATAATCTTGAGTTTCCGTTTTCGTCCAAGGATAGAGGTCACCTTCCGAATTTGAACTGCCTCGCGTTGCGATTTTAATCAATATATAATCGTTTGGCACCCAAAAACCGGGATCAGGTGACTCAAATGGTGCAAAAAGAGATGTAACGATAGTGCCTACCGATGGCCAGACTTGACGAAAAGTATCATAGGGGGGTAAGCCATCTTTATTATATGGATCCATGCTCATTACTACCGGAAACTTTCCAGGCTTATTTGGACGGAAAACATTGACGTATATGGTGACCCCATCCCGCATTTTGATAGGAACATCCTTTTCCATTATCATCTCTTGATTTCCATAATGCGCAGTAGTTATGACTATCTTGTTCAAACCTGATTTAGTGTCATTGGGATGTGTTGGTTTTAGATCAGGGCGTCCCATGAATTTATTCATTTAACATTACTTCCTCTCATTTAGACATTGTTTGCAGGAATACATAAGTTCACTTAGCCTAAAGATAGTATTTCTAACTTTGAATGAACACTATACTTAGTTGATGCCGAATTTTGCTTAGCGAATATTTCATTAAAAGTTAGTTGTACCCCTCCTTAAGGTTAAGTTATAATAACGAACAACCTGTTGTGTATTACACTCAAATTATAAAATTGGGTTAGATTCTGTACAATCATTAAAAATCGCAAATGTGTTGGTTACGGAACACCTTTAATCATTGTGTTGGATAAAATGAAGGAGGAACTTACTTGCGTAATATTAATCCTGATTTACGTGTCATTCGGACGAAAGAGTCAATTCGCCACGCATTGGTAGAATTGATAAATGAAAAAGGCTTTGAAGCAATTAAGGTTAAAGACATAACCACTAGGGCGAAAATTAATAGGGGCACATTTTATGCACACTACCAAGATAAATTTGATTTAATGAATAAATGTGAAGAAGAAATTATGCTTGATATGTCCGCCATAACAAAAAAGAACTTCCCAAGTGTCATTGCTGCACTTGAGACTGATTCCCAGACTTTAACGCCATTTTCCTTAACCGTTTCATTATTTGAGTATTTACATATAAATAGTGACTTTATGAAAGCAGTGTTAGGACCAAAAGGAGATTTATCCTTTCAAACAAGACTGAAAGAATTTATGTGGGAAACCCTTTATGGAAATAATCCAAGTGCATTTATAAAGGAGGAAAATTTTCTCGTTCCAGGACAATATTTAGCTTCTTATATGGGAACTGCAATAATAGGGGTCATTCAACAATGGTTGGAAAGTGGCGGAGAAGAAACCCCACAAGAAATGGCTCGTATCCTAACGACCATTACGGTAAATGGTCCTTACTATGCAGCTGGATTAAAAAAATAGCACGTACGTCAGTAAATTGACTATAGTTAGCTATTTTCTTGCGTTTTCTTCGCCAATCGGGTGCAATTAATACATTGAGCAGCTGTTTTTTTACGAACTGAACAGAATAGGTATATAGATGATTGGATGTATATAACTAAGAAACCCAGCTGCTCTTCTGATATGAAGGTAGCTGGGTTGTTAATATTGGATGTGAAAATGTAAGTACCAGCCAAGATGATAACAAGTTTCCCAGCATAGTTTTCAAGAGGGGGGCAACGCATTGACAAGACTGGACTGTACATAAGCAACTATCTCGCATCCAACTTGTTCACCGTTTTGGAGGGTTTGGACTTCTCTCGTTTTATTCCACTATTTAGAGGCGATTTTTCTCTTTTGGATGAGGAACGTTAGCTCCATAAAAAATTTCGTCCATTTCGGTTTGGAGCCTTTCTATTATTTCCTGCCGTTCCTCGGCATTTAGCTTTTCCTCCGTATACCCGAATAAATAATTATTGATATCGAACCTTTTCAGCTTACATTTTGTATGGAAGATATTTTCCTGGTATACATTCACATCAATCATGTCATATAGTCCCTTCACTTCTTCAGGAATATAGTTTTGAATCGAATTGATATCATGATCAATGAACAATTTCTGGCCGTCCTTATCGCGCGTGAACCCTCTTACACGATAATCGATTGTGATGATGTCGGTATCGAAGGAATGGATCAGGTAGTTAAGTGCTTTAAGAGGAGATATCTCCCCACAGGTGGAAACATCGATATCAGCTCTGAAGGTGCTAATGCCTTCATTGGGATGAAACTCAGGGTATGTATGAACGGTAATGTGGCTTTTGTCCAGCTGCATAACCACATTATCCGGTAATGGACCTGGTGATTCCTCGTAAGTACCAGTCGGCACCTCGACGACAGGACCCTCTGAAACAAGGATCGTTACACTTGCGCCTTGGGGAACATAATCCTGCTTCGCCGTATTCAACACATGTGCCCCAATTAAATCCGCCACGTTATGCAATATTTTTGAAAGCCTCTCTGCATTGTACTGCTCGTCGATATAGTCCAGGTAAGCCTCTCTCTCTTCCCGGGTTTTTGTATAGCAGATGTCATACATATTAAAGCTTAACGACTTCGTCAGATTATTAAAGCCATGTAGTTCGATTCGTTGTTCTGGTGTCAGTTTCATGATCGATTCCCCTTATATATTTTTTCACTCCCCTTATAGTTACCCTTTTTCGCAAATAAAAAACTAATTATGCATCGCTTGAGATCCATTTCGGAATTGATGACATTGATGCCACCTTTGCATGCCAACTGAAAGGGACCGTTGCATGAGCTGCATCGGTCCCTTTCAGTGCTTTGTTGTTATACATCAAGCTGTATGCGTTTTTTTCTTTTTAATGGGGGAAAGTGCTCGCTCGATCCACCCAAGCAATAAATCTGAAAGGATGGCCATCAATGCCGTCGGAATGGCACCAGCGAGAATGATTGCCGTTCCATTGGAAGCGTTCGTTCCCCTGACGATGATATCGCCCAGGCCGCCTGCGCCAACGAATGTACCGACCGCAGTGACTCCAATTGCCACGACAAGTGCTGTACGTAGACCGGCCATTATGACTGATAGGGATAATGGCAGTTCAACCATTCGAAGAAGCTGGAATTTGGTCATGCCCATTGCCTTGCCGGAATCTAAATAAGCTTGTTCTATGCTTGTAATTCCAACATAAGTATTCCTCAGGATCGGCAATAGGGAATATAAAAATAATGACAAAATTACGGTATTCGTCCCTAATCCCATCACTAGCATGAGGAGAGCAAGCATTGCCAGTGCTGGTGTAGTTTGTATCACATTCGTTATCGAAAATACCCATGTACTCAATTTCTTATGCTTAGCGATGAAAATGCCTGCCGGGATGGCTATGATGGCTGCAAATAATACACCGTAAGCGGACATTAAAAAATGACGATAAAACTCAGTAAGCACATACATCCAGTTTTGGGAATAATACGTTCCCAGCTGTTGTAAGGTTTCCATTCATTAGCACCTCCCGTTATTCAAAATAGTGATGAGCTTTAAGGAATTCCGCTGCCACGACGGATGGTTCTTTTAAGTTCCCATCCACTTCATAGTTCAGCTCCTGCATCGTTTCCGTATTAATTTCACCTATTAACTTATTAAGCTCGTCTTCGATCTGCGGGTAACGCTTCAATAATTCTTCAGTGACCACAGGTGAACAGTCATAAGGGGGGAAATAGTGTTTGTCATCTTCTAAAAGCTTCAAATCATTGACCTTGATACGGCCATCCGAAGAGTATGCAAGGACTATGTCCATCTGTCCACTTTTGACGGCATCGTACACCAAACCAATCTGCATCGGGTATGTTTCGCCAAATTCCAAGCCATATGTATCGACGAATCCTTTATATCCGTCCCCTTTTCTTTTCAGCCAAGCACTATCGACACCCAATCTAAGCTCACCAGCATCGTTCATTAAATCAGATATTTTCTCATAGCCTTTTTTCTCGGCAAGTTCATTTGAAATTGTAAAGGCATATGTGTTATCGAATCCATACGAATCGAAAAATTTAAATCCATATTGTTTCTTGAATTCCCTTTGGACGATTTTCATTGCTTTTTCTGGATCTTTTTCGATTTCCTGTCCCAGAACACTTGTTAAATCCGTACCTGTATAGCGAGTTGCGGCAATGTCGATATCTCCTGTTTCCATCGCTTTTTGCTGAACGAAGTTAGAACCTAAATTTTTGATGATTTTCGTATCGAGGTCCGTATTTCGCTCAAGGAGTTGAGCGATCATGTTTGCCAGGATCTCGGATTCCGTCATACTTTGAGCACCGATCTTCACCGTAGATTCTGAAGACGAACCCAATCCAGGCAAAGAACAGCCACTGATGATCAAAGTACTAGCCAACAGGGCGATTATCATTGAAGTTTTTATTTTGTTATGCATGGTATTCCTCCTCAAGCAGCTTCCTTCATTCCCTTTAACCCTTTAGGAACGACTTTTCGTTCTATGATCGAGAAAACATAATCGACCACGATGGCCATGATAATGACTGGCACTGCACCAGCGATGATATATTCTGTTTGGTATAAATTCAAACCGATGAAAATGTAATCCCCGAGTCCTCCCCCTCCGATGAAGGAAGCCAAGGTGGCCCAACCTATTAAATAGACGGAAGCGGTGCGAATCCCTGCCATGATGACGGATAAGGCAAGCGGAAATTCAACAAGGCGAATCCGCTCCCAGCTGGTCATCCCGATGCCCCGCCCGGATTCCAGCAAATTTTCATTTACTCCTTTGATGCCTGTATATGTATTCCTGAGTATGGGTAAAACAGAATAGAAAAATAAGGCAATAATTGCGGGTGTCTTCCCTACCCCCAGGAAAGGAATGAAAAAGGCAAGTACTGCAAGACTCGGCAGCGTCTGCATAATATTAGCAATCCCGATTATGAAGGAAGCGCTCCTTTTCATGCGAGTCAGCAGAATGCCAAGGGGGACGGCAATAATTATTCCAAGAAACACGGCGATCAAGGATATGTATAAATGCTCCCATGCCTTAAAAATCAATTCTTGCCAGTTCGTTTGTAAAAAATCAAGCAAAGTTTCCATCTTATACACCTCCTAGAACATTTCAACCATTTCAGCTATTTGACTTTCTTCCTCTCCCCAGATGCTGTCATATACAATGTCGACTAGTGTTGCCCTGGTGACAATTCCTACCAAGTGTTTATTGTGATCAACTACCGGCACATATTTGAATCCCCGTTTCAGGATCTTTTGAACGGAATCACGGATTAAAGAATCTTGTTTCACTGAATATACTTCTGTATTAATCACTTCACTGATGAATGTAGCTTTTTTACGGTATTCACTGATCGTTTCTACATCCACGTAGCCCTTCAAAGCATTTTGCTCATCGACCACAAGTAAGGAATCCACCCTTTTCTCGCGCATGATCTTGATGGCATCGGTAAGAGACTTTTCCTCTGTAATCGATATCGGATTACGACTCATGATTTGTTCCACCAACTCAACATAAGGTCTTGTTTGAAGCAATCGATCTTTTCCTATGAACTCTTCGACGAATTCATTCACTGGGTTTCTGAGTATTTCATCCGGTGTCCCCACTTGAACGATTTCCCCACCCTTCAAAATGACAATCCGGTCGGCTAGCTTAATTGCTTCATCCATGTCGTGAGTCACGAAAACGATGGTTTTGTTCAGTGTACGCTGGAGATTTTTAAATTCTTCCTGTAGGGCATCGCGGGTTATCGGATCGAGTGCACCGAATGGTTCATCCATTAAAATCAGGGGCGGATTGGAAGCAAGTGCTCTCAGCACGCCAATTCTTTGCTGCTGCCCGCCGCTCAGTTCGTGTGGATACCTTTCTAAATATTCAGGACCCATATCGACAAGCTGAAGCAATTCAAGTGCACGTTCTTTTTTTCGCTGTTCCTCCCATTTAAGAAGTTTTGGAACGAGCGTGATATTTTCCAGAATCGTCATATGTGGGAAAAGTCCGATTTGCTGAATAACGTACCCAATTTCCCTTCTTAATTGAACCGGGTCTTTATCCATTATATTTTCACCATTAATTAGGATCTGACCTTCTGACGGTTCAATTAGACGGTTAATCATTTTCATGGTCGTCGTTTTACCACAGCCACTTGGACCAATGAAGCAAATGAACTCTCCTTTTTTTATGTCCAGTGATATATTTTTTACAGCCTTCTTGCCTCCCTTATAGATTTTTGATACATTTTCAATTTTTAACATAACAAGCACCTCCATCATTCGTAAATGATTACAAATTTTACAAAAATATTACCTTTTATATGCACAGTCTGTTATACCCAGACAGTAAATCTCTTAAACATTTAAAGTGTAAATTCCTAGTTCTTTGTATTTATATAGAAAAAAAAGGGAATAAAAAAACTGCCCTTTTAAAAAGGCAGTTAGTAGATTCAAATTAACATCATGCATCCAATCCGGTTGGATTGGCAAAGAGATTTTTTATGATGTCAGTTGGCCCTGTACGGGTGGAAAACACGGAAATGTCCCGATGACGCCTGATAATCTTATCGTCACTCCTATGACCGTACCCATCATGTACCTGCATGCATCTGTCAGATATTCGTTTGGACATTTTTGTGATCCAATATTCAGCCATCGAGACCTGAGTGATGATACTCTCCCCATTCATATGTTTACAGATCAAATCATCGACAAACGTACTGCCCACTTGAATATCTGTCGCTATATCAACAAACGTATACCTCGTTTTTGGACATTGGCTAATGTTCTTATTAAAGGTTTTGCCTTCTTTTACATATCCTTTCGTCAAATGGAACATTTCTTTTGCTGCCATTAAAGATATAATCGCACGCATAAGGCTTTCCCGCTGTAGATTTTGATTGAAATAGGATAGCCCTTTCCCTTCCTCCCCAATGAGGCTCCCGAGTGGGACTGCAGCGTCATCAAAAAAAAGGTCAGCTGTTTCCAGACCATTCTTGCCATCCTTTACGCTCTTCCTGCCCATTGTCAATCCAGGAGTATCTTTGTCCACCAGCAGCAAGCTGATACCGTCAGGACCGACTCCAAAATCGTTTTTACAGGCTACAATCAATAAGTCGGCCCTATAACCGTTCGTAATGAATGTTTTTGCTCCCGTGATTCGATAATACCCATCTTTTTTGACGGCAGTGGTTTGATGAGGAGAGGCATCCTGCTCCGAAAGCGCATAAGCAGAAATCAGTTCACCAGAGCTGAGTCCAGGTAAAAACCTATGTTTTTGATCAATTGTTCCGAATGAAGCAATATAGCGGCCCACAACATCTGAATCAATGAATATTCCTGCTAAGCCAGATCCGATTCTTTCCAATTCCTCTGCCACTACAACTGAATAGGCAAAGTCTGCACCGGATCCACCGAATTCGACATCAAGCCATGGACTTAAAAATCCATTATCCCCCATTCTCTTTCGAAATGAGCGTGGTATTTCCCCCACTTTTTCCCAGTGATCATAATGGGGAACAGCCTCATTATCAAGAAATTCACGAAATGACTGTCGAAATAATAAGTGCTCTTTCGTGAAGAAGGAACGTGACTCATCCTTATTGACCGCCATCGTGTTAACCATAAGTTAACCTCCATTCGCAAAAGATTTGGTTTGATGCATCAATGCAAAATAATATGATAGTCCACAGGCCTGCTCAAGGACAAAGATGACAAACACATGTAAACGCTTACGAAAAAGTTAAATCTTCAAACTGCAAAACGGCCCACAATATTCAAGTTCAACAAAAATATCGAATTCCCTTTTTTAAAACGATTATTTACCATTTGAAAACCATTTGAAAACCATTTGTGTATAGGATAATTCCAAGGAAGGAACTTAAGTCTTACTTACTTGTTTTTAGTTTGTTTTTATACATATATTCTGACGAGGTTATTTTTAAAATATTCACAAGGTAAATAAACCTTCCCTTTTCGGTAATTTAACTGTCTGATGGTCTAATCGGCTAATATATCCGCCTTTTACTGCTTTAATTTATTGCCGCAATAACTCACGTACTATTAAACCTTGGAGTCCATTCACTTTATCCAAAGTCCATTTGGTTGTTAATGTTCAACACTTCCAAATTAAAGGTTTTACATACCATATTACCGCCAATGATGCGAAAATTGCTAAACTGCCCGCTAACAGAAATGCTGCTGTATAGGTTCCGGATACTTGGACAAGGTACCCTGTTACCGTTGGACCAAGTATTCCAGCCGTATTGGCTAAGAAGCGCATGAAACCTCCGACTGAACCAACATTTTGTGGATCTACAACGTCCTGAACGATCACCCCTTTAAATGGATCCGGTTATTTACGTAAGATATTAGGAGTTCTTTAAAGTAAATTATCAGCGTAACTAGATCGACTATAGTGATACAATAAGATTTTCTATAGATGGCAAAACAAAAAGGCCGCTTCAACGACCTCAATTTTTCAGCAACATCATATCCCGTTGTTGCCTTTTCTAAAGTTATCATAATCTGTCTTAATGTAATGAAATACCTTAGCATTGCCGTTATGATCAGGATGCGTTATTTTTAATAGTCCTTTATATCCTGCTAATACTTCTTTAACGGTAGCTTTTTTTGAAAGCCCTAATTTTTTGCTATAATCATCTGATCGGGCAGTGGGGGCGGAATTGAAATGGCCCGTTTGATTTTGCTTCCGTTTCGTCAATTCATTACGTAATTCAATATTTTCCGTTAACAGATCGCCCGCTTCATTTTGCAATTGGCTTTTCTCATTCCTAAGCATGACTACTTCCTTTTTATACATTTCTCTTTGCTGAATTAATGTTTTTTTGGCAGTCTCATGGAGTGCTTCCATTCCTTCTATATGCGTATCTTGAGCTTGTATTTTTAACCTTAATCGATGTATGATTTCATCCTTGTTTTGTGCCGATACATCATTTATAGACAGATTTTTGGTCGCATCATCGTTGATATATCCAGAATCCCGCTTGCTTTTACCCCCGTATATAATCCTGCCTTCATTAAGCCAACGCCTGACAACCTGTAAACGAACATTTTCTGAAATGCCTGCATCCTTTAACAAGTCAAATGCCAGCTCTGTGTCATCCATCGTAGATCCTGTTTTTCTACTCCCGTTCCCTCCCTCGTATTTAATCCTGCCCTCACGCAGCCAACGCCTGACAGTTTGTATACTACTACTTTCTGTTACACCTGCATCCTTTAACAGGTCGAAAGCTTGATCTGTGTTCACATTTTTCACCTTTCCCTCTACTCACCATGAAATGCGGAATGATGCTGGACTAACTACGAAAGAATGGGCCTTCTACCTTAGGATGGGGCACATTGTTCGAAAATCGATATATGTTATGTACTCAACAATTCCGCCATCAGCCTGCATTTCATGTATAGCCAGTGCTGCTGTTCCACTATAGCTGTACTGAGTTCCTTTGGCACTATCAACTTGTAATCCAATAAATAATAGCACAGCTCCTTTTCAAACAAAAAACAAACAGATAAAGATTGGATGACAGATATCACAGCAGGATAACGAAAGAATTCCATTGGTATTAAGCCCAAATCATGTACAAGAAAAATACGGATAAGAACACTGAGCCCATTTAAATATCCCAATCCCTAAATGAGGCAAATGAGGGATTGGGACTTAATCTTTCAACCATGCCGATTAAGGGATTACTATGGCAATATTTTCACTATCCCTTACCTTATTGACACTAAAGCGATTAACACGGTTTCATTTTATTGGGCATTTTTAAAAAGTTATTTTTGCCCCTCTGTATAAATCTGGAAGGTTATACCGAATTTGTCTGTAACAATTCCATAAGCAGGGCTAAAAAAGGCTTCCTGCAATGGCATTTTCACTTGTCCATTTTGCGATAGGGCTTCAAAAATCTTGGTTGATTTCTCGATATCGTCAGTTGAGATGCAAATCGTAACTTGATCACCTGTCTGACTCGTTTGCCCTGGAAATGAATCTGAAAACATTAGATCCGTTTCCCCAACCTTCACCATGGCATGTGACACAAGTTCCTTCGCTTCCTCTGGCAAAGGAAATTCCGGGTTTTCTGGCATTTCGCCAAAAGTTTGTGTAAAAAGGACTTGCGCATCCAATGCTTTTTCGTAAAATCCAATCGCTTCTTTCGCATTACCATTCATCATTAAATAGGGAGACAACCTCATGCTCATAATAAATAACCCCTTTGATTCTAATTTTTTTGGTAAAACCCCGAGTAACTGTCATGGCTCATTTATCAATTGAATGATCATCTAACATTATTACCCACCCATGTTTCCATTTTACAACAAGGAACATACGTTCGTCAACGCGGATTTATGAAAGAGAACCGGCTAAGTCTTCCCATCACAATGGGATTACTCTAAATCGCATCAGATAGATTTTTGGATTTTTATAAGGCTTTGAGTCTTCTCGGCGTGAATGCCTGAAGGGAATTACCTGTACCGCTGCTCCCGCAGGTGTGCTCCAACCAACCTTAAATCGTTTCGTTTTAAAAACAACAATCTTTTCGAAAAGAGCCCGCCCTCCGTAAAAATCAGCATTGTAAAAGGATTAGCGACAAAGTATGGGAAAAAGCCTTCTTTAATTTTTCCTTCCACTTCGGCTACCTATTTAACGAAGAATACATACCAGCTTTACCCAAAGGGGATTTCAAAAGGGTCTGGAATTTAAAAATTCCGGACCCCTTTGTCTACAAACTCATGAGTTTGTTTACTGATCATTTGAAATTGCCAGCTTCTCGATTTCATCTGAAGGATGAATGTGAATGCCTTGGGAAGATGTTTGGGCTGCGGCATACATGGCTGCGGCTACCTTTTTTGCTTGTATGGCACGATAGGGACGCAGAGGTCCAATGAAGATGAATTGTGCGATGGAGCTCAACATGCCAGAGATTTTCTCACCTGCCCGGAATTCCTCTCTTTCGCCAAGAAGTAATGAAGGGCGAAATATATGGACCGAGTTCATGGCTAACTGTTGAAGTCCGCTTTCTACATCACCTTTCACACGACTGTAAAAAAAGGCCGATTTATAATTGGCTCCCATAGCCGTTATGACGAGTAATTTTTCAACATGGCAGCTTTTCGCGATTTTCGCCGCTTCCATAACATAGGTATAATCCACTTTACGAAAAGCCTCTTTTGATTTAGCCTTCTTTATCGTTGTACCCAAACAAATAAAAACATCCGTGACGTTAAATAAATGGGCAAACGTTGATAAACGGTCGAAATCTACAATATGTACGGTGCAATTCGGTTCATGCATATCCACATGCCTTCTTGTCAGCAAATGGATTTCATTATAAACATGGCTATCGCTTAGTTGTTTAACAAGCTGGGTACCGACCACTCCCGTTGCCCCTAAAACCATTGCCGTCTTCTTTTTAATCATGATTTCCTCTTTCCTTCATGAGCTATTGTGAACCTTCCATCGATTCATTTACCTTTTAGATCATTATGACAAATGTTTTATTTGATTGAAATCTTTAATGATCCAAGAATCGACCTCGAATCTTATCGTGCTCAAGCATGCATTGGACAAACGCATATCATTGGATACAATTGATTCGTTGGACATCAAACGTAAGATGAGATGAATAACGGCTCCATGTGCAACAAGTATCACTTTCTTTTCTGGATATTCCTCCTGGATTTCTTGAAGTCCCTTCATCAGGCGGTTAGTGAGGGCCTTCTCGCTTTCCTGGCCCGGATATGCTTTATTTTTATATGTTGCCTCCCTTTTTGCTGCTGTCAATCCTTCTGCGGCTCCAAAATTCTTTTCAATGAATTCGATTTTCTCAATTACCGGAACATCCATATAATGAGCAATGATATCAGCCGTTTCCCTTGCCCTTATAAGCGGACTTGTAATGATTACATCCCAATCTTCTTTCATCAGAAATTCACCGCATTGACGTGCCTGTATCTTTCCGAGTTCATTTAACGGAATATCTGTCTGCCCCTGCAGCTTTCCCTGTGCATTCCAATCCGTCTGTCCATGCCTTACTAAACAAATCGTCGTAATTGTCATCACGCCTTTCTATAATGGATTAAGTTATCTTTCCTGCTCTTCAATGATCGAATGTCCTTCGGTCTGCTCGTTATCTGACCATTTCCATTTTTCATGCAATCGTATTCTTCCGTCAGTCAATATCTCTGGTGTGGAAAAACAGCTGCCTCCTCTAATTTCCCCTTTTTCATTGACATGATTATAGCGGAATTGAAGAGTTCCATCAGGATTGACGAGTCCTATCAAGCTCCCTTTCACAATTTCACCGCCTTGATAGATCGCTGAAAGAATGGAGCCTTCCTGTGAATAATGAAAGGACGTACTGCCCGAAACTTCCCCGTTTTCTGAATTGACCTTTGCCTTAAAAATCCGCCCGTCATAATTAATCATGATCAATCCCCCAATGAATGATTAAGGATAATGATACCAAATTTCCAATAAAAAGAGTATGTTGAGAACCTCTAAAAAGATAAAATATGATTAAATTCCTTCACGAAAAACAGACACAAAAAATACATAATATTCCCATTGAATTCCGCTTATGAATTGTGGTTAGATTATGGAAGATGTTACATATGGGATGTTCATCCCCTATGCTCAGACATCGGAATATAACTAGAAGATATGGTGAGGTGCTCTTTTGAAAGAAATACTTCTGATTTTACTATTGCAACTTATTTATGTACCGATTTACACGTTGCGAACCATTTTCTTAGTGAAAAATATCACCGTACTTGCCTCGATACTGGGCATTGCAGAAATGCTAGTGTATGTTTTTGGACTATCGCTTGTATTTGGCGGCGACCAGAGCATCCTGGCCATGGTTGTATATGCTGTCGGTTTTGGAATCGGAATTATTTTTGGAACGAAAATTGAGCAGAAACTCGCCATCGGCTACATAAATGTAACCGTCAATACTCAATCCAAAAATGCACAGTTAGTTGATACACTTAGGAACAATGGATTTGGTGTTACTCTCTATACAGGTGAGGGCAGGGATAGCAACCGTTATCGAATGGAAATCTTGACGAAACGAAACCGTGAGCAAGAATTGATCGCAACCGTAGAAAAATTCGAACCGAAGGCTTTCATCATTTCGTATGAGCCGCGTTACTTCAAAGGCGGATTTTTACTGGATCGGTTGAAAAATAAGGCAAGCTAAAAGCAAAAGGGGAAAGCCAACATGAAAGATGGCTTTCCCCTTTTATTTGGTTTTTGATTTCCTTATTTTCACTGCTTTCGTTGACGGCTGTTTTTTAATCCACTTTATATATTTTTTCAATGAATCATCATCTTTTAGCAATGCGATCGTATAGAGGCGGATGGCCAGCTCCTTGTTTGAATATAACGCGTGGATCTGTTTATGGCATGATTTACAAAGAGCGGCAGTCGGTAAATGACTGCCTCCTTCTTCTCTCGGTATTAAATGATGGACGGTCAATTCAATTCCGTCCCTTTGACAAAGCTCACATGTTCCTATCATTTCCCGATACGTCCGTTAAGGTTTTACGGATTTCCCTTCTTCAACGATATGGAACATCAAATGGGCAAGATGATGAATGGGACCATATTCTTCTTCATCGTCTTCTTCCAATTCTTCACTGTCATTCATGCCCTGTAAATAAAGTGCCATGAATTCATAAAAATCAGGTTTGGCAAAGGAATAACAATCACTTGGGTCCTGATTATCTTCTTCATACTGTAAAACCAAATGCGATAAATCCCCTTCATCATCTTCAGCATCAAAAAAGACGAAATAGCCGATATTAGTGTCCAAATCAAATAACCTGCGAAATCCACGGGACGTCGTTTTTTCAAACTCAGCGGCTGTCAGTTTTTGCACCTGCATGCTGTCTACATTATCTTCCTGATGGAAACCAACGATGAATGTTTTCATCTAATTACCTCCTATTGAATTATGATAATCAATAGTATCCCCATATAACTGGATTTATCCTGATTAAAGATTTGCTTCCAAGATGACCGGGCAATGATCGCTACCCATGATATCACAGTGGATGTTTGCATCCATGAGAGAATTGGACAATCGTTTTGAAACAATGAAATAATCGATTCTCCAACCGATATTCCGCTCTCTTACTTTGCTCATATACGACCACCAAGTATAGGCACCTTCCTGTAACGGATAAAAGTGGCGGAATGTATCAATGAAACCTGAATCAAGCAATTCAGTCATCTTACCACGTTCTTCAAGCGTAAAACCTGAATTTCCGATGTTAGGTTTGGGGTTTTTCAAATCGATTTCCTGATGTGCGACATTAAGATCGCCGCAGAAGATGACCGGTTTAACCATGTCAAGTTCCTTAAGGTACTCGATCATCGCTTCTTCCCATTCGAGACGATAATCGAGCCTCGTCAAATCCCTTTTGGCATTTGGTGCATAGACATTCACCATATAAAATTTCTCGTATTCGAGGGTGATGATCCTTCCTTCTGGTTCCTCGGTCAAGTCGCCTACACCATATTTCACTGAGAGCGGCTTTTCCTTTGTAAAAATGGCAGTCCCAGAATACCCTTTTTTCAGCGCATAATTCCAATATTGATGGTACCCATCAAGTTCAAGGGAAATTTGTCCTTCTTGAAGCTTCGTTTCTTGAAGACAGAATATATCCGCATCAACTTCTTTAAAATAATCTAAAAACCCTTTCTTCACACAAGCCCTAATTCCATTTACGTTCCAGGAAACCAATTTCATATTCTCTTAAACTCTCCTTATACCCGTTAATTTCTTTTCCTTTCCACTATACTATTGATTCGGTTGTTTTCCCATTAGAGTACATTGGAAAACAACCTGGCAAATGATTCTTTTGAACGTTCGAGCATACTGCGATTATTATAAGTAATGGGGTCAAGTTTTTCACTGTCCAGCATATCTTCCTTATAGTGAGTGATAAGATCACCGATGGAACGGCTGCCCATAAGGAAGACATTGACTTCGAAATTCAGATGAAAACTCCTCATATCCATGTTTGCCGTACCAATGGAGGCAATATCGCCATCCACGATGATGAGTTTCTGATGTAAGAAACCTTTTTTATAGGAATAAACTTCAACGCCATATTGAAGCAGCTCCCCGAAATAAGAGCGGCTTCCGTATTGAGTCAAGAAACCATCATTTACCGCAGGAACCATCAGCCTAACTTGAATTCCTTTTACGGCTGCATGTTTAATCGCCGCTTTGATCGCTTGATTAGGGACGAAGTATGGACTGGCGATCCAAATTGATTCAGTAGCGCTATTGATAAGCGCATAGTAAAAATCACTCATGATTCCCTGCTGTGTATCCGGCCCGCTTGCCACCACCTGGACAGCTCCGTCCCCTTTTCCGCCTTCGCTTTTCAGTTCCGGACGCTCCTGCAATACATCTTCGCCACTGACATATTCCCAATCCAAAAGGAAAACGGTATGAAGCATATATACCGCTTCCCCTTTAAGGACCATATGTGTATCCCTCCAGAATCCAATCTCTTTATTTCTTCCTAAATACTCCTCACCGACATTCAAGCCGCCGACAAAGCCAATCTCCCCGTCGATAATGATGATCTTCCGGTGATTCCTGAAATTGAATTTCTGATTGAAAAAACCATTTTTCAAAGGAGAAAACGGGAAGGCTTTTATACCGGCATTTTTCATTCTTTTAATTTCGTTATTCGACAGTTTCAAACTGCCGGCTGCATCAAAAATGAATAAAACTTCCACTCCAGCTTGT